>DATMXU010000034.1:0-5881 GCA_035562355.1 Pseudoflavonifractor sp.
CTCCTTACACAGTGGTATATTCAGGCAGAATCTGGAGATAATTTAAAAATCTCGATTGCCGCTCAGTATGCGGAAAGGGGCCGGCCATATGCTTGAATTCTTTCGTAAAACGCCTAAGGGGACCGGGGGCAAGACCGCGCAGAGCGGCCCGGACTTGGGGGAGGAGGATCTGTCCTCCTCTCTGGAGGAGAACGTGGCCAGCCTGCGGAACCTGTTCGCGGACGTGGAAACCCTGCGGGTCAAATACGTAGACAATACCCATGACAAGGGATTTCGGTGCTGTCTTCTCTACTGCGACGGAATGGTGGACACCGTCCTGGTGAGCGAAAACCTGATCAAGCCCCTCATGCTCACCCGGGCCATCCCGGAGGGGGGCGTTCTGGACGCCCTGATGAACCAGGTGGTTCAGCTGGGCGAAGGGAGCAAGTCAAAAAATCTGCTCGAGGTGGCGGAGGGCATCGCCTACGGGGATACCGTCCTCTTCGCGGAGGGGGAGAACCAGGCCATCCTCTTTAATACCAAGGGCTTTAAAACCCGATCCATTACGGAGCCGGACAACGAGAAGAACCTCTATGGCCCCCGGGAGGGGTTTACCGAGTCCCTGATGGTGAACCTGTCCATGGTGCGCCGCAAGGTGCTCTCACCCGACCTGAAGATCAAGTTTTTCACCCTGGGACGCCGAACGAGGACCAAGGCCTGCCTGTGCTACATGGAGGGGATTGTGAACCGGGCGGTGTTGGACGAGCTCATCCGTCGGCTGGGGGGCATCGACATGGACGCCGTGCTGGACACCAACTACCTCTCCGAGCAGATCAGAGACGCCCGGTGGTCCCCTTTCCGCCCGGTGGGGGACACCGAGCGGCCCGACACCACGGTGGCCAAAATCATGGAGGGCCGGATAGCCGTCTTTTTGGACGGTACCCCCATGGTTCTCACCGTGCCCTACCTCTTCATTGAAAACTTCCAGAGCGGAGAGGACTACTACCTCAACTACTACTTCAGCACCTTTTCCCGCTGGCTCCGTATTACGGGTTTTTTCCTCACCATCACGATCCCCGCGCTCTATATCGCCGTCGTGGCCTTTCACCACGAGATGCTGCCCTTCCAGCTCTTTGTCAATATCGCCGCCGAGCGGGTTGGCGTCCCCCTGCCTGCCGCGGTGGAGGCCTTTGTCATGATCGTTATGTTCGATATTCTAAAGGAAGCGGGGGCACGGATGCCCTCCAACGTAGGTCAGGCCCTGAGCATCGTAGGCGCCCTGGTCATCGGCCAGGCGGCGGTGGAGGCAAAGCTGGTGGCTTCACCCATGATCATCGTGGTGGCGCTGACGGGCATTACCAGCATGCTGGTACCCCGGCTCAACGCCCCGGCCATCTATATCCGCCTGGGGCTTCTGGCGCTGGCGTCCACGTTCGGTTTCTATGGGGTGCTGGTGGGGTTATCCTGTCTGCTCATCCACATCATCAACCTGCGCTCCTTCGGCGTTCCCGAGATAAGTCTGACGGGTGAGCTGCGGCATCAGGACATGAAGGACACCTTCATACGGGCCCCCTGGTGGCAGATGATCCGCCGCCCCGGCTTTGCCGACGACAAGACCCGGATGAAACAGGGGGAGGAGCGCAATGGTTAAGAAGAGCGCGTGTATGCTCCTGACGCTGTTGTGCCTTCTCCACCTGACGGGCTGCTGGAACTACCGGGGACTCAATGAGATGACCGTCGTCGCCGGCATGGCCGTCGACAGGGATCCGAAGAATGGAAAGTACCTTCTCACCTTTGAATTTGTGGATATCTCTACACCGGTGAAGGAGAGGGGGGCCAGCGGGGAGCTGATCCAGTCCGAGGGGGAGACCTTCTTTGACGCGGTCCGGGATGCGAAACGAAGACTGAGCAATAAGCTCTATTTTGGCCATAACCAGATCGTTGTCCTCAGCAGGGAGATCGCGTCCAGCGAGGACGTGGTCTCCTTGCTGGACTGGCTGCTGCGGGACGGTGAATGCCGGGAGACCCTGTACGTCGCCATCTCCCAGGGAGAGACCGCCAGGGAGGTCTTTGATGTGGACGGTGCGGATCAAAAGCTCGTCTCCTATAAGCTGCAAATGGTCATCCGGGAGGACAAGCGGGTCACCGGTTCCACCTTGCCCGTAGAGCTCTACGAGCTCTACGAGGTCTCCAAATCTCCCGGGCGGGAGCTGGCCCTTCCGGCTGTCCACCGTGTGGAGAGCGGTGAGGAGCTCGTCACCGAGATCAATGGTATGGCGGTCTTCAGGAAGGAGAAATTGGTCGGCTTTCTCTCACCCGAGGATGCTAAGTACTACCTCTTTGCCGTAAACCGTTTTGAAAACGGAGTGCTGCCCTTCCACGACCCCGAGAGCGGCGAGGCGAGGGGTACCCTTGAGGTGGGCAAGAGTAAGACCCAGTACGATATCGAGGTGGAGGGGGGAGAGGTGAAACTTATCGTCAAGCCCAAGCTCACCGTCTTCATGGGCGAGTTGATGGAGACCGACGTGAAACTGGACGTGGCAAAGCTCGACGAGATAACGCGGGCGGCAGAGAAAGAGCTGGAGGAGAAGATCTCCGGCGTTATCCGCAAAATTCAGACAGAATTTCAATCCGATATTTTGAATTTTGGAAACCTGATCTACAAACGAAACTACGCCCTTTGGACGGAGCTTGAGGATACTTGGGACGAGAAATTTCCCACCCTGAAGGTGGAGGTCCGGGTGGATATCAACGTTTCCAACTCCGCCCTGTTGAGCGGAACTTAGAGAGGGCCCGCCATGCTGATTGCAATTGTCTTGATTTTTTTCACACTGATCCTCGTCCTGGACTATATTCCAGGGAGAAAGAGCAGGCCCGGAAGGGTAAACGCAGTGTACTGCCTCGCCCTGGCGGTCAGCTTTTGCATGCTGCTGATGCACAGCCTTGACATTCCCGTACCCAGTCCTACCGGACCCATCAGGGCTATCGTGGAGAAACTGCTGTCCATAGGCGGCCAGGCATATGGGAGGTAAGGATGCAATGGATCGTGAAACGCTGACGCCGCGCCAGGCGGTTTCGATCAATGTGCTCTTCCTCTTCGGGAGCACCGCCATCATGGGTGTGAACGCCGGTGTGGCGCAGGATTCCTGGATTGCCTTTCTCATGGGGATCGCTTTTGCCGTCCCGGCAGTACTGGTCTATGCCCGGCTGATCAGCCTTTTCCCTGGAAAAAATCTCTTTGAGATGGCGGAGCTTCTTTTTGGGAGCATCCTGGGGAAAATCCTCAGCATTCTGATGATTTGGTATGCCATCCACCTCTGTGCCCTGGTGCTTAAAAATTTTTCCGAGTTTCTTGAGATCTGCGTCATGCCCGAGACTCCTGAGCTCACGGTTATCATCAGCATGCTGCTGGTCATATGCTATATGGCCCGAAGCGGCCTGGAGACGCTGGGGAAGTGGGCCATCTTTGCCCTGCCTGTCGTGACCATCGTCGTCGTGCTCACTATCGTTTTCGCGGTAAACCGAATGGACTTTGACCGCATTCTCCCGATCGGTGTTCACGATCTGGGGACCATCGCGGTGCAGGGGTATAAATCCTTCACCTTCCCCTTTGCCGAGAGCGTGCTTTTTCTGTGCGCCGTCGGAAAGCTGGGGAAGAACGGGAGCCCATATAAGATCTACCTCTATACCATCTTTGTCGGTGGGGCCATCCTGACGGCCATTTTGCTGCGCAACGTGTTCCTTCTGGGGCCTGAGGTGGTGAACAGCGAGTACTTCCCCTCCTACACCGCGGCCAAGGTTATCAATATCGCAAACCTCATCACGCGGATGGAGGGGTTGATCGCCATAAACTTTATTGTGGCGGGCATCGTGAAGTGCGCCGTGTGCCTCTTCGCGGCCTGCAAGGGGATGGCTCACCTCCTGGAGGTGCGGGATTATCACCAGTTGGTCCTCCCTGTCGGCCTTCTGTGTGCCGCGCTGAGCACCAATCTTTTTAAGAGCGTGGCGGAGATGATAGAATTTACCGACATCTATATGATCTACGCCATCCCCTTCGAGATCCTCATCCCCTTGGTTGTCTGGATCGCCGCCGAGAGAAAGCGCCGCAGGGAGCGCAAAGCCGCCGAAACGCCCTAAACTACAAGCCGCCCCTTCAGGAGGGGCGGCTTGTAGTTTAGGGGGTTTCGGCGGCTTTGCGCTCCCTGCGGCGCTTTCTCTCTGCGGCGATCCAGACGACCAGGGGGATGAGGATCTCAAAGGGGATGGCGTAGATCATATAGATGTCGGTAAATTCTATCATCTCCGCCACACTCTTAAAAAGATTGGTGCTCAACGCGGCACACAGGAGGCCGATAGGGAGGACCAGCTGGTGATAATCCCGCACCTCCAGGAGGTGGCCCATCCCCTTGCAGGCCGCGAAGAGGCACAGGGCACACTTCACGATACCCGCCACAATAAAGTTTGTGGCGATTAAACCCTCCATCCGTGTGATGAGGTTGGCGATATTGATAACCTTGGCAGCGGTGTAGGAGGGGAAATACTCGCTCTCCACCACCTCAGTCCCCAGGAGGAACACGTTGCGCAGCAAAATGGCCAGCAGGACGGCCCCGCCGATAAAGAGGGTGTAGAGGTAGATCTTATATGGGTTCCCGTTCTTTCCCAGCTTTCCGACGGCGCACAGGAAAAGCACGGTCTCGGCAAAGGGGAAAGTGAAGGACTTATACCCCTGCACCGCGATGGTCCCCAGGTCGTGAACCCCGATAGGGAGGATGCGGTCAAAATCCATCCGGTTTGCCGCGAAAACGATAGTGAGCACGACGACGACGGTCACGACAGGCAGGGCAAAGATGGCCCACTTCCCCAGCGTCTCCAGCCCGTTTCGGGCCATATAGCATATGACCAGCATCATGCTGATGATAACCGTGAGCTCGGGAGTCTCCGGCATGACGCAGATCTCAAGAAATTCGGAAAAATTCTTGAGCACCAGAGCGCAGAGGTGGATGGCGTACCAGGTCATCAGAATGGTGAGAAATTTCCCCAGGATACGCCCGAAGAGGAGTTCCGCCATCTCAAAAAGATTTTTTCCGGGGAAGAGGTGAATCAGCCGGGCATAGACCAGCACTGCCGGGACGGCAAAAGCGATCCCCATGAGAAAGGCAATCCAGGAATCCTGTTCCACCCCGGCGTTCACGCCCATGACGGCGGTGCTCCCGAAGAGAAAGAGCACATTGATCGAGACTGCCTGGCGCGGCGTCAACATTTCACGATCCATTCCGTCCTCACCTCCCATATGCTTGGCCGCCTATGGAGCACAGTTTCTCCACGATGGCCCTGATGGGTCCGGTGGGACTCGGCACGGGGATGTCAAGGCTGTGCATCAGCAGCATACAAAAGCTGACCGCCAGGGCGAGGCAGTACACTGCGTTCACCCTTCCAGGCCTGCTCTTTCTCCCCGGAATATAGTCCAGAACAAGGATCAGCGTGAAGAAAATCAAGACAATTGTTATCAGCATGGCTGGTCCTCTCTAAGTTCCGCTCAACAGGGCGGAATTGGAAACGTTAATCTCCACCCGGACCTCCACCTTCAGGGTGGGAAATTTCTCGTCCCAGGTATCCTCAAGCTCCGTCCAAAGGGCGTAGTTTCGCTTGTAGATCAAGTTCCCGAAGTTCAAGATATCGGATCGAAATTCTGTCTGAATCTTGCGGATAACATCGGAGATCTTCTTCTCCAGCTCCTTCGCCGCCGCCCGCTTTATCTCGTCGAGCTTTGCCACGTCCAGTTTCACGCCGACCTCCATCAACTCGCCCATGAAGACGGTGAGCTTGGGCTTGACAACGAGTTTCACCTCTCCCCCCTCCACCTCGATGTCGTACTGGGTCTTGCTCTTGCCCACCTCAAGGG
>DATMXU010000035.1:0-9352 GCA_035562355.1 Pseudoflavonifractor sp.
TCCCCATTCCTCACGGGGAGCCGAAGGGCATCGGGAAACAAAAAAAGCCTGAGTAAAAGCTTGCGCTCTCACTCAGGCTTTTGAAATTTGAATCTGATCTCTATCTTTTTCGTCCCATGGATCAACACCCGCTCAATCAGCGCGGCCAGCGTTCCCCGGTCCAACGTCTGAAAGCTTAGGATCTCCCTCAGCCGCTGCCATACCTGTTCCTGAGCGCCGCCGTCCTCCCCGTAAGCGGCAAGGGTCCGGGCGTCCTGTTCCAAGCGTTCCCGCTCCCGGCGGTTATGGTCAAAAAGCTCTCTGAATTCCCGTTCTGTGATCATACCCGTTGCCTTGTCCCGGTACAGGCTTTGCGCTACCTTCTTATTTGCCTCCAGCTTTCGCAAAACGGAATCCAACTGCCGCGTACTCTGCTGTCCGCTCTCACCCCAGACGATGGATCGCTCCAGGGCCTCCGCGTCCAGCCGCCGGGCAAATGTCTGTAACTGCTGTCTGATCGTCTCTATGACAAACTCCTCCCGCATACAGTGGGCCGTGCACAGGCCAAGCCTTCCCCCCCGCCGATAGCCCTGGCAGACCATGTAGGTACGCGAAGCGCTCTCCCGCATATAGGTCATGGGCGCGCCGCAGTCCGCACAGAACGCCAGCCCCGTCAGCAGATGCCCTTCGCCTTCCTGCGGCAGATAGCTCCGCACGGCGAGCTGCTCCTGCGCCTGTTCAAAGACCTCGGGTGAAATGATAGCCTCGTGCGTATCGGGTATCGTGATCCACTCCTCCGGCGGCAAATTGATTTTCTTGTCCACCTTATACCCGATTTTACGGCTGCGGTTCTGAGTCAAGTTCCCAATATAGGTGGGATTCTTCAAGATCCTCCTTACAATGTTTTCACTCCACACGCCAGGAAATCTCGTCTGTGTGGGTGCGGTCCGTTTGCATTCCGAGGGGGTGGGTACGCGCTGCTCGGTCAGGGCCTTTGCCGTCCCGGCCACGCTGCCGCAGGACAGGTAAGTTTGAAATAACAGCCGCACAATGTCCGCCGTACTCGGGTCGGGTATCAGGCGCCCCTTTTGCCGCGGGTCCTTTTGGTAGCCGAGCGGAGCCTGGGAGCCGATAAAGCAGCCGTTGTTTTTCCGCGTATCCAGCGCCGCGCGCACCTTCCTGGAGATATCCGCCGTATAGAAGTCGTTAGCCGCTGCCAGAAAGGGGAGCATCATATCGTTGCTGTTCCCCGCGCCGGTGTCCATGCCCTCGTTCACCGCGATATAGCGGATCTGCTTTTGCGGGAAGTAGATTTGGTAGAAATACATGGTGTTGATCTGGTCCCTGCCCAGCCGGGACAGGTCCTTCGTAATAACGGTATTGATTCTTTTGTGCTCAATATCCTGCAGGAGGCGCTGAAACGCCGGCCTGTCAAAGTTGGTTCCCGTATACCCGTCGTCTATGTAGATATCTGCAATCGTCCAATTTCTCTGCTCCACATACCTCTGAAGAAAATCCCGCTGATTTGTGATGCTCTGGGACTCCGCCTCACAGTCGCCATCCTCCCGGGACAACCGGAGATAGAGCCCTACTTTCGGGGCGTCCATATGGGCTCACACTCCCTTACTGCATTCTGGAGGACTGTGCGCATCTTCTCCTGCAGCGTCGGCGCAGTCTCTTGGAACCTGCAGATCACCGGGTAACACTGTTTCTGTTTCATGATCCATGCACTCCTGACAAGCTAGATTTCCGCCGCCACCTTCTCCATTCAAGGATATAAGCGGGCGCGGAGAATATGCCTCCTATCCAAACCGCATACCCGCCCCGCCCGGCTTGGAGGCAAGATCCATAACGAGGCAGCCGGGTTTCAGGTCCCGGAGCTCCTTTTCGGAGAGGACCCGGGCCGGGACGGTGTTGACCACCAGATCATACGCGCAGAGCCAGCCCACCAGAGCGCCGGTCTGCTCCACGCCATAGCCCAGGGCCTCGGCCCAGGCGAGGTCTGAGAACTTACGGGCCGCCACGCTGACTTTGGCCCCCAGGGCTGCAAAGCGGTGGGCCACCAGCCTTCCCACCCGCCCATAGCCGATGACCAGTACCCGCGCACCGTGGAGGGTGATGGGCAGCTCCTCCATTGCGAGCTGCACGGCCCCCTCGGCGGTCGGTGGCGCGTTAGCGGTATAGCCACGCCTCCATACGTAAACGGACTTCAGCTTGATGGGGGCTGAGGTCCGTTTATGTTTCACCTCGACTTAGACGGGAACCCCCGCCACTCAATCTCTATCTCACTAAAAATTCAGGGCCCTGAAAAAATTAGATAATCTATTGACAAATGAAGTTAGCAGCGGTAAACTACAAGATGGTTAGTAAATGCTAACTATTTGTTTTGGATCTAGATAAAATCCAGTCACTAAAACAGGGGAGGGTATTATGATGCCGCTTTTACTTGCAAATGTCGGCGAGGAGAACATGATACGCAAAGTCGGCGGCTCACCGGAGGTCAAAAAACACTTGGAGGATTTGGGCTTTGTGGCCGGGGGGAGCGTAACCGTGATTACGACCATGAACGGGAACCTGATCGTAAATGTCAAGGAGTCCCGCGTGGCAATCAGCCGCGAAATGGCCGGTAAAATCATGATTTGATATAAGGGAGAGAGGAATATGAAGACACTGCGCGAGGCCAAAATCGGAGAAACGGTCAGGGTTGTGAAGTTCCACGGAGAAGGTGCGGTCAAGCGCCGCATCATGGACATGGGCATTACAAAGGGAGTAGACATCTATATCCGTAAGGTGGCGCCCTTGGGGGACCCGGTGGAGGTCACTGTTCGAGGCTATGAGCTATCCATCCGCAAGGTGGACGCGGGTATGATTGAGGTTTTATAGCAGCTTGGGAGGTATCCCCCCATTTTTTAAGGCAGACGGTTAAAGATATCTAATCCAGGAGGAGAGGGACTATGGACAAGGAAATCAAAATTGCCCTGGCGGGCAATCCCAACAGCGGAAAGACGACGCTGTTCAACGCGTTGACTGGCTCCAATCAGTTCGTGGGCAACTGGCCGGGCGTCACGGTGGAGAAAAAGGAAGGCAAGCTCAAAAAGCACAGCAATGTGATCATTATGGACTTGCCGGGCATTTACTCTCTTTCGCCCTATACGCTGGAGGAAGTGGTGGCCCGTAACTACCTGATTGGCGAGCGGCCCGACGCCATCCTGAATATCGTGGACGGCACCAACCTGGAACGCAACCTGTATCTGACCACGCAGCTTACGGAGCTGGGCATCCCTGTGGTGGTTGCCATCAATATGATGGACGTGGTGCAGAAGAATGGTGACAGGATCAACATTCCGGAGCTTTCCCGCGAGCTGGGCTGCAAGGTCATCGAGATCTCCGCGCTGAAGGGCACTGGCATTATGGAGGCTGCCGAGGCGGCCATAAACGCCGCCACAAACGGCAAGACCGTCCCCATGCACACCTTCTCCGGCCCGGTGGAGCACGCTCTGGCTCATATCGAGGAGGCCGCCGTACATAATTTACCGCAGGAGCAGCAGCGTTGGTACGCGATAAAAATCTTTGAGCGGGACGATAAGGTGCTGGCTCGGCTCAATATCCAGGGGACCGTGCTGGCCCATATTGAGGAGGACATCAAGGCGGCGGAGGAAGAGCTGGAAGACGACGCCGAGAGCATCATCACGAATGAGCGCTATATCTACATTGCCCAGCTCATCAAGGGCTGCTACAAAAAGAAGAACGTCGGAAAGCTCACCACCTCCGACAAGATCGACCGTGTCGTTACCAACCGCTGGCTGGGCCTTCCCATCTTTATGGTGGTCATGTTCCTGGTCTACTATATCTCTATGGTTACCGTAGGTACGGCCGGCACGGATTGGGCCAATGACGGCCTGTTCGGCGATGGCTGGCATCTGTTCGGCATCGGCTCTTCCGCCTATGAAGAAGCCGCCGAGCAATATGGCGACTCTGACCTGATCATCGGCGCGTTTGTCTCGGAATACGGCACAGACGAAATTGCCGCAGCCCTGGACGCAGAATCCGAGAGCTACACCGATGAAGGCGCGAAAGCAGGGCTGGAACAGCTGGTTGCGGTGACGCCTGCCGACGCGAATGTCACCTATGAGCTCGAGGACGAGGAGACCCTGGCGATCACAGAGGTCCCGGATACCACGAAGGCCGATCTGGAAACCGCGGCCGCGGCGTATCTGAACACGGAATATAAGGAAAGCTACGGCGCTCCCGATACCTCCACCTATGGCGTGTGGGTCCCCGGCATTCCTGCTCTGGTTGGTAACGCCCTGGAGCAGGCAAACACCGCAGATTGGCTCAACGGTCTGATTCTGGACGGCATTGTGGCAGGCGTTGGCGCGGTTTTGGGCTTTGTACCCCAGATGCTGGTGCTGTTTTTGCTGCTGGCGTTCCTGGAGGCCTGCGGCTACATGGCGCGAATCGCCTTTATCCTTGACCGGGTGTTCCGTAGGTTCGGCCTGTCCGGCAAGTCTTTCATCCCCATTCTCATTGGCACGGGTTGTGGCGTGCCCGGTATTATGGCGTCAAGAACCATTGAAAATGAACGTGACCGCCGCATGACCATCATGACCACCACGTTTATCCCCTGTAGCGCAAAGACCCCCTTCATTGCGATGATTGCAGGCGCTATTTTCGGCGGCTCTGCATTGATCGCGGTCTCCGCCTACTTCCTGGGGATGGCCTGCATCATCATCTCCGGCATTATGCTGAAGAAGACCAAAATGTTTGCAGGCGACCCGGCTCCTTTTGTCATGGAGCTGCCCGCTTACCACTGGCCCACGGTTGGCAACGTGCTGCGGAGCATGTGGGAGCGCGGCTGGAGCTTTATTAAGAAAGCGGGCACCATCATTCTGCTTTCCACTATCGTCGTCTGGTTCCTCAGCTTTTTCGGCTTTGTGGATGGCGCGTTCCGGATGCTGTCCGAGGAGGAAATTGATCTCTCTATCCTTGCCGCCATCGGCAACGCCATCGCCTGGATCTTTGCGCCGCTCGGCTGGGGCAACTGGCAGGCTACCGTCGCATCCATCACGGGTCTCATTGCAAAAGAAAATATCGTCGGTACTATGGGCATTTTGTACGGCGCCGCCGGCAATGTTTACAGCAGTATTGCGGCCTCCTTCACCATGCTCAGCGGCTATTCCTTCCTGGTTTTCAATCTGCTGTGCGCCCCCTGTTTCGCGGCCATTGGCGCCATTAAGCGTGAGATGAACAACAGTAAATGGTTCTGGTTCGCCATTGGATATCAGTGCTTGTTTGCCTATGTTGCGGCCCTGATGGTCTACCAGTTTGGCTCAGTGTT
Source organism: Pseudoflavonifractor sp. (assembly GCA_035562355.1). Taxonomy (GTDB): domain Bacteria; phylum Bacillota; class Clostridia; order Oscillospirales; family Oscillospiraceae; genus Pseudoflavonifractor. The sequence goes on from DATMXU010000035.1 coordinate 5,318, forward strand.
CACCGGCAACCTCAATATAATTGGTCTCATTGCCGCGCTGCTGGTGCTCGCAATTATAATTTGGATGCTGTTTAGGCCCTATAAGCAGGCGACGAAGCTGTCCAGCAGGGAGGCAGAAAAGTTCGCCGCAAAGGTCTGAGCTGGTCTCAGCCCATATGTCAGGAGGTATTCCTATGTTCGCTTGGTTAACTGCAAATCTCGGAACGATCATTGTCTGCGCCGTACTCATAGCAGTTGTGACGCTGATCATCATCCATATGGTGAATAGCAAAAAAAGGGGTGAAACCTCTTGCGGCTGCGGATGCACGGATTGCTCTATGAGCGGCCAGTGCCATCAGGATTAAGCAAAGGGGGAACGCGGACCGGGTGTCTGCGTTCCCCAATCTTTTGATGGAGGTAAGAGATGCCGAACCAGAAGCAATCTTTGACTGCCACAAATATAAAGTATCTTCTGGCCGTGCATGAGCTGGGTGCAGACGGGAAAGGTGTCCGCTGTATCGATATTGCCGGGCGGCTGAATGTCGCCAAATCCACGGTCCACGCTACGATAGAGATGCTCTGCGGGGCCGGGATGGTAACCAAGAGGAAAAACAGCGTGGTCTACCTGACAGACGCCGGCCATGAAAAAACCGCACAGTATGCCGCATGCTTTGCGTTTCTGTTTCACAAAATGCACAATGCTTTGGGGCTATCCGAAGAGGAGTGCCGCAGCGCAACCTATGCCGTTTTGGGCCAGAAGACAGAGGATGGATTAAGTGAGCTATATAGCAGACTGAACGATGGTTAGTAAAAAAAAGGGCGGGTAAAAAGCCTGCCCATTGCCGTTGATGATGAACAGCCAGTATGACCGGACGTGTCATACTGGCTGTTCATCTATACAAGTTCCCACTGATCAATTGTTGTGGTATAATGCGCACGGACGCCTTTGGTCGAATACCAGAGCCGGAAGGTCTTGGGAAAATGTTGCACCCTGATCTCTATGTACTCTTCAAAGACCGTCACCCTCTCGATCACCTCCGCGAATACCTCTTCGGAATTGGTCAAGCCCGCCCGCATGGTTTTAATGATCTCTTCAAGACCCTTCTGCTGCTCCTGCCAAACCCGCTGCGTTTCCCGGCCAGCCTGCATTTTCGCCTCCAGCTCGGCCATGTCACGATCATAGCGGCCTTTCATAAGGAGCATTTCCTCCTTGCTGATGGTCCCGCTGTAATAGTCGTCCATAACCTGCACCTTTTTCTGGCGTGCTCTCTCTACCCCCTCTTCCAGGCGTTTCAGGTCGGACGTCCCCCCTTGCTGTCCCTGTACTTTTTTGATATCCTCCGTCAAATCGGAGAAGATCGTATCATAGTCCAAATTCAAATGTTCAAAGACAAACTGAACGCAGGCCGTCAGGCTTTTATCGTTTACCATCCGCATATTGCAGCCGACGTAGTCCCCCTGCCCGTTGCGTTTCCAGCTGCCGTACTCCGTCCGGCTATGGCAGCCCCACAGCTTATATGTATCCCCGTTCGGACGGCTGTTTTTGCGCAGGACAAACCGGCTTCCGCAGGCGCTGCAATGGATTTTCCCGGAGCACCAGTAGCTGTTTGAATACTTGGTCGCCTCTCCTTGCTTGGCGCTCCTTCTGTCCAGCTCCCTTTGCGTCGCCTCCCACATGCCTCTCCCTATGATGGCCTCGTGGTGATCCTTGAGGTAAACCTGCTCTTCTTTGCCGCGGTTCTCCACCTTTTGATGGGTCAGGTAGTCCGGCGTGACAAATTTCTTCTGGAGCAAATCCCCTACATACTTCTCGTTTCGCAGGACACGCCGCACCATTACGCAGGACCACTTCCCGGTGGCCGTCCTGGGTGGAGCAAGCCCCTCCTCGTAGAGCTCCCGTGCGATCACATGGGTGCCTTTCCCCTCGTTCAAAAACTTGGAGTAGATATGCTGGACGACTTTTGCCTCATCTTCCTTGACGAAAAGCTTTCCCGCCTTCGTTTCAAACCCATAAGTGGTGTTGTTTCCAAAGACCACCCCGGCCTCCATGCGGCGTTTCTGGCCCCACTTTACCCGCTCGGAGGTCTTGCGGGACTCCTCCTGGGCGATGCTCGCCATGATAGTCAGTCTTAGCTCGCCGTCGTTGTCCCTGGTGTCAATGTTATCGTTGATGAAAATAACGCCGACTCCCAGTTGCTTGAGCGAGCGGGTATGACTTATCGTATCCACCGTATTCCGGGCAAATCGGGATACCTCTTTTGTAAGAATAAGGTCGATATCGCCCGCCTCGGCATCACAAATCATACGCTTGAATTCTTCACGTTTACGGGTGCTGGTGCCGGAAATACCCTCGTCGGCATAGACCCCGACCAGCTGCCAGTCCTCGTGATTCTGGATATAGTGCGAGAAATAGGTCCGCTGGCTCTGCAGCGAGTTTGCCTGGTCCTCCCGGTCCGTCGATACACGACAGTATGCCGCAACCCGTAAGCTCATGGCGCTCACCTCCTTCCCTTAAATGCAGAGAACGCCGACACTTACGTAGCGTCGGCGTCCCCTCGCTCTATGTACGCTACCTGCCCCGCTGGAGCTCCATAAGCTGGGAGAACTGCTGCGGCGTAATCGCGCGGCGGTTCAATGCCTCTCGGAGCAGGGCCTGCTTGATTTGCGAGGCCAGGCGGTGCTCGTCATATCCAGCGCATTGATTCGGCATGATTTTACCTCCCTTCTTATGTATTCATATATACGGACATGTGCCTTCTCACAAAAGTCTTCAAAGGGTACAGCGGGTGCCCAATGGTATTGCCCCCTTCCTACAATACATATCGTTAAAAATTGGTTTAATGACAGCCCTTTCTCATCTTTGTGAAACGATCATAAATAAAAAAGGGGCGGTGTCAGGGAGTCTTTTAGACTAAAAACTCTCTAACACCGCCGCTCATGGTTTTTGAAGAAATCATTTCAGCGGGAGAACACGCCTTTTTCAGCTCGCAGCTCTGCACCCCTTTGTCCTCCAAGGCTTTCCCGTGTGGCTATACCGCTAACGCCACAGGCACCGCGTTGGCAATGGCAAACTCCTCCCGCTGGAAGTAGTCGTGGAGGGTGAGACCCCGCTCGGCGGCCAATGTCTCGGCGGCCTGGGAGACCCGGCCCGCACAGACCACTTGCCCCGACCGAAGTGCGGAGAGCACCTCATACAGCGGGTGCCGCCCGGCGGAGAGGGGGCAGTTGAGGAGGCTTCCCTCCCCCTCCACCGGCAGGGGGAGGATTACGCAGTCGGCCAGGGGCGCCTCTTCGAGGCTCTCGGCGGGCAGCACGCCGCTCATCCCAGGGGTACGCTCCAGAGCATAGGTATGTACGGTATGGCCGTCGTCCGCCAGCAGCTCGGCCAGCTTTGCCTGGCGCATATCGCCGCCGACGACCCAAAAATTCAGCTCGTTTCTCATAGGGTCATTCCTCCCGATCAAGTGGCTACCCCATCTTATTCCAGTGGGGGAGAAGAGTTCATGCCGCCAGCTCGCCCGAACACAGAAAAAACGGCTGTTGTTTTCCCACAACAGCCGTTTTTTTCTATTCATGTTCCAGCAGCTCGCGGAGCGCCCGGCAGGCCTCGACCTCGTCCGGCCCGTCGGCGGTGATTTGGACGGTGGCGCCCCTGGGGGCCCCCATGAGGAGGATAGAGGTGATACTCTTGCCGTTGGCGGCAGCGGCGCCCCCCTCTTTCCTGAGTGTGATCTCACTCTGGAACATACCTGCCAGCTTGACGAATTTGCTGGCCGGGCGGGCGTGGAGGCCCACCTCATCGCGGACGACGGCTGATTCTGTGTACACGGCTCCGCCCCTTTACCGAACGCCCGCCGCCGCTTTCACAAAGGCGGCGGCCCGTTGGGCATCCACCTGGTTCCAGAGAATCCCGTCCTTTTTGATACTGGTGCCGATGATGACGCCATCTGCGATGCCCAGGAGCTCGGCGATATTATCCACTCTGCCGCCGCTGCCCAGAATGACGGGTACCTGGGGGAAACGCTCCTTCAGCCTGCCCAGAGAAGACGCCTGGGG
>DATMXU010000036.1:0-8775 GCA_035562355.1 Pseudoflavonifractor sp.
CCTCCACGGGGTTCAAGCTGTCGCGGTAGGCGGTCAGCGCGTCGTAAAAAGCCTTCACGTCGATCTTCGCCATCTCCGTACCGTCCTCAACCTGGGCGGCGGCCAGCCAGCCGTCGGTGGTCTCCTCCATCTTTGCGTTCAGCCACCGGTCCCGCATGTCGGCGTTGTCCGGGGGCAGACGGAGAATGATATGGTAGCCATAGTCTGTCTTGACAAGATCGCTGATCTGGTTATATTCCAGGGCAGCGGTGGCGTCCTCAAACTCCTGGACCATCTCGCCGGTGCCAAAGAGATACCCGTCGGGAGAGGACAGCGTGCCGTCGGCATTGCGTCCATCCTCGCTGTTCTCCTCCATCAGCTGATCGAAAAGCGCCTGCTGGGCGTCCCCTTCCACAGCCTTGAGCTGGGCGAGGATGCCCTCGGCCTTGGTCTTGGCTGCGGCCTGCTCCTCATCGGAGAGCGGGGTATTGGTGCCGTCGCTCCCAACGCTTACCGTCTTGATGAGGATGTGCTTTGCCAGCATCAGACCCTGTTCCTCCGCCATGGCGATGAGGCCCTCGCTGGTGGGCGGGGTCTGGCCTTTGTCACCGTAGAGGTGGTTCTGAACCGAGCTGTACAGGTAGCCGATCTCCAGTATATTGCGGAACTCCTCGTCGGACAGGCAGATTTGCTGAAGCCGGTTGGCGTAACCGTCCTCGCCCATCTGGTCGATATACTGGCGGATCTGGTCCTGGAGATCGGCCTTGTCCTCATCGCTGAGGGTAATGCCGGCCTTAGTGGCCTCAATCTTGATGAGCCGATAGAACGTGGCGGTCTGCTTGGCGTCCTCCAGGATAAACTCGGCGATCGTCTGTTCGTCCTGAGTCGCCGTCCAATCGATGGCGCTGGCGCTGCCAAAGCTATAGTAGCCCACCCGCTCTACCGAAGCTGCGATCCAGTAGTAGAGCTCCGCGGCGGTGATGTCCTCCCCGTTCACGGTGAACATAACGGTGTCACCGGGAATGCCCACCACCTTCTGCACCGAGTCCTCGGTGGCCACCAGAGGTATCGCCCCCGCATCGGTGGAAACAGTGGGGCTGGGCGTACCTGTGGGCTGGTTGTTGCCGGACGGGGTGCAGCCGGCCAGCGCACCCAGCAGCAGGGCGGCGGACAGGCCAAACCCCAGCATTCGGTTCCAATTTTTCATAACGGCCTCCTTAAAACTCGGAAAACTTGTACTATCATACCACCGCAGGGCCGAAATCACAACTAAAACCCTGTCGGATTCTCGAATTGTTTACAATTCTCCTTCGGGCTCACCGGTATCCGGCCTTAAAACAGCTCCCGCAGGGCGCGGCGGCCCAGCACACTACTCCCCCGTCTTGGCGTAATCCTCCACCAGCTTTCTGCCCAGCTTTAGGGCGTCCTCGCCTTTCTTGAGGCGGAGGGACAGGTAGGGTTTCTCCCCGGCCGAGAAGAGGAGCTTGCTCCTGTACTTCTCCTGGGCGCAGAGCCGGCTCACCCGCTCCAGCTCGAAGGAGGAGAGCATGAAATTCAGATTCATTCCCTTTTGGGCGATCTCCGAGATGCCGCACCGGGCGGCATCGGCGCGCATAAGGGCCACCGAGATGAGATTATTGACTCCCTTGGGCGGGTCCCCGTACCGGTCGATGAGCTCGTCGGTCAGGTCGTCGGCCTCCTCCTCGCTGCGGATGGCGGCAATGCGGCGGTAGAGATCCATCCGCTGCTCGGGGGAGGGCACGTACCGGTCGGGGATGGAGGCGGTGACCGTCAGGTCGGCGGCGCACTCGGTCTGCCGCTCCGGCTTTTCGCCCCGCTCCTCCAGGACGGCCTCCTCCAATAATTTCAGGTACATATCGTAGCCCACGCTCATGAGAAAACCGGACTGCTCCGGCCCCAGTACATTGCCCGCGCCCCGGATCTCCAGGTCCCGCATGGCGATCTTAAACCCGGAGCCGAACTCGGCGAACTCCCGGATGGCGGAGAGCCGTTTGGAGGCGACCTCGCTGAGCACCTTGCCGTGGCGGAAGGTCATGTAGGCGTAAGCCCGGCGGTTGGAGCGGCCCACCCGGCCCCGGATCTGGTGGAGCTGGGCCAGACCCATCTTGTCCGCATCCTCGATGATGAGGGTGTTCACGTTGGGGATGTCGATGCCGGTCTCGATGATGGTGGTGCAGACCAGCACCTGTACCTCCCCGTCGCTCATGCGCTGCATGACTTCGCTGAGCTCCTCCTGCGTCATCTGCCCATGGGCGATGGCGACGGCGACCTCCTCTCCCAGCAGTTCCCGGATGCGCCCGGCGGCGCGGGTGATGGACTCTACCCGGTTGTGGAGATAGTAGACCTGACCGCCCCGCTCCACCTCCCGGCGCATGGCGTCGCCCAGGACCGACCAGTCGTGCTCAAGTACATAGGTCTGGACGGGCTGTCGGTTGGCGGGAGGCTCTTCTAGGCTGCTCATGTCCCGGATGCCGGAGAGGGCCATGTTCAGGGTTCTGGGGATGGGGGTGGCAGAGAGCGTGAGCACATCCACCTGCCTGGAGAGCTCCTTGAGTTTCTCCTTATGCGTGACGCCGAAACGCTGCTCTTCGTCCACCACCACCAGACCCAGGTCCCTCCACTCCACATCCTTCTGGAGGAGCCGGTGGGTACCAATGAGCAGGTCCACCCCCCCTTCTCTTAGTTTGCGCAGGGTCTCCCTCATCTGGGCGGGAGTGCGAAACCGGGAGACGGTCTCGATCTCCACCGGGTAGCGGGCAAACCGCTGGCGGGCGGTGAGAAAGTGCTGGCGGGCCAGGACGGTGGTGGGCACCAGGATAGCCGCCTGCTTTCCATCCAGGACACACTTCATGATGGCCCGGAAGGCCACCTCGGTCTTACCGTAGCCCACGTCCCCGCAGAGCAGGCGATCCATAGGACGGGGCGTCTCCATGTCGGCCTTGATCTCCGCGATACACCGCAGCTGATCCTCGGTCTCACTGTACTCGAACTGCTCCTCGAACTCCTTCATCCAGGGAGAGTCGGGGGAGAAGGCAAAGCCCGGTACCCGCTGCCGCCGGGCGTAGAGCTGGATCAGCCCCTTCGCCAGATCCTGCACCGCCCTCTTGGTCCTGGCCTTGGCCCGCTCCCAGTCTGCGCCCCCCAGCTTGGAGAGCTTTTTGGTCTCAGCCGCGTTCTCCCCGCCGCCGATGTACTTGCTCACCAGATCGAGCTGGGTGGCCGGAACGTAGAGTACGTCGGCACCGGCATAGGCAATCTTTACATAGTCCTTGTCCACCCCGTCCACCGGCATCTTCATCATGCCCTGGTAACGGCCGATGCCGTGGTGCTCATGGACCACCAGGTCCCCGATGGACAAATCCGCATAGGAGCCTAATTTCTGTCGGTTGGTGGCCGCCTTGGGCCTGGGTTTCTTCCCGGTGACCACCTGCCCCTCGGTAAGGACGGCAAAACGGATACCGGGGTACTCAAGGCCCGAGGAGAGTCCCCCCACGGCGATGACGGCCTGGCCGGGCTTGGGCAGATCATGGAGCGTGAAATCCACGGCAGAGCGGAGCTTCTGCTCCCGCAGCAAAGTCTGGAGATTCAAGGCGCGCTGCTCACTGGACACCAGTACCACCGTGGAGAACCCCTCGCCCATGTAGTGGCTCAGGTCGGATACGGCAGTCTCCAGGCTCGCCCCATAACTGGGCAGCTGCTTTGCCAGCATGTTCAGCAAGGTTCGGGGCTTTCGGGGGTACTGGGCCCCTACGAAGGAGTCGAGGTAGACCATCGGCCACCCCTCCAACAGGCTGCACAGCTCATCAAAGCTGCGGGCGAACTGTGCCAGCTCCCCTGCCAGCAGGCCGCTCTCCATGAGGGCCTTGGCGTCCTCGTCCAGCTGCCAGAGGTAGTTCTTCGCCCGCTCGGCCACCCGGGGACTCTCGGAGAAGAAGACCACCGCATCCTCGGGCAGGTAGTCAGCGGCAGTGGCCATCCGGGGATAGACCAGGGCAAGATACCGGTCCAGGGCCGGGAAAGAGGTGGCGGTGACCAGCCGCTCCCGGTCCTCCTCCAGGGTCTTGATCAGCGCCGTCTGATCCCCCCGGCGCTTGCCTACCCGCCCGATAAGGCTGTCCATGCCCTCGATGAGCCCGGCATATCCGCCGGGGGCAAACTGAGGCAGTACCTCGGCGGCGGGTAGGAGCTCGGTCTCCCGGAGCTGCTCAGTCCGCCGCTGGGTGGACACGTCGAAGAGGCCCATGGAGTCCACCTCGTCCCCAAAGAACTCACACCGGACGGGCTGGTCGTGGGTAGGGGAAAAAAAGTCCAGGATGCCGCCCCGCAGAGCAAATTGCCCCACGCCCTCCACCTGCTCGCACCGGGAGTACCCGGCGGCGGCCAGGGTCTCGGTCAGCTCAGCAAGATCATAGCTCTGTCCCACCCGCAGGGTAAGGGAGGCCTGGGTGAGGAGCTCCCTGGGCATGGTGCGCTGCAGGAGGGCCTCCACCGTGGCCACCAGAACGGGGCACTCCCCCGCCGCCAGGGCACGCAGGACAGAAAGGCGAGCGTGCTCCCACTGGCGGGAGACCACCGCGGCATTGTGGAAGGTGAACTCCCGGGCCGTTAAGGTCCGCACGCCTTCCCCTGTGAAGGCAGAGAGCTCCTTGGCCACGCGCTCGGCCTCGGAGTCGTCGGCGCAGACCATCACGATGCTCCGCCCTTGGGTCTGACGGACGCCCGCGGCCATATGGGCCCGATGCACCTGTCCCAGGCCTGTAAAGGCCACCGGGCAGGCCCCGCCGTCGATAGCCGCCGCCAGACCCCGAAACTCGGGTACTGTGGAGACTACTGAAATCAGTTGCCGCATGGGCTCACCTCAATTTTAGAAAATTATGGAAGTTGATAACGCGCACAAACCCGCCGATTTTAAAAAATCAGCGGGGGTGTTGGAAAAACAGCTCGTTGTGCAGGGGGGAAAAACATTGATCGGCAAAGGCTCAGGTACCTATCGCAGCTTAGACCGATGCAGCCTTACAGCGTCTCGAGCAGCTCCTCCGCCTCGGCGCGGATGTGGAGCTTGTTGCCATGGGCGGCCACGTACCGCAGATACTCGGCGGCCTCGGCCTTCCGCCCTTGGAGCAGGCAGAGCTTACCCAGCTCAAACCGCCATGCTACCTTGATCCGGAGATTCTGCGCATGCTCCAGCCGGTCGAGGAAAATGGGCTCCAGCCCCTCGGTCTCTCCCCGGCGGAGGGCCAGGGTGGCCCGCTGCTCCTCCAGGACCCGCTCTGTATTCGGCGCCCCGGCCGCCTCGCGCTCCAGCCGGTCCAGCCAATCGCCCGCCGTCTCCACAGGCGCCAGATCAGCGCGGCAAATACAGTATGCCTGGGCAGGGGCCGACTTTTTCCACAGCCGCCTGTTTTTCGCCAGCGGCTCCAGTACCGCCTTGCTCTCGTCTGATTTATTGAAAAGAATCAAGGTAAGACCCAAATTCAGCGCAAAGGCGATACTCCTTGGGTTCTGCCGCAGGACGCTGCGGGAGAGCGCCAGCAGCGGCTCCGGGTCGCATGCGCCGTCCAGCAGCTCGATTGCTGCCTTTAGCTCCCGAAACGCGAAAAAGTTCAGAAACATGGCCGCTCCAAAGCTGCAGACAAAGTAGAGCACGAGGGCCGCAAGCAGACTGATTCTGTCCGCCGCGCTCAGACCGAGGAAGAGCACGGCGAAGACGAGCACCAGTACCCAACAGAGCGCATGAGTATGTCCGATGATCCAGTCCTTCACGGCCCCGTCGTCCTTCCTAGTTGAACTTGTTCATGGCCTTATCCACGCCGTCTTGGATTATGCACTCCGCCGCGTCGGCGGCCCGCTTGATCGCAGCCTGCATGGTCTTTTTGTCCTCACCGGTAAACCGGCCCAGGACCCATTCGGCCAAATCATAGTCCGGGTGAGGTTTCTCCCCCACGCCGAGTTTCACCCGGGGAAAGTCCTCGCTGCCCAGGTGGCTGATGATGCTCTTGAGTCCATTGTGCCCTCCGGCCGAGCCGCCGGAGCGGACGCGCAGCTTGCCCACGGGGAGGGACACGTCGTCCGACACCACCAACACCCGCTGGGGCGGGACCTTGTAGAAGTCCGCGGCCTGGCGCACCGCCTCGCCGGAGAGATTCATATAGGTCACCGGTTTCATAATGAGGACCTTCTCTCCCCCCAGCGTGCAGATGTTGGTGAGGGCGCGGAACTTCAGCTTTTGAATGGGGATCCGGGCCCGCTCGCCGAGCTCGTCGGCCACCTGAAAGCCCACGTTATGGCGGGTGCCCTCATACTGATCGCCGGGATTGCCCAGGCAGACCAGCAGCCACGACACGCCCCCCGTCTTCTTACCAAACCACATAAAAACCCTCACAAACGAAAAAATGGGCGGGGGCAAGCCCCCGCCCCATTTTATCAATAGTTCCTCCAACCAAAGGTTCTGGCGGGAGACATTGTGCGAAAGGAAACCGCCGGGGTCTCCTTTCGCGTGGCGATTACTTTTTAGGTGAACAGCTTGGAGACCGAGATCTCCTCGTAAATACGCTCAATGGCCTCGGCGAAGAGATGAGCCACCGAGATATACTTGATCTTATCACATTTTACATCGGTGCGGGGGGGAATGGTGTCGAGGAAGAAGACCTCTTTGAGGACGCTCTTCTCGATTCTCTCCACCGCGGGGCCGGAGAGGACGCCGTGGGACGCGCAGGCGTATGCCTCGGTCGCTCCGCCCAGCTCCACCAGGGCCTGGGCCGCTCCGCAGAGGGACCCGCCGGTATCCACCATATCGTCAAAGAGGATGACGCGCTTGTCCCGCACATCGCCGATGATGTTCATGACCTCGGAGGAATTGGCCTTCTGGCGGCGCTTATCTACAATGGCAAGACCCATGCCGAGTTTCTGGGCGAAGGTGCGGGCCCGGGCCACGCTGCCCACGTCGGGGGAGACAACGACAGTGTTGTCATGGTCATCCCCAAAGCGCTCGGCGAAGTGGTGGGCGAAGATGGGGTTGCCGAAGAGATTGTCCACGGGGATATCAAAAAAGCCCTGGATCTGGGACGCGTGCAGGTCCATCGTCAGCACCCGGTCGGCCCCGGCGCGTGTGATGAGGTTTGCCACCAGCTTTGCCGAGATAGGGTCGCGGGGCTTGGCCTTGCGGTCCTGCCGGGCGTAACCGAAATAGGGTATGACGGCGGTGATGCGTCCGGCGGAAGCCCGGCGGAGCGCGTCGATCATGATGAGCATCTCCATCAAGTTGTCGTTGACAGGCTGGCAAGTGGACTGGACGACAAATACGTCGCTGCCCCGGACGGTCTCGTAGATGGAGACAAAGTTCTCCCCGTCGGAGAAGGCCCCCACCTCCGCGTTGCCCAGCTCCAGGCCGATCTCACGGCAGATGGCCTCTGCCAGAGGCCGGTTGGAGTTGCCGGCGAAGATTTTGATGTCCTTACCATGTGCGATCATCTTTTAAAACATCCTCTCACGTTTTTTATCTTTTAAAACCCTCGTTCATGGCTGCTGTCGGAGGGAAAGTTTTCAGAGATTTGATGAACGCACGCCCTATGTCTTGCGTTTACGCCGCTTGAGGGCCCACTGTTTTTTATTGACCTGGAGACTGCGGGCGATGGCCAAGCTGTCGTCGGGCACGTCGTCGGTAATGGTGCTGCCCGCGGCGGTATAGGCCCCGGCTCCCACCTTGACGGGGGCCACCAGATTGGTGTTGCACCCCAGGAAGGCCCCGTCCCCGATGATGGTGCGGAACTTGGCCGAGCCGTCGTAATTCACTGTGACGGTGCCGCAGCCGAAGTTCACGTGGCCGCCCACGTCGGAGTCCCCCACATAGGTGAGGTGAGAAATTTTTGTCTCCGGCCCGATGGTAGAGTTCTTCAGCTCCACGAAGTCCCCCACCTTGACCCCCGGCCCCACATGGCAGTGGGGGCGGATGTAGGCGAAGGGGCCGATCTTCACGCCGTCCTCAATGACGCTCTCGTTGAGCTGGGAGGCGTTGACCACCACATGGTCCCCCACAGTGCAGTCGGTGATCATGGTATTGGGGCCGATCTCGCAGTCCCTGCCGATGACCGTCCGCCCCCGGAGGATGGTGCCGGGGAGAATGACGGTGCCCTCCCCCACGGTGACGGTGGGGTCGACATAGACGGCATTGGGATCGATCACACGTACGCCCTGGTCGATCAGCCGTATAGAGGTGAACTGGCGGGCATACATCTCGTTCATCATCCAGTCCTCGCCGGAGCAGTCCCGCAGGGGGACGGCCAGCTTGGCAAGGCCCTCCCGGTCCCCCCGCCCGGAGAGGGCGGCGGAAAATTCCTCTCCCGCGGCCAGCGCCTGTGTCAACACCGCGGCCGAGACGGTGCACAGCCCCGTCGTCGGCTCGCCCGTCATCATAAACGCCCTTTTCGAATCGGAGCAGCGCAGCAGCACGGGCTCGGTGACCACCGCCACCTCCCCCTCCTGGACAGAGAGAAAAGCGGCGAGCTTTTCAGCCGCGCCGGGAGAGCCCTCGGTGACCAGCTCCGCGTCCTCGGGGAAACAGGCGGCCACAACCTCCCGGTCCCCGTCCTGGCAGACCACAAGGAAATTTTTGACCCCGTGCGTCTTCAGGGCCTCGGCAAGCCAGACCGCGCCCGGCTGAAAGAGGAGCTTTTTCAAAAGGGTCGGCTGTTTACCGCTCTCCCTTGGCAGGAAAATAATGGCGCCCGCAGGCTCCATAACGGTCACCTCGATCAAAAAATATGAACTATGTACTGT
>DATMXU010000037.1:0-3404 GCA_035562355.1 Pseudoflavonifractor sp.
GGACAGAAGTCCCCCCAGCCCCAGGGTCATGCGCAGGCCCAGGCTGCCCATGAGCCAAAAACCGGCCAGCCCCGCGCCCAGCATGGAGCCCAGGGTATGAAAGGCGTATACCTGCCCCCCGCGCGCCGTTCCGGGCCGCAGGACGGACAGGGCGGGGACCATGCCTCCCGCGAGGAAGGTGGGCAGCAGCAGCGCGGCGAGGGAGATTGCCATACGTACACCCAGCCCTCCGCCGCCCAGCAGCAGGGTCAGGGCGCGTACCACCCGGTAGAGGAGGGGCGAGAGCAGGCAAACCGCTCCAAAGCCCCCGAACACCAGCACGGCCGCCGCCCTGGGAGCGCGGTCGGCCAAGCGGCCCAGCAGAAAGCTGCCCGCCGCCAGGCCCACCATGTAGCAGGCGGTGACGGTGCCGATGGCATAGGCTGTCCCGCCCAGCAGGATGGAGAGATAGCGGACCCATACCAGCTCAAACATCAGCGCCCCCGCCCCGCTCAGCAGGGCGGCCGGCTTTATATACCGTGGTTTCATGCTCGTTTCCCCTTTGCTCTGTGCTGCCCTGAAATCAGGGCTGCCCGCCACCCCTGATGGGGTGGCGGGCGCTGTGTGCCGCGAGTTCACGGCCCCTGGGTTTATGGATCAATAGTCGCTGCAGACGTAGACCTTGACGCCCCGGTACTGCACGTCTCCCGTGCTGCCGCCGCCGGTGCCAAAGTTGACATGGGAAATCTCAGTCTTGGTCCCGGCGGTCTTGCGTACGCCGTCCACCTTTGACTCGCCGGTCTTCGTGCCGCCGCTGTTGGTGACGGTGACGGTGTAGATGCCCGTGTCGGTGCTCAGCTCCACCCTCATATAGTTCCACTCACCAAATTTAACGGAGCCGTTGGCAAAATTCGGGGTAAACTGGCTGTCCGTGGTTGCGGTTGCGGAATTTCGATAGAAGAGGTTGCCCCCATTTGCCGATTTGCTGATGTAGAATTCATTGGCCATCTTCGCCTTGTCGTTCACGGTGCTGTTCATGAACATACCGCGGATCCAGGTCTGCGAACTGGTGGGGTTGACCTCCCACTCCATGACGATCTTCTTCCCGGACAGGCTGTCGCTGTCGTAGGTCTGGTCCAGCGCGCCCCAGAGGAAAGTCATGGTGGTGGTTCCGCTGTCCACCAGTGTGACGACGCCGTCTTCGTCGATGCTGGAGCTGCCGTCGCTCCCCTTTGTCCAAACGCTTTCATCCAGCGTTCCAAACCCATCGAGCGCATAGGCCGCGTTCGTGAAGTTCAGCGTATAGGCCTCTGTGCCATTGACCGAGATGGTGACCGTATCGGTGCCCTGACCGCTGAATTCCACCGCATCGGCTAGGTCCTTCTGAGCAACAGTCACCTCGGGATAGTCCGCATCGGGGGGCAGGACAATATCATATTCCTCCGTGCTTTCGTTAAAGACCTTAAGGGACTTGCCGTCCAGCAAGATCGCGCTCACGGTCGTGTTGATCTCGGAGGCGACGGTGAACTGGACCGTGTAGGTCTGCATATCGCCGTTGAGGGCGGTCACTTCAATGGTGGCCGCGCCATTGGGATCGGCCGCCTGCGTGATTACCACCGTGGCATAGGGGTCACGGGCCGTGGCAACCACCTCGGGCGCCTCTATGGTGCCCAAGGGGAGGGTATATTTGTAGCTGAGGGTCTCGGCCTCAAAGCCGGGGAGGGCGCTGCCGTTGACCGTAATGTCGCTGAGCGCGTGGTCCATCAGCTCGATCTTCACGTCGTCGATGAGCACATGGGTGCCCGAGCCGCCGCCGGAGCCGAGGATCAGGTGGTCGACATAGGGAAGGTCGTTGCGGAATTTGACACCGGCCTTAGCCAGTATGTAGTCCGGCTCGTAGTCCGTTCCACTAATGTCATTTATGTTCCGCACGTAAACGTCGTAGCTCTTATTAGCAACATCCACGATATACTTGACAGCATACCAGTTATTCGCACTCAATTGCCTGAGCACTACGTCCTTTGTTGAACCCTCCATGTAGCGCCCCTGAAGAGATGAGCCAGAGCGGATATAACTCTCCAACACGGTACCAGTATGAATATTGGGGTCGGTGTTGGGCGGACCTTGATGCAAGAAAATGCGGACATAGTCTTGCAGTTTTTTATTGCCCTTTGAGTCTTCAACAGTCAAGTTATTGTCATAAATCTTATACTCCAGCGAGAATTTTCCATACTGAGGCAAGAAGTTACGGCTGACAATGGCCATGTTGGGAGCGCTGCCTATGTTAGTGTCATACAACTCCAGCACCTTGTTGCCGTTCACCTCGGTAATCTTCGCGCTGGTGTTCTCCGCCGTGCTGACCATCCAACCCAGCGGCGGCTGGTCCACGACCTGGCCGTCGAAGTTGTCCATAAGGAAGGTCTTCTCCTGCCCCTGCTCCTTGATGAATACCACGTACTGATTACCGCCGGTGATGAAATTCGCTCCATCCACATTGCTAAAAAGGGTGACACTGTCGTCCTTCAAGAATGCCTTTTGGTACACGGAATGGTTTTTCCCATTCACCGTGATATCCATGTTCGTGTCGGCATAGCCATTTTCGGCGAACCAGCCGGGCATAGGCTCGATGGCGTCGTCGTGGGCGATGTAGAGATTTACGTTACGCTGGAAGGAGAGCTGGATCACATCGGTGGCCCCCAGCAGATTGGCGTCGGCTTGGGGAAGTTGGAGGTACTCGCTGTTCAACAGCTCGATGGGCAGCTCGCCAAATTTAATGCTCTTGTCGTCGCTGTACACCTGAGTGCCCCGGACAGCGGGAAAGGCGATCTTAGTGGGCGCGTCGCCGCCGGTGTAAAAGAAGTCGCCGATGAGGGCCGACTTCTGCTCAGTGACGGTGCCGTCATCCACAGAGGGTCTCTCTCCACTGCCCAGGCCCGGGTCCTTGGCGGCGTCCAGCGGTAATTGCCTGAATTGGTTGAGGACGCTGTTCAGTCCCCCCGTGTTATCGATGGCCTTGGACGTGACGGTGACGGTTGCGTCGGTCAGCCCCTCCGTCTTGGCTGTAACCGTGATGTCGCCGGGCTTCATGGTGGTGCGCACCGCCACGCGGGTAATTCCAGCCTCAAGGAAGAGATACTTGTTGTTCGTTGAGTGCTCAATGCCGCTGTTGTACCCGCCGCGCCAAATGTTGCTGCCGTTGTCGTCATTGATCTCAAACGTGGTCTTTTTCCCGTTGACAGTCCCATCAAAGGTCAGGCAGCGGTTGCCCTGGGCGTCCACAACCTCTACATCAATGAGGAGTATGTCGGAGCCGTTGGCAAGGAGTCCCTCGGGCCCAACGATAGGGGTCAGTTTCAGGCTGGCGGGCTCGCCGTGGGTGCGCTTGACGGACTCGGCCACCTGATTGCCGGTCTTATCATAGGCGA
>DATMXU010000038.1:0-3867 GCA_035562355.1 Pseudoflavonifractor sp.
CTCTGCGAGGCCTAGGGGGAATCTCTGACAGCCTGCTGCTTCTGTTACGCCAGTTTCTTATCGGACTCGGCAGGTTTCTCTTCGGCCTTGGCCAGGGGGAGGACCACCGTCATGCGGGTGCCGATGCCCTCCCGGGAGATAACCTCGAAGTGGCCGCCGTGGCGGTCCACGATCCACTTGGCGATGGCGAGACCCAGCCCGGTACCTCCGGTCTGGCGGGCCCGGGACTGGTCGGTGCGGTAGAACCGCTCGAAGATATGGGGCAGGCTCTCCGCATCGATGCCCTGGCCCTCGTCCTGGACCGAGAGGCGGACCTCCCCTCCTGCGGCGCTCACCGCAAGGCGGATATGTCCCCCGGCGGGAGTGTACTTGATGGAGTTGTCCACCAGGATACGCATGGCCTGCTTGATGAGGCCCATGTCGGCGTGGATAGGCGCCGAGCCGTCCCACTGGGCGGAAAAGACGTGGGTGCGGTCGATCATCTCAGTCTCCCGCAGAACCTCGGCGGCCACGGCGGTAAGGTCAAAGTTCTCCAGC
This sequence comes from Pseudoflavonifractor sp., assembly GCA_035562355.1. Lineage (GTDB taxonomy): Bacteria > Bacillota > Clostridia > Oscillospirales > Oscillospiraceae > Pseudoflavonifractor. The sequence continues at coordinate 538 of DATMXU010000038.1, forward strand.
TCCACGTGCATGGACTCGTTGTCCCCCCGGGCCAGGAAGAGGAGCTGCTCGATGAGCTCCTTCATGGCGGCGGACTCGGCGGTGATGGCGTCGATGGCCTCCTGCCGGGTGGCGGGGTCGTCCTTGCCCCAGCGGTTGAGCATGTTGGCGTACCCCTGAATGACGGCGATGGGGGTACGCAGCTCGTGGGAGGCATCGGAGACAAAACGGAGCTGGGAGGAGTAGGCCTCATTGATGCGGTCCAGCATGGAGTTGATGGCCTCGGCCAGGGCCTTGAGCTCCCGCTGGGTGCCTGGCACCGAGATGCGGGTATCCAGATGGGTGGCGTTGATCTCCTCCAGCTTGCCCGCCAGGAGCTGCAGCTCCTCCTTGGACATGGAGGAGACCGTGCCCAGCTTGGCGGTGGCGGCAGCCAGCTCCTGGATGGGGCGGAGGGTTTTTTTGATGGTGCCCGCGTTTTTGAAGAGATTGCTTACCAGGCTGAAGAGCTGGCACACCAGCAGCACCCTGCTGATGAAGACCAGGAGTTTCACCGGCTTTGACAGGTCCAGGGTGATTGAGTAGGACATACCGCCGTTGGGCACCAGCAGTGAATAGCTAGCCGGGCCGGGGACGCTGAAGTGGAGGAGCCCGAAAAAGCTGACCCCGCCGGGGTTTGCATACCGGTCCCCCTCCTGGGTCTCGGCGGGCCGGGGCAGCCAGTCAGGCAGCTTGTACCCCGGCGGCGGAGCCTCTCCGGCGGAGATGATATAGTCCCCCGCCTCCATCCATTGGGTGGCCTCCGCGGTGGGGACCCCGCGCTCCTGTACCAGAGCGCTGATCTCGGCCGTCTGCCGCTCTCCCCACATGAAAAGCCCACCGCAGAAGAGGATGGCAAGCAGAAGGTCCATGCCCAGATAGATGCCCAGCAGCCGGAAGAAGAGCCGGGCGCTCAGCCGAGCCACGATGGACGGCCTCGCCCGCTCGGGTGTATTGGGGCTGTGCTGTGCCATAGAATTCCCCCCTGACGGCTATCCGTCCTCGCGGATGACGTAGCCCACGCCGCGGACGGTGTGAATGAGCTTGATGTTGAACTGTTCATCTAGTTTGGCCCGCAGGAAACGGATATACACATCCACCGCGTTGGTCTCCCCCACGAAGTCGAACCCCCACACATTATCGAGGAGGGACTCTCGGGAGATGACCTTCTCCTTGTTCTCCAGAAGATAGCGCAGCAGGTCGAACTCCCGTCTCGTCAGCTCCACCGGCTCTCCCCTTACGGTGACCTCATGCCGCTCGGCGTCCATGATCAGGGGTCCCGCCGTGAGGGTCGCCCCCTCCTGCCGGAGCTCGCCCCGCTTGCGCAGGGCCGCCCGGATACGGGCCAGGAGCTCCTCGATCTCAAAGGGCTTGGTGATATAATCATCGGCCCCGGAGTCGAGCCCCGCCACCTTGTCCACCACCGTGTCCCGGGCGGTGAGCATGATGACGGGCAGGTTGCTCTCCCGGCGCAGACGGCGCAGGACCTCCATGCCCGAGAGGTTGGGGAGCATAATGTCCAGCAGGATGAGGTCGAACGAGCCGGAGAGGGCCAGGTCCAGGCCGGTGCGGCCGTCAAAGGCCTTCTCCACCTCGTAGCCCTCGTACTTGAGCTCCAGCTCCACCACACGGGCCAATTTCTCCTCGTCCTCCACCAGCAGTATCTTGTCGGGCATATGCGTTCCTCCTGAGCATAGCGCGGAGCGCTATTTTTTATGTTTGTCGCCAAACTCCCGTTTCACCTGGTCCACCATGCCGTCCACGGTGGCGGAGACGTTATTCATCACGTCGTTGATGCTGTCCTTGCCCAGGTCCGGTCCCACAAAGCGGTATCGGCAACCGATGAAGGGGCCGAGGATAAGCAGGGGGATCGTGATCCAGAACGCCAGGATGATGAGCAGGGCCAAAATGAGGATGGGAATCGAGGTCAGCAAAGCATCGTGCCTCCAGACCTCCAGCTGATTCACCATGGAGTGGCGGAGGAGACCGCGGCCCATGTCGCCGATCTCACGGGCCCACTCCTTCCACTCGGCCTCAGTCCTCTTCCCCTTTTTTCCCTTGTCCGCCACGGGCAGGGTAAGGGCGCGCTTGACGGCCTCTGCCGCGCTCTCCACCGGCTGGGTGGTATAGTTCCCGCCCTTGCTGGTCGACTTGCTCTGACCCTGCCGCTCCAGGTAGATGACGGCGTCCAGCAGGTCGCCGCCAGACCTCTCCAGCGCGTCCCGGCACGCCTCATAGGACGCGCCCGTCTTCTCGTGCAATTTCTCTACTTCCTCTAAGGATATGGACATTCGGAAGGCCCCCTTCGCCGGATAATTTCTCAGCTTGTGCCTTCAGTATACCCGCCGGGGCGCTAAAAAGGCATTTACGCTTCCTTAAAAGTGGATTAAATCCGCACTACACCCGGGCGAGGCCGCATTCTCTGGCGGCGCGGGCCACCGCCCGCGCCACGGCGGGGCAGACCCGCTCATCAAAGGGGGCGGGGAGAATGTAGTCGGCCCTCAGGTCGTCCCCTACCAGATCAGCCAAGGCCTGAGCGGCAGCCAGTTTCATGGCGTCGTTGATGTCCTTCGCCCGCACGTCCAGCGCCCCCCGGAACACGCCGGGGAAGGCCAGCACATTGTTGATCTGGTTGGGAAAATCGCTCCGACCGGTGCCCACCGCCGCCGCCCCAGCGGCCAGGGCCAGGTCTGGCATGATCTCGGGCACGGGGTTCGCCATGGGGAAGAGGATAGGATCCTTCGCCATGGTGGCCACCATCTCTGCCGTGACGAGGTTGGGGGCGGAGACGCCGATGAAGAGGTCGGCCCCCACCAGAGCCTCGGCAAGGCCGCCCCGGACCTGGGGCGCAGTCATGTCGGCCAGCTCTGCCAGAGCGGGATTCCCGGTCAAATCAGGCCGCCCGGGGTAGACCACACCGCCGATATCGCACAGCACCGCGTGCCGAAGGCCCATGTGGCGCAGGAGCTTGAAGATAGCGGTGCCCGCCGCGCCCGCGCCGGAGAATACGGCCCTCACCTCCCCGATAGCCCGCCCTGTCAGCTTAAGGGCATTCATCAACGCAGCCGCCACCACGATGGCGGTGCCGTGCTGATCGTCATGAAAAATCGGGATATCGCAGCACGCCTTCAGCCGCCGCTCAATCTCAAAGCAGCGGGGGGCCGAGATATCCTCCAGGTTAATTCCGCCGAAGGATCCGGCCAGCAGACGCACCGTGTTCACGATCTCGTCCACGTCCTTGCTGCGAACGCACAGGGGGATGGCGTCCACCCCGCCGAAGGCCTTAAAGAGCACGCATTTGCCCTCCATCAC
>DATMXU010000039.1:0-3221 GCA_035562355.1 Pseudoflavonifractor sp.
CGAATGACAAAACACCAGTTTATCTCCGGCATCGGCATCGGCGTCCTGGCGGGCGCTACGCTGGGTCTGGCCATGTCCACGTCAAAAAAGCGTGAGATCAAGCGTGCAGCTGATAAAGCGATCAAGGCCGTGGGCGAGGTCGTAGACAACATCTCCGAGAATATGGGGATGTAAGTCGGGAGCGGGGACGGGAAAAATCCCGCCCCCGCCGCCTGTCAAAAAGTTCGACAGACGGACACAGGTTTTATTACTTTTTAAAAGTTATGAAACTTGGTCTCCTGCGCACGAACGGGAACCCCGGCGGTTCCCGTTCACACCAACCCTCCCTCTGAATCCTTGGACAGAGGGTTATGAAAAGCCAGGGGGCGGGATTTTTCCCGCCCCCTGGCTTTTCGTCACATGGTCTCGGACATGGTCGCCTGGTTCAGGCTGTTGTTGTCGAGCGTGGCAAGCTCTTTTACCTGATCAAAGTCCAGCCCTGCGGCCTTGGTGAACCGCTCGCCGTACTCGGGATCGGCCAGATAGCAGTGGACGGCATGGCGATACTTGATGTTCACGGTGCAGGGGGCGATGTCGGCGGCGGTATTATCGATGAGGATCTGCTTTTTATCCTCGGTCATCACCCGCCACAGATCGCCGCCGGCGCGGAAACAGTCGTCAGTGGGGTCGTCCTTGGGGTCGTAGCGGTACATGGCCCCTTCAAGGTCAAGGGGCGGCTCCATCACCTCGGGCTGAGCGGTCCAGGCGCCATAGCTGTTGGGGGTATACGCGGGCGCGCCGCCGTAGTTCCCGTCCACCCGCATGGCCCCGTCCCGGTGGTATTCGTTGACCGGCACCTTGGCCTGGTTCACGGGGATCTGGTTGTGGTTGACGCCCAAACGGTACCGCTGCGCGTCGCCGTAGGAGAAGAGACGGCCCTGGAGGAACCGGTCGGGAGAGAACCCGATGCCGGGCACCACATGGGCGGGAGTGAAGGCAGCCTGCTCTACCTCGGCGAAAAAGTTCTCCGGATTGCGGTTGAGCTCCAGTACACCCACCTCGATGAGGGGATACTCGGCGTGCCGCCAGATTTTGGTGATGTCAAAGGGGTTTTCATAGTGGTTTTTGGCCTGCTCCTCGGTCATGATCTGGATGTACATGGTCCACTTGGGGAAGTCCCCCCGCTCAATGGCCTCGTACAGGTCCTTGCCGTGGTACTCCCGGTCCATGCCGTTGATCTTGGCGGCCTCCTCATTGGTGAGGTTCTCGATGCCCTGCTGGGTCTTAAAGTGAAATTTACACCAGACGCGCTCGTTCTTCGCGTTATAGAAGGAGAAGGTGTGCTCCCCAAAGAAGTGCATATTGCGGAAGGAGGCGGGGATGCCCCGGTCGCTCATAACCACGGTGATCTGGTGAAAGCACTCGGGCAGCAGGGTCCAGAAGTCCCAGTTGTTCTGGGCGCTGCGGCGGCCGGTGCGGGGGTCCCGCTTGACGGCGCGGTTCAAATCGGAGAAATTATGTACGTCCCGGATGAAGAAGGTGGGGGTGTTATTGCCCACCAGGTCCCAGTTGCCCTCTTCGGTGTAGAACTTGACAGCCACGCCCCGGATGTCGCGCTCGCAGTCCGCGGCGCCCCGCTCCCCCGCCACGGTGGAAAAACGGACAAAGAGCTCGGTCTCCGCGCCCGGCTGGAGGACCTTGGCCTTGGTGTACCGGGAGATGTCGTGGGTCACAGTTAGCTTGCCGTAAGCACCCCAGCCCTTGGCGTGCATCCGGCGCTCGGGGATGACCTCGCGGTTAAAATGGGCCATCTTCTCCATCAGCCACACGTCCTGCATGACGACGGGGCCGCGGGGGCCGGCGGTAATGGAGTTCTCATTGTCGGCTACCGGAGCGCCGACCTCGTTGGTTAATTTCTCAAACTCGTGCATTATAATGCTCCTTTCTATCTCCGCATTTTTGGATGTTTCAGGGCATGCGCGACGATCAGCCTCCTCTCTCAATGGGACATACGGCCCCTTTCAAAGGGCCAGACACATGACCAGCATCCATACATAGGCACAGGTCTTGAGCAGCATGAGCATTCCCAGCCTGGGGTTTTGATTGGACCAGAGCACCACCGGCAGATAGAATCCAAAGCTCAGCGCGATGGCAAGCCACATAGGACGCAGACCGGGTATGGTGCTCCGCTCCAAAAAGAATAATATGGCGACGGCAGCCCCCAGCAGGAAGAATGGGATGTTGCGCCACACCCCCCAACTTACAGGCGGATACCGCTCCCTCCACTTATTCTGCGGCGGGAAACAGAGCGCAATGCGCACGGCGGCCAGAAGATAGACAAGCCCCGTCCATCCCCCTCCTCCCCGTGGCGCAAAGAGCAGCAGACCCAGGTGCCAGAGAAGAAGGTAAAATACCGTCATGGTGATGGAGGTGACCTGCTTGCCCCGCCCCAGAGCGGGGCGGAGTTTCTCCTCCTCCCCCGTTATGATGACCATGATGCGGGGGACGAGATGAAACGCGTCCCCGCAGGCCAAGACCAGAGCCATGAGCCCGGCCAGAACGCGGGCAGGGTTGCCCCTGCCGGTCAGAATGAGCCAGCCGCCAAGGACCAGCGCAGTGGCAAGATAGAGCGCATCAAAAACGGCCTCTACCGTTCCAAATACCCGTTTCATTCTTCTGTCTCCTCCTTTTCTCCCCTGGCCCTGGACATCCAGAGGAGGTGCCCCGTCACGGCCGCACCGACGCAGAGGAGCAGAACAGTGAGCCAGAGCTTTTGGACGAGCAGCATGGAGAGGAGCAGCATCCCCCAGAGCCAGACCAGGCTGACAATCAGCGTCTTCCTCGACAGGCCGGTCTTGTTTTCATAGTTCTCAATATGCTCCCGGAAAAAGGGCAGCCGCATGAGCCGGGCCTTGAGGGCCGGAGAGCTGGAGAAACAGGCGGCTGCGAGTAGGACAAAGGGCGTGGTGGGCCAGACCGGCAACACCAGTCCCACCGCCCCCAGGCCCAGGAAAAGAAACCCCAGACCGATGAGTAATATGGTTTTCAGCCGCAAACGATCCCCTCCCCATCTCCCGCTCTTCCGGAATCATTATCAATATCTATTATCATTAATATAATATGAAAGAATCCCCTTGTCAATAGGGAAACCCTTCCCCTGTATCATTCTCATCAATAGGGTGCGCGGTTTTTATGACCCACGGGGGAACCCAATACAGAAAAAGCCTATGATTGGCTGAATT
>DATMXU010000040.1:0-5940 GCA_035562355.1 Pseudoflavonifractor sp.
CAGCTGCCGCCGGAGAAAGTAGCAGAATACTTTGCGGCGGTGATCCAACCGATCGTGTAGCGGCGCTGGCCCGGCAGGCCGTCAATTCTGGCCGCTGAAACAACTTGTCAGGAAGAAGGCTGACGCAGACGCTGTTTTCAATGGTACAAGCTTTCATTCATCAATATGCAAATCTAATTCTTGACTCTATCTGGTAAAAGTGATAAAATCGCCACTAGAGTTAACAGAAGAGGCTAAGCAGCGTAAAGCGATACGGCTTGGCCGGCTGGTATAAAATATTGGGGCGTGGACCCCAATTTTTTGGGGATTCAAGTTAGCAAAAGCTAACTTGATCATAACGGCCAGTGCAGCCGCCCTGGCGCATTCGAAACAAATGGAGGTATTCGTCATGTCCGCAAACACTGCCCGCAAGAATCCGAACCGTTTAACCGGGAAGGACCTCATCAACGTGGGAATTTACTCGGCCATCTACTTTGTCATCATTATGGCGCTCGCTATGCTGGGCTACATACCGATTATGATGCCTCTGCTGTGCGTCATCGGCCCCATTGCCGGCGGCATTCCCTTTATGCTGTTTTTGACCAAGGTAAAAAAGTTTGGCATGATCCTTATCATGAGCGTCATCATGGGCATTATGATGGCCTTGACCGGCATGGGCCTGTACGCCCTGCCCGTGGCCGTGGTCTCCTCCCTCATCGCGGAGCTGGTCTGGAAACGGGCGGGTTACAGCAAGGCGGGCAGCTCCATTGTAGTCTGCGGCTTGTTCAACATCTGGATGTGGGGAAACTTTATCCCTCTGTTCACCAATCCGGCGGGCTATTTCTCCACCAGGACAGAGTTTGGCGCGGACTATGAGGCCACGCTGACCGCACTGCTTCCCGGCTGGATGAACCCGGTTTTGCTGGTCTGCTGTTTTGTCTGCGGCGTGATCGGCGGACTGCTGGGCCGTGCGCTGCTGAAAAAGCACTTTGTCAAAGCCGGGATCGCCTGATGACCTCCAGCGTTTTACAGGCCACAGGGCAAAAGCGCGGGTTGATTTTAGATCCCCGGACCAAGCTGCTGCTGCTCGTCGCCGTCTCCTCCTTCGTACTGGGTGGACTGGGCGGTAATGAGCTCGCCTTCCTCGTGCCATGTTTCTCAGCTCTGCCGCTGGTACTGCTTTTGGCGGCGGGAAACATCAGGGCGGCGGGCCTCTATCTGGTGGCTTTTACGGGGGCCTATCTGGCGTCGCTGCTGCTGGTGCCCCGGCTGTCGGGCGCTCCCCAATTCGCTTTGCTGGGCTGCGCCGGGATCTTAAGCCGGGTCATGCCCGGCGTGGTGATGGGGGGCTACGTTGTATCTACTACCACCGTCAGCGAGTTTACTGCCGCCATGCAGCGGCTCCGCGTCAGTGAGAAGGTTGTCATCCCCATATCCGTCATGTTCCGCTTTTTCCCCACAGTGGGGGAGGAGTTTAGCGCCATCAACGCCGCCATGCGGATGCGGGGCATCAGTCTGGGAGGCGGCAGGGCGGGAAAAATGCTGGAGTACCGGCTGGTACCGCTCATGACATGTTCGGCCAAGATTGGAGAGGAGCTGTCCGCGGCGGCGCTCACCCGCGGCCTTGGGGGAGAGGTCAGGCGCACCAATGTCTGCCGCATCGGGTTCCGTATCCAGGATATCCTGCTCATTGCTCTGTGTGCCGCCGCCTTTGCCGCCGCCGCCCTGGCGTATCTGGGCGTATTGTGAGGGAAAGACGTATGATCGAGTTAAGCCATATCAGCTTTCAATACCCGGGCGCCGCCTCGGACTCCCTGCGGGACGTCTCATTGCGGGTAGAGCGAGGGGAATGCGTGCTGCTCTGCGGTCAGTCCGGCTGCGGCAAAACCACCCTGACCCGGCTGGTCAACGGCCTCATCCCTCACTACTACGAGGGCGAACTGTCCGGGGAGGCATATGTGGGAGACCTGGACGTGAAGAACGCGGAGTTGTACGAGACTGCCCGGCTGGTGGGCAGCGTATTCCAAAACCCCCGCAGCCAGTTCTTCTGCGTGGACACCGCCGGGGAAATCGCCTTTGGGTGCGAAAACCTGGGGCTGCCCCCGGAGGAGATCGACCGGAGGGTAAGCCGTGCCGCCCGGGAGATGCATGCCATAGAGCTGCTGGGGCGCAGCATCTTTCACCTGTCCGGCGGCGAAAAGCAGAAAATTGCCTGTGCATCGGTATGCGCCATGGAGCCAGAGGTATTTGTCCTGGACGAGCCAACCTCCAATCTGGACATAGAGGCGATTGAGGACCTAAAGGTTACCCTGCGGCTGTGGAAAGCGCAGGGGAAGACCATCCTCATTGCGGAGCACCGGCTGTACTGGCTGCGGGAGCTGTGTGACCGGGTCGTCTATCTCCGGGATGGGAAGATTGAGCGGGACCTCCCCATGACAGAGCTTTGCACCTACACACCCGAAATGCTGGCGGAGCTGGGACTGCGCACCCTGTCGCTGGCCGACCTGCCCCGGTGGGAGATACCGCTGCCGCCTGCAGAATCCCTGACCCTGCGGGACTACCGGTATGCCTACCGCAGCAGCCCCGCCCACGCCCTGGACATCCGGGAGGCCACCCTTCCAAAGGGCGGGGTCATTGCCATCATCGGCCGCAACGGGGCGGGTAAATCCACCCTCTCCAAATGCCTGTGCGGGCTGGTAAATCGGTGCAGGGGGGTCTGCTGCAGCGGAGGAGAGACCAACGCCCGCCGCCGGATGCTGAAAAAGAGCTACATGGTCATGCAGGATGTAAACCACCAGCTCTTCTGCGAGAGCGTGGAGGAGGAGCTGCGCCTTGGGATGTATGAAGTGGACGAGGCGGAGCTGGAACGGGTCATGGATGCCCTGGAACTGACGCCCTTCCGGGAGCGGCACCCCCTTTCTCTGTCCGGTGGCCAGAAACAACGGGTAGCCATCGCCTCCGCCCTGCTGGCGGGGAAGGAGCTATTGGTGTTCGACGAGCCCACCAGCGGGCTGGACTTCCACCATATGGAGCGGACCGCCCGCCTGCTGGGCTCTTTGAGCGGGAAACAGACCGTATTCATCGTCACCCATGATCCGGAGCTTATCGTCCGCTGCTGTAATTTCGTGCTCCACCTGGAAGATGGGCGCATCAAGGAGCAATACGCCCTGGATGGAGACGGGGGAATACGGCTGCGCCAATTCTTTGAATGTCAGGGGAGAAAGCTGGTATCGAATAGGCCGTAAAGATAAAAAGGGAGGGGAGGGTTTCCTTTCCTTTTCGGGTGAGCACTCCACTCCGTGTAGCGGCGCACCCCTTTTTACCCTTGCATAGTAGACCCTCCAATCGTAGCTCCTATCCCGCAACTGGAGGGTTTTGAAAACAAATCAGGACGGACTTGCCGGTTGGCAAGTCCGTCCTGATTTCCCTTTTATCTGCTATAATGTGTCTTGCTGATGCAGTTCCCCGCCACTGTGTGAGCGAGGGGGAGGTTTGCGTTTGGTACGGTGGACCTACCTGTCTCAGTCAAAAAAGCGTACGGTTTCGCTCAGGGGGCTCCTGCTGCTGACAAAGTTGTTTATTCTGTTCTCTTTGTCGGGATACCCGATCGCAATGCCAATCGTGATTTTCAGGTGATCCGGGATTTTCAGCTCCCGCCGGAGAACGTCCGGGTAGAGCACGAGCGTTATCGCGGGTATAGTGGAAAGTCCCTGCTCAATCGCCGCGAGCATCAGGCCATGCGAATACGCGCCTATATCATAAAGCGACCATTCGGAAAGAACCCTATCCATACAAATATAAATGACAGCAGGCGCATGGAACATCGTCTGGTTGAGCAAACCAAACTGCTCTACAGCGTCGCCGCAGTCACGCGCCATATCCGGGCGAAACTGCTGCAGCCGCTTTTTAGCTGCTTGCGGCCATTGAGCGGGGCGCGGCGTTTCCGGTGCGGCGGCGGCTTTGCTCGCGTACTTTTCCTGATATCCTTTTTTGATTCTAGCCAATGTATCGCCTGTAGCGACAAAGACTTCCCACGGCTGTGAATTTGCCCAGGATGGAGCTCGGACAGCCGTTTCCAGAACAGCGGCCAGCTTGTCTTTTTCAACGGGTGTGGGAAGAAACGCTCTGACCGAGCGCCGCGCGTTCAACGCATCCTTCACGTTCATATAAACACCTCTCTAAGATTAATAGCTCCATAGGCTTTGCGTGGAAATAAATATTGCAGCCCAAATCAAAACGGCTAAAAAGCCGCCAGATGTTCAGAAGTGCTTATTTTATGATACGGGTAGTGCCCTCCTTGCGCGGCGGAGGCGAGGATTCCTTGCCGATATACCCGATTGCGGCGGCGGAGCAGATGGTGTGCTCTTTAGGGATGCCCTGCTCGAAAAGGAAATCCCGCACGCCGGGGTCGTCTCGCAGCCAGTGCAGCTGATTGATATAGCAGCTGCCCAGACCAAGCGACTGCGCCGCTAAGAATAGGTTTTCCAGCCCAAGCGCGCAGTCCGCCATTGCATTCTCATAATTTGGACGGTTGGAGGCGACGATCAGGGTCGGAGCATGATAATAAAAATTATAGCCTTCCCGCTGCGAACCCGCTTTCACTCCGAGCTTGCCAGGATAGTCGTCATCCGGTACCCAGTGCTGGAACCCCTCCCTCACAAGCTCATTCAGTTCCAAAAGAATCCCCTTATTCTGAATGGCGGTAAACAGCCATGTTTGATTGTTTCCGCCGCTGGGCGCCCAAATGGCGGCATCAAGCAGCGTCTCCAGGTGTTCCGGCTCAATCTGCCGCTCCTGGAAGTTTCGGGTACTCCTGCGCGCATGGATACTGTTCAATACTTCGTTCTCAATCACAGTGAATCCTCCTATCCGCAACCGAACATACTCCGGCTGCTTATCCGTATTTGCTTATCCTAAAATCGATTATCTTGCCGGACATTTGGTATGGTCGGTAAACCAGAAACAGTTTTTACAGCTGCGGCACATGTTGACCGGTTCACTTCTCAACACATGATTTGCAAATTCAGGATCGGTTAGCATTCCTTTTCCGATGCCCGCAAGGTCCACATACTCATTTTCAATCAGAAATCGGACCTGTTCTTCTGTGCGTATCTCGTTGACCGCGATCACAGGGATGCCTACTTCTTTCTTGATTTCACATCCGCTATAGGTCACGGAGCTGCAGAGAAAGCCCTCCGGGACGGGTTGTGTGGGGCGTTTCATGCCAAACGATATATTCAGGATATCAATGCCGGCTTTTTCAAAGACCTTCGCCGCCGCAATGCCGTCTCTGCGTTCCGGCTGATACTCACCCATCCGGACGCCCAGTATATAGTTCCCGTGCGTTTTCTTCCGGATCTCAGGGAGGATCTCTAAAAGGATTCCCGCGCGGCTATCAACAGTGCCGCCATACCCGTCGGTGCGCCGGTTATAAGAGGCGTCGAGGAACTTGCACAGGGTATAGCCGTGGGCAAAGTGGAATTCGGCACCGTCAAAACCCAACGTACAGGCGGTGACGGCCGCCTGTGTCATATCCTGCTGCATCGAATAAATTTCAGAAGTGGTCAACGCGTTGATGTCCAGATCGCCGCAGGCCAACTGCATCATGACGGCCGCGCCGTGCTGGTGGCAATGATCGGCGATCTGTTTTAATACCCGGGTATTATCCTCCGACCACTTTTGGGTTGAACTCGCTGCGCCGAAGACGGCGGTGGCTTGAATGAATATTAGCCCCGCACCGCCCCTGGCGCGTGCGGTGTAATGCTCAACGTGCTGATTGCCGAAAAAAGAACCGTTGTCTCCATGGAAGGAAAACGTGACCATCGGTTCCATAACAATTCTGTTTTTGATCGTATTGCCCCGAATTGTGAGGGGCTCCTGCAGTTTCGCCATCGGTTTCACCTCCCGTTGTCAAAAACCGGCCTTTACATTTTCCATGCAAGCGTTTATATTGAGTATATT
>DATMXU010000041.1:0-11339 GCA_035562355.1 Pseudoflavonifractor sp.
CACCACGATATCTATTCCATCGAGGATCTGGCGCAGCTGATCTATGACCTTAAAAATGCCAACCGGTTCGCCCGCATTTCGGTTAAGCTGGTGTCCGAGGCCGGGGTCGGTACGATTGCCGCCGGCGTTGCGAAGGCCGGCGCGCAGGTGGTGCTCATCTCGGGCTACGACGGCGGCACCGGCGCCGCGCCCCAGAGCTCCATCCACCACGCGGGGCTTCCATGGGAGCTGGGTGTGGCCGAAACCCACCAGACGCTGATCCATAACGACCTGCGCTCCCGCGTGGTCATCGAGGCGGACGGCAAGCTGATGAGCGGTCGGGACGTGGCCATCGCATGTATGCTTGGCGCAGAGGAGTTCGGGTTTGCCACCGCCCCGCTCATTACAATGGGCTGCGTGATGATGCGCGTGTGCCATCTCGATACCTGCCCTGTGGGCGTTGCCACCCAGAATCCCGAGCTGCGCAAGCGCTTTCGTGGCAAGCCCGAGTATGTGATGAACTTTATGCGGTTCATCGCTGAGGAGCTGCGCGAGCATATGGCAAGGCTGGGGGTCCGAACGGTGAACGAGCTGGTGGGCCGCACCGATCTCCTGAAGGTGCGCGAGCATTCCGTCAACGAGCGCTCCGCTACGGTGGACCTCTCCGCCATTCTGGATAACCCCTATAAAGCGCCGGAGTATAAAACGCATTTTGAAAGCGACGACGTCTATGACTTCAAGCTGGAAGAGACGATGGATATGAAGGTCCTCCTGACGCAGCTGGGGGCGGCGCTCGAAAAAGGCGAGAGGAAATCGATCTCTGTCAAGGTCTCAAGCACCGACCGGACCCTTGGCGCCATTCTGGGCTCCGACATTACCCGCTGCCATGGCGAGACGCTGCCGGACGACACCTTCACCGTCCGCTGCGAGGGGGGAGGCGGCCAGTCCTTCGGCGCTTTCATTCCCAAGGGGCTGACGCTGCTGCTCGAGGGCGACAGCAACGACTACTTCGGCAAGGGGCTGTCGGGCGGCAGGCTGGCGGTCTTTCCACCGAAGAGCGCCCGCTATAAAGCGGATGAAAACATTATCATCGGCAATGTGGCATTGTATGGCGCCACCTCGGGCAAGGCCTTTATCTGCGGCGTCGCAGGGGAACGTTTCGCCGTGCGAAACTCCGGGGCCCATGCCGTAGTCGAGGGGGTGGGAGACCATGGCTGCGAGTATATGACCGGCGGCTGTGTGGTGGTGCTGGGCAAAACCGGCAAAAACTTCGCGGCCGGTATGTCGGGCGGCATCGCCTATGTTTGGGATGCGGACAGCACCCTCTACCTGCAGGTCAACAAGGAGTTGGTCCATCTCGACCCGGTGACGGAAAAACACGATATCGAAGAGATCCGGGCCATGATCACCGAGCACGTGGCGGTGACGGGCTCTAAGAAGGGCAGGGAAATTCTCAGTCAGCTGGATGAAAAGGCGCACTGCTTTAAGAAAATCCTGCCGCACGATTACGACAAGATGCTGCGTACCATCGCCCAATTTGAGGAGAAGGGTATGACGCAGGAGCAGGCACAGATTGAAGCGTTTTATGTAAATACGCGCGGGGGGAGGGACTAAAGGTGGGAAAACCAACTGGATTTTTAGAATATACAAGGTGCGCTAACCCCGCTGAAGAGCCGCTCTCGCGCATCAGGCACTGGAACGAGTTTCACCCTGCCCTTCCCCGTGAGCAGAGGATGGAGCAGGGCGCCCGCTGCATGGAGTGCGGCGTGCCCTTCTGCCAGTCCGGCGTGGCGCTGCTGGGCGGCGCTGTCACCGGCTGCCCGCTGCACAACCTGATTCCGGAATGGAACGACCTGGTCTACACCGGGAATTTTAACCACGCGCTGCAGCGCCTGCACAAGACCAACAACTTCCCGGAGTTCACCGGGCGCGTCTGTCCCGCGCTCTGCGAGGCGGCCTGCACCTGCGGCCTAAACGGCGACCCCGTTACCATTAAGGAAAATGAGCTCGGCATTGTGGAGGACTGTTTTGCCGCCGGACTCATCACCGCACATCCGCCCAAGGTGCGCACCGGCAAAAAGGTCGCGGTGGTCGGCTCCGGCCCTTCCGGTCTGGCCGCGGCCGACCAGCTCAACCTGCGCGGCCACAGCGTGACCGTCTTTGAGCGGGAGGACCGGGTGGGCGGCCTGCTGATGTACGGCATTCCTAATATGAAGCTTGAAAAAGACATTGTCGGCCGCCGCGTAAGGCTTATGGCGGAAGAGGGAATTGAGTTTCTTACCGGCGTGGACGTGGGCAAAGATATCGAGGCCCAGGCACTGCTCAGGGATTATGACGCCGTCATTCTCTGCTGCGGCGCCAAAAAGCCCCGGGACCTCTCGGTCAAAAACCGCGACGTCAAGGGTGTGCACTTCGCGGTGGATTTCCTCGCGGCCACCACCAAAAGCCTTTTGGACTCCAATTTGAAGGACGGGCGGTATATCGGAGCCAAGGGCAAGCACGTGGTTATCGTTGGCGGCGGCGATACCGGCAACGACTGCGTGGGGACCTCCATCCGCCATGGGTGCAAATCCGTGGTGCAGATAGAGATGATGCCCAAGCTGCCGGATGCGCGCGCCGAGAGCAACCCCTGGCCCCAGTGGCCCTTTGTCTGCAAGACCGATTACGGTCAGGAGGAGGCCATCGCTCTCTTCGGCGCGGACCCGCGCGTCTACCAGACGACCGTCAAGGAGCTGGTGGCCGATGCGAAAGGAAACATCAAATCGGTTGTGACTGTCGCGCTGCAGCGGGAACAGAAGGACGGGCGCACCGTTATGACTGAGTGTTCGGGCACAGAAAAGACCCTGCCCTGCGACCTTCTGCTGATTGCCGCCGGCTTTTTGGGGCCTGAGGATTACCTCCCGGAGCTCTTTGGTCTTGCCCGCGATGCCCGCAGCAACGTGAAAACTTCTCCGGACGGCTACCGTGTCGGTGCTCAGAATCTCTTTGCGGCGGGCGACATGCGCCGCGGCCAGTCGCTTGTGGTCTGGGCAATCGCCGAGGGCCGCGCCGCGGCGAGAGAGGTTGACGAATACCTGATGGGCTATACCAACCTGTAGCGTGCCCGCATACGGCTGACTCCCCGGATCATATAATCCCTTTTCATAACAGGGGCCAGGTTACCACTTAATATGGTAACCTGGCCCCTGTTTTCCTTGACTGAATAACGTTGGCCGGCTGACGGCTCATTTTTTGTGTGCATTGGGCGCGCCAGAGTCCTGCGGGGACAGCGAAAAAATATTATGGCACAAAGAAGTGAGATAGAAAAGGACAGATGTGCCCCTTTTTGGGCAACGAAAAATTTTTACTATTTGCACAAAAACCTACGCTGTTTTTTGGAGCCTGGGGTAGAATATTAGACGAAAAAAGGGAGCGGGTGTCCTTTAATTGAAAAGGACGTTCTGATAATATGGACATATAAGGGGCTAAAAGAGTATGACCGGAGGAAGTATGGAACAGTCTGAATTGATCAGCATGTGCATGCGCACGCTGCCAGAAATTCTGCGGAATTCGGCGGAGCCGGTCTGGTTTAAGAAGAACCAGACCGTCATCTACAAGGGGGAGCGGACGACACACGCCTATCTGATGGTGGTGGGCGATCTCAACGTCCAGACTGAGTATGAGGACGGCAGCTACTACTCTTTTGCGCACATCCTTCCGGGGCGCTATATCTCCGACCTGGAGGTGCTGTCCGGACGGATGGTCAACGCGGTGACACTGGTCGCGGTGGAGGACAGCATGGCCCTGCGCTTTCCGTTGAATGACTTTATGCAGTGCCTGGAGAGTGACCTGAATTTTTTGCGGGTCATCGTCTACGGCCTGGCGGACGCCATGTTCGACACGTCCTACCAGCGGGGACAGAACTTATATACCCACAGCAAGATGAAACTGAGTCGCTATCTGCTGCGCTATGTCCAAAGCCACACGCCGGACAGCGGCGGCTGCATCACTGTTAAGAGCACGAGGCAGGCCATCGCGGCGGAGATCGGCATGAACATCAAGACCATCAACCGGGCTGTAAAGCGGCTGCGGGAGAGCGGGCTTGTAAGTATTTACAAGGGGAAGATCAGGCTCGGCCCCGAGCAGATTACTGCCCTGGAGCGAGCTGGAGCTGAATCAGAAAGCGGCTGCTTTTTGATATATAACAACCGGGAGGAATCAGAATGAAAAAGCGACTTGCACTGTTCTTATCCCTTGCGATGCTCCTTGGCGCGCTCTCCGCCTGCGCGCCCGGAGACCCCGCGGCGTCCCCGAGCCCCAGCCCCAGCGGCAGCGTACCGGCGGGCGGAAAGCTGGCCGTCGTCACCGGTACTGGCGGGCTCGGCGATCAGAACCTGAACGACTACGTCTACGCAGGGGCCCAGAAACACGAGGCGGAGGGGGTCACGGTGGACGTGGTACAGCCCAACGACGTGGCGGACTTCCCCAGCCTACAGAGCTTGTATGCGGAAGAGGGCACCTATGACGCCATCGTCTGCATCGGGTTCGACCAGCTGAACGCCCTGACCGAAGTCAGCGCCAGGTTCCCGGAGCAATCCTTCATCCTCTGCGACACCGAGCTGGACGCCTCCAATGTCACCAGCGTCCTGTTCCGGGCCGAGGAGACGGGGTTCCAGCTGGGCGTTCTGGCAGGCCTGCTGGAAAAAGAGGGAACCCTCCCCAACGGCCAGGGGAAGAATACCATTGGCTTTGTCGGCGGCATGGATATCGCCACCATCAATCAGTTTGCCGCCGGGTATGAGGCCGGGGCGCGGCTCGTCAACCCGGACATCACGGTCCTGCGCTCCTATGTGGGCAGTTTCGCCGATCCCACCACGGCCACGGAGCTGGCCACCAGCCTCTATGAGAAAGGTGCCGACATTGTCTTTGCCTGCGCCGGCGGCTCCGGCCTGGGCGTGTTTACGGCGGCGGAGAAACGCGGCGGCTATGCGCTGGGTATCGAGACCAATCAGAATTCCCTGTATCCTAACAACATCATCGCAAGCGGTACCCGCGCCTGGGACAGCGCCATCTACGACGCGACACAGAAGGCCTTGGACGGCGCTCTGGAGGCGGGCACACTCAGCTACGGCATCTCCGACGGAATGCTGAAGGCGGAGCGCGCGCAGAGCAATGTGGAGGTCAGCGAGGCGATCATAGCGGAGCTGGACGCGTACTGCCAGAAAGTGGCCGACGGCACGCTCAAGCTGCCGACGACGCTGGAGGCGGTGGAGGATTTCCTGGCGCAAAACGCCGGATAACGAAAACCGGGGCGGCTGGAGGGTTCAGATGGATAGCTTGTTGGAACTAAAGGATATTACCATGAGGTTCGGCGACCTGGTTGCCAACGACCATGTGAGTCTCACCTGCGGGCGGGGTAGCGTCGTCTCCCTGCTGGGTGAGAACGGTGCAGGGAAGACGACGCTCATGAAGGTCATCTATGGGATGAACAAGCCCCAATCCGGCGAGATATATTTTGAGGGCCGGAAGGTTTCCATGCGCTCCACCAAGACGGCGATCAGCCTGGGCATCCAGATGGTCCACCAGCACTTTATGCTGGTGAACCATCTGACGGTGGCAGAGAACATCGTGATGGGGAAGGAGCCGCAGAAATTTGGCATCTTCCAGCGGGAGAAGGCGGTAGAGCACGCCCGGCGGCTCTCGGAATCCTATGGGCTGCAAATTGACCCCCTGCAGTTGGTAGGCGAGCTGTCGGTAGGGGCGAAGCAGCGGACGGAAATCATGAAGGCCCTATACCACGGCGCGAAACTGCTGATCCTGGACGAGCCTACGGCGGTGCTGACGCCCCAGGAAACCCAGGAGCTGTTCAAGGTGATCCGCCGTCTGAAAGAGGACGGAAGGTCCGTCATCATCATTACCCACAAGCTCCATGAGACGATGGAGATCGCCGATACGGTCTACGTCATGCGGCACGGGAGGATGGTGGGCCGGGTCGCCACGAGCGAGACCACGCCCCAGGCTCTGACCCGGATGATGGTGGACCATGAGCTGACGGCCTTTGAAAAACCGGCCTGCCAGAGAGGGGAGACCGCCCTGCGGCTGAAGGACTTGACCTGCCGCAGCCGGAGCGGCGCGGAGGTGCTGCGGGGCGTCGACCTGGACCTGCACGCCGGAGAGGTCTATGGCCTGGCGGGCATAGAGGGGAACGGACAGCAGGAGCTGGTGGAGGTCATCAGCGGGATACAGGACCAGTGGGGCGGCATCTGCGAACTCTTTGGACAGAGCCTGGCAGGGAAGGGGGGGCGGGAGCGCATCGACATGGGCATGAGCTGCATTCACTCCGACCGACACGACAGGGGCCTGCTGCTGGACCTGCCCGCCACGGACAACGTCATGCTGGGCTATCAGCACCGGCCGGAGATGAAAGGCCGGCTGGGCCTGCTGAAACATGGGGTAGCGGCCGAGATGACCCGGGCCATCATGGAGCGGTACAAGGTCTCTCCCGCCGTACCCAATTACACGGCCCGCTCCTTCTCAGGCGGCAACCAGCAAAAGCTGGTGGTGGGGCGCGAGCTGTACCGGGATCCGAAAGTGGTCGTCATCGCCCACCCCACCCGGGGCGTGGACATTGGTGTCTCGGAGATCATCCACCAGAGTATTTTGGACCTGCGCTCCCGGGGGGCGACCATTTTGCTCATTACAGCAGACTTTGACGAGCTCTTCAAGCTCAGCGATCGGATTGGTGTCATCTACGAGGGGCGCATCGTAAAAGAGGGCGGGAGCGACGAGTTTACGCCCAACCGCCTGGGGCTGTTTATGGGAGGGAGTACGGATGAAACGGTTTGAAAAATTGCTGGCTCCCATCCTCTCCATCCTTGTGGCGGTCCTGCTGGGGACGCTGCTCATCTGGGCCTGCGGGTACGATCCCGGCGCGGCTTACCGGGCGCTGGTGAAGGGGGCCTTCGGATCCTTCCGCTATACAATGGCGACCCTGGAGAAGAGCGTGCCGATGATCCTGTGCGGTCTGGCGGCGATGGTGGCGATGAAGAGCGGCATCTTCAACATCGGCGCGGAGGGGCAGCTCTACCTGGGGGCGCTGGGGTACACGCTTGCGGCACTGTACCTGGACTTTCTGCCCGGGCCCTTGCACCTGCTGGTCTGCATGGGAGCCTCCATCGCTCTGGGGGCTGCGTGGGCCTTTGTCCCGGCCATCATGAAGATCAGGCTGGGTACCAACGAGGTCGTGACGTCCATCATGCTCAACTACATCGCGAAACTGTTCATCTCCTATCTGGTCTCCGGCCCGATCAAGGCGCCGGGTGATGTGTCACAGAGCGCGCCTATCCCGGCGGGCACGGCGGTAGGGGAGATCGTGGAGGGAACCAAACTGACCTGGGGGTTCGTCCTCGCCATAGCGCTGTGTTTCACGCTCTGGCTGGTGCTCCAGAGAACCCGGTTCGGGTATGACCTCACGGCCGCCGGGATGAACGACCGCGCAGCCCAGGCGGGCGGCGTGCGGCCGGACAGGGTGCGCATCCTGGCGATGCTGATCTCCGGCGGGCTGGCCGGTCTGGCGGGCGGGCTGCTGGTGGGCAGCTCTTTCCAGCGGCTGGTGATCGCGGTCTCCACCGGGTATGGGTTCGACGGCATTTCCATCGCTGTATTGGGGCTGTACTCAACCATAGGCGTTTTTCTGTCCAGCGTCCTGTTCGGGGCGCTGCGCACGGGCAGTTTGTTTATGGAGATGTTTGTGCGGATACCGAGCGAGCTCATTGACGTGCTTCAGGGCATCATCATCGTGGTGATCGCCTCCCCGGCGATCTTCCGCGCGCTGTTCAGGGAAAGGAGGGGCGGACGTGACAAGTGAGCTCTATGGGGTGATTACATCCACCCTGTCCGCTACGCTGCGCATGGCGGTCCCGCTGGGGTTCGCCGCCATCGGCGGCGCTGTCTCCGAGCGGGCGGGCGTTATCGCGCTGGGGCTGGAGGGGTATATGACCATCGGCGCATTTTTCAGTGTCCTGGGCTCCTTCTGGTCGGGCAGCGCGGCGGTGGGACTGCTGGCGGGTGCGCTGGCCGCGGCGGCCTTTGCCGGAATCTACGGGTTTTGCTGCATCCATCTGAAGGCCCAGCAGACGGTCAGCGGTCTCGGTATGAACATCGTTGCGCCCGGCCTTGTGGCCATCATGATGGTGATGATCTTCGGCAATAAGGGCAAGTCGGCGATGGTGGCCAACCTCACGCCCATTGAGCTGCCGCTCATTGGGAAGATCCCATTCCTGGGCGAGGTCCTCAGTGGGCACACTGTTTTGTTCTACCTGCTGTTTGCCGTCGCGGCTGCCGCGTGGGTGGTGATGTTCAAGACGCCGGAGGGGATGCGCCTGCGCTCCGTCGGCACCGATCCGGAGGTGGTCGGGGCCCTGGGCCTCAGCGTAAAGGCCATCCAGTACCGCGCGGTGATCGTTTCCGGTGTGCTGGCCGGCATCGGCGGCGCATATCTGTCTCTGGGACAGCTGAACTTTTACAGCTCGGATATGGTGGCGGGCCGGGGGTTCATTGCCATCGCCATCTTTGTGTTCGCCCGCTGGAATCCCATGCTGTGCGTCTGGGCATCCCTGCTCTTCGGGTTTACCGAGTCCATCCAGATGCGCCTGCAGACGATGGGGATGCCCTCGCAGATCATTCAGATGCTGCCCTACGCGTGTACCCTCCTTGTGCTGCTCAATATGAAAAAGCTGCGCAGGAAACATCAAATCGGGAAGTAACCCGCCGGAGGCGGGAATCCAAATCGTTGAAATGAGGTATTGCACATGAACATTGCGATCCTGGGATGCGGCAACATTGCCAACACCCACGCGCCGGAGGTGACGAAGCTGGGTCATAAGATCGTGGCCGCCATCGATACCAATCCGGCCACCGCCAGAGCCTTTGGCGAGCGGTGGGGAGCCGGCTATATCGGCAGCGATTTTGAAAGGGCCCTGGCGGACGATATCGACAGCGTCCATGTCTGCACGCCGCCGACTCTTCACTATGAGATGGTGAAGAAAATCGTCGGGGCGGGTAAACACGTCATCTGTGAAAAACCCCTGTGTCTGGATCCGGCGGAGGCCAAGGACCTGTGGGAGCGCGCAAGGGAGAAGGGCGTCGTCACCGCCGTCAATTTCAACGTGCGGTATCACGAGGCATGCCGGCGGGCCCGGGAGGTGATCGGCGGGGAGGACTTCGGCCGCGTTTGCCTCATTCACGGCAGCTATCTGCAGGAGTTTCACGTCCTGCCCGCGGAGTACATGTGGCGGTACATCCCGGAGCTAGCCGGACCCATGCGGGCAACCACCGAGATCGGCTCCCATTGGATTGATCTGGCGCGGTATTGGACGGGGCTGGAGATCGAGGCCGTCAGCGCGAATTACGGGAAGTTCAGCCCCGAGCGCTACAAGAAGGACGGCATGATGTATGCTCAGCCCCAGGAGGGGGGCGAGCCCATCACCGTGGACACCGACGACGCGGCGGTGGTCTCCCTGCGGTTCCGAAATGGCGCCATCGGCAGTCTGCTGCTGTCCGAGGTCTCCCACGGCCGGAGCAACTATGTGGGCATGGAGGTCACCGGTACGCAGAAGTCGGTTTGGTGGAATTCGGAGGATCCGTACAAGCTGTGCACTGCCACCAAGTTTGGCGGCGTCACTACGCTGACCAACGCCTTCGGCGGGGGGTTCCCCAACACGTTCGGAGCGTTTTTCCGCGAGGTCTACGCCGATATGGAGCGGGGTGAGCTCAGCGAAAAACCCGCATTCCCCACCTTCTATGATGCCTACATCAACTCTGCCGTGTGCAGGGCCATCTACGAGAGCGCGAACAATGATTCTGCCTGGACGGAGGTCAGATAGATATGGAATTGAATTTTACAGGCAGGACGGTCCTGGTGACCGGCGCGGCGCAGGGCGCAGGCGAGGCCATCGCGAAAAAGTTTCACCAGGCTGGAGCCAAGGTGATCGCCGCCGATTTAAGAGAGCCCGTCTGGACGGTGGAGCCCGGCGCGGACCGGTTGTTCCCCGTCCGACTGGACGTCTCCGACGAGGCCGCCGTGCAGAGTGTCCTGGACGCGGCGGTGAGCGCGGCGGGCGCGATCGACGTGGTGGTGAACAACGCAGGCATTGCCATCGAATCTCCTGTAGAGAAGTTCGCGCTGGATACCTGGAACCGGATATTCTCCGTCAACGTCAACGGTACGTTCCTGTGTACCCGCTACGTGGTCCGGGGTCTTCTGGCACGGGGCGTGGGGGGCAAGGTGGTCAACATTGCATCCATCGCCGGGAAGAACGGTTTCCCCAACTCCAGTGGCTACTGCGCGTCGAAAGCGGCGGTCATCGGCTTTACCCGGGCACTGGCGGCGGAGCTGGGCGGAGCCGGCATCAACGTCAACGCCATCTGCCCCGGTTCGGTGCAGACGGCCATGATAGAGGGAGTCATTGATAAGATATCCGCAGGCTCCGGCATGAGCCGCGCGGAGGCCCGCGCCATGATGGAGGGGGGCATCCCCATGAAACGCTTTCAGCAGCCGGAGGACGTGGCCCATCTGGCCATGTTCCTTGCCTCTGATCTGGCGAGCAACATCAACGGCGAGGCGATGAACCTGGACGGCGGCGTAGTGCGCGATTGATTGGGTTAAAGAACAGGAGGACGAGGACGATGAATTACACATTTGCCCAGTACCGGGAGAGTGCCGACTACATCCGCGCCAGGATCGGGGGCTTTGCCCCCAAGATCGCCATGGTGCTGGGCTCCGGGCTGGGCTTTATGGGAGACGAGGTGGAAAACGCCGTCGCCGTCTCCTATCGGGAGATTCCCCACTTTAAGGCGTCCACCGCTCCGGGACATAAGGGCCAGCTGGTCTTCGGCACCCTGGCGGGGCAAAAGGTGGCCGTCATGCAGGGGCGGATGCACCACTATGAGGGCTACTCCTATGAAGAGGTGGCGTATGCGGTGCGGGTACTGCGGCTGCTGGGGTGCGACACGCTGGTGGTGACCAACGCCGCCGGGTGTGTGAACACCGCCTGGAAGGCGGGGGACCTGATGCTCATCACCGACCAGATCAAGCTCTTTATGGAGTCCCCCCTCCGGGGCGAGAACCTGGGCGAGTTCGGCGTGCGTTTCCCCGACGCCTCTCACCTCTATACCCCGGCGCTCCGGGATGTGGCCCGAGACGCCGCCAAGTCGCTGGATCTGGAGCTGCGGGAGGGCGCATACATGTACTGGCCCGGCCCCCAGTACGAGACCCCCGCGGAGGTCCGCGTCTCCCGCATCCTGGGGGCCGACGCCTGCGGCATGTCCACCGCGCCCGAGGTCATCACCGCGGGTCACTGCGGGATGCAGGTGCTGGGCTT
>DATMXU010000042.1:0-2229 GCA_035562355.1 Pseudoflavonifractor sp.
CTCGGAGGGAGGGATAGTGTGAAAGGGAACCGTCAGGGTTCCCTTTCGCGTGCAGGAAGACCACTTTTTGAAACTTCTTACGGTGTTTCAAAAAGTGTAACAGCCTGTCAAAGAAGTCCCGCGGGACTTCTTTGACAGGCTTACAGCAAAAGACCGCCCCGGGGCGGTCTTTTGCTGTAAGCTGTCGATACCCCCCGCGCCCGCTACTCCACCGTCACGGATTTTGCCAGATTTCTGGGCTTGTCGATATCACACCCCCGCATGAGGGCCACGTAGTAGGCGAAGAGCTGCATGGGGATCACGTCCAGGGAGGGGATCAGCATGGGATGGGTGTCGGGCACGAGGATGGCATGGTCCACCATCTTCTTCAGGTCGGCCCCCTTGGCCTCCACAGTGAGGCCCAGCACGTCGGCGCCCCGGGACTTCACCTCCACCACGTTGGCCATGAGCTTGTCAAAGAGCTTGGTGCAGCTTGCGAGGGCCACCACCAGAGTCCCCTTCTCGATGAGGGAGATGGTGCCGTGCTTGAGCTCCCCGGCGGCGTAGGCCTCGGAGTGGATGTAGGAGATCTCCTTGAGCTTGAGGGAGCCCTCCAGGCCGATGGCGTAGTCGATGTTGCGGCCCATGAAGAAGACCGACTCGTGGTTGAAGTAGATGGAGGCGTAGTACTGGATGGCCTCACAGTCGGCCAGGATGCACTCCATCTTGCTGGGGATGGTGAGCAGCTCCTCCACGATGGTCTCGTACTCCTCCTTCGAGATGGTCTCCAGCAGCTCGGCAAAGCGCAGGGCGATGAGATAGATCACGCCGAGCTGGGTGGAGTAGGCCTTGGTGGTGGCCACGGCGATCTCAGGCCCGGCCCAGGTGTAGAGCACGTCGTCCGACTCCCGCGCGATGGAGGAGCCCACCACGTTGACGATGGACAGGATCCTGGCCCCCAGCCGCCTCGCCTCCCGCATAGCCGCCAGGGTGTCGATGGTCTCCCCCGACTGGCTGATGACGATGCACAGGGTCTTGTCGGTCACCAGGGGTTCACTGTACCGGAACTCAGAGGCCAGGGCCACCTCCACCGGCTTGCGCAGCAGCTTTTCCATCACGTACTTGGCCACCACGCTCACATGGTAAGAGGAGCCGCAGGCGATGATGTAGATCTTGTCGGCGCCGCGCAGGGTGTCGGCGTCCAGTTTCAGGTCGTCCAGTACCACCCGTCCGTTCTGGATGCGGGGGAAGACCGTGTCCCGGAAAGCCTTGGGCTGCTCCATGATCTCCTTGGCCATGAAGTGCTCATACCCGCCCTTTTCGGCGGCGGATATCTCCCAGTCCACGTGGTGCCGCTCCTTCTTCACCGCCTGGAGATAGGGGTGGTTGAAGACCTCGATGCCATCCCTGGTCAGGACGGCGATCTCCCCGTCCTCCATGTAGCATACCTCACGGGTGTACTTGATGACGGCGGTCACGTCGCTCGCCATGAAGGCAAAGCCCTCGCCGTAGCCCAAAATCAGGGGGCTGTCCTTCCGGGCGGCGATGAGCCGGTCGGGGTAGTCGGAGCAGATGATCCCCAGGGCGTAGGCCCCCTCGATGCGGTGGAGGAGCTTGGTCACCGCCTCCATGATGTCCCCCCGGTAGTAGTACTCCAAAAGCTGGGCCACCACCTCGGTGTCGGTCTGGGAGACGAATTCGACCCCCTTGGACATGAGAAACTCCTTGATCTGGACGTAGTTTTCGATGATGCCGTTATGTACCACGGCGATGCGGCCCGACGTACTCACCTGGGGATGGGAGTTCACGTCCGAGGGCTCGCCGTGGGTGGCCCAGCGGGTGTGTCCCAGGCCGCAGGTGCCATGGACGTGCTTTCCCCCCGCCACGATATCCGATAGGACCTGGAGCCGGCCCTTGGCCTTGACCACCTTCAGCCCCTCCTGCTCGGAGAAAACCGCCAGCCCCGCCGAGTCGTACCCCCGGTACTCCAGCCGGCTCAGGCCGTCCAACAGAATGGGCGCCGCTTCTTCCGCGCCAATATACCCTACAATACCACACATCGCGCGCTATCCCTCCATCCCTTTGCCTCTGAGGGCAAAGGCGTTTCCTAGAATAAAATACACGGTAATTATACCATCCCCACTCCCCCGCCACAACAAAAAATATGCGCCAAAAGAGTACGATCTGCCGCATCGGTTTTCTCCACAAAATAACAAAGCTTAAGGAATAATGATATATCTTTCACATATT
>DATMXU010000043.1:0-20246 GCA_035562355.1 Pseudoflavonifractor sp.
GGGATGCACAGGACCGATGCGGCGGACAGGCACACGCACAGCGCGCCCAGCAGGAAGACGCCGCGCAGTCCCAAGTCGGGGAGAACGTTCCTGTTCTGCTCCAGAAACCGCACGAGGAAGGAGCAGACCACAGTGCCGACGAGGGCGCCCGCGCCACTGCAAGCCGAGAAAACCGAAAAACAGATACTGCGGTGCTGCGGCGGCGCAGCCTCCACCTGGAGCTGTAAAAACCCCACCCCGATGCCAGAAAAGGGGATCGCGTTCAAAATAATTGCCACGGGGTAGAGGAACGGCGCGGTCTGTGGAACGACGCGGCTCCAGAGCAGGGCTGCGGCGGCATATATCAGCATACAGGCGCAGACGACCCTGCGCCAGGTAAAGCGACTAGCCAGCGCGGCCATGACGGGCGTGAAGAGCGCACGTATGATGTTGGCGGCCGTCGTCCAGAGCATAATCTGGAGAAATCTTACGTGCAGGACGCCGACCTGATAGACGGCGGAGAAACTGCCGACGAAAATGCACGCAAAGCTCCAAAGGGAACTCACCAGAACAACCTTGCGGAATTTCCCGTCAGAAAACGCAATGCGGAAAACCGGCAGCTTTTCCGCCGTCCCGCCGGGACTATCCTGCGGGTACGGCAGCCGTGAAAGCACCGCGAGGCTGGCGGTCACAACAAGTGTGAACAGGCCACCGACCGCCAAAAAAGCCCGCCCAATATCGCCGGCGCGCTGCGCCGTGTCAAGCAGAAGGTTGACGAGACAGAACACCACCGAGTAGGCGAGCATAAAGCACATCTCTCGCATCGAGTAGTAGTCCGCCCGTACCTTGCCCTCCACGCTGCTGACCATCCACTCCGTCTGGGCGGGACAGGCAAATTGAAAGATTGCCACGGCAAGGAAGAACGCGCAGACTGCGGCGACCCTTCCAATATTGGGCGGGAGGAGCACGGAGAAGAACGCCAGAGGCAGAAGGACCCGCCAAAGGCCGTTGCTGAACCCTAAAAATCTGCCCTTCCGGCGCACACGCGCATAGTGCAGCCCGCCCCAGAGCTGCACGATGAGCAGCGTGGAGGTGAGGCCGGTGATGAAACTCGTCAGGGCGAGGGGAAGAGCATAATAGTCGGCCAGGCTGGCAATGACGGTGCCTGCGCTGGCCCAGTAGACGGACATACACAGAAGGTTATCCCACAGGAACCCGCGCGCAGCTCTGTCCATCAATATACCATCCTTTTTTTCACTTATATGGCTATGGCGAGATTGTAGCACACAGTTTTTACCCTGTCAAAAATTCGTGAGGGCGACCCCTCTGCCGGTCCTTCGGCCTGTCCGCCCGAGCCGCTGAAAGACGTTCCGGCAGCCCGTATGCAAAAAGCGGACCGGCCACCGGTCCGCTTTTTGTCGTCTGCGTACTGTGAGCACACCCGCGCTCTGTTCGGGTTTCGGCTACTCCAGCTCGAAGGCCCCGGTGTAGAGCTGGTAGTACTTGCCCTTCTGGGCAATCAGGCTCTCGTGGCTGCCCCGCTCGATGATGCGCCCGTGCTCCAGCACCATGATGGCGTCCGAGTTGCGCACGGTGGAGAGCCGGTGGGCAATGACGAAGACGGTGCGCCCGTACATGAGGTTATCCATGCCCGCCTGGACGATGGCCTCGGTGCGGGTGTCGATGGAACTGGTGGCCTCGTCCAGAATCATGACGGGCGGGTCGGCGACCGCGCAGCGGGTGATGGAGAGGAGCTGCATCTGCCCCTGGGACAGACTCCCGCCCGAGCCGTCCACCCGTGTGTTGTACCCATGGGGGAGGCGGCGGATGAAGTCGTCGGCCCCGGCCAGCTTGGCGGCCTCGATGCACTCCTCGTCGGTGGCGCCTAGGTTCCCGTAGCGGATGTTGTCCATGATGGTCCCGGTGAAGAGATTCACGTCCTGGAGGACGATGCCCAGGCTCCGGCGCAGGTCGCTCTTCCTGATCTTGTTGATGTTGATGCCGTCGTACCGGATCTTGCCGTCGGCGATATCGTAAAAGCGGTTGATGAGGTTGGTGATGGTGGTCTTGCCCGCGCCTGTGGCGCCCACAAAGGCCACCTTCTGCCCCGGCTCGGCATAGAGGGTCACGTTGTGGAGCACCGTCTTGTCCGGCTCATACCCGAAGTCCACATCGTCAAAGCGCACGTCGCCGGTGAGCTTGGTGTAGGTGACAGACCCGTCGTTGTGGGGGTACTTCCAGGCCCAGAGGCCGGTGCGCCCCTCCGCCTCGGTGAGATTGCCCTCGTGGTCGTACCGGGCGTTCACCAGCGTGACATAGCCGCTGTCCTGCTCGCTCACCTCGTCCATGAGGGAGAAGATGCGTCCCGCGCCCGCCAGGGCCATGACCACGCTGTTGAGCTGCATGGAGAGCTGACTGATGGGGTTGACGAAACTGCGCGTGAGCTGGAGAAAAGCCGCGATGCCGCCCAAAGTCAGCCCGCCGCCGATGCCCGCGATGGCAATGCCGCCGCCCACGATGGCGATGACAACGTAGAGGAAGTTTCCGATATTGAACATGATGGGCATGAGGATATTGGCAAAGCGGTTTGCCTGGGTAGCGTTGGCGCACAGCTCCTCGTTGAGCTCGTCAAACCCCTCCTTGGCCTCCCCCTCATGGCAGAAGACCTTGATGACCTTCTGGCCCGAGATCATCTCCTCGATATAGCCGTTGGCCTTGCCCATGGACTGCTGCTGCCTGATGAAGTACTTGCCCGAGTTGCCCGTGATCTTCCTTGCCGTGGTGAGCATGATCACTAGGCCCACCGCGACGACCAGCGTCAGCAGCCAGCTCGTACGCAGCATGGCGATGAAGACCGCCGTGACGCTGATGGACATATTCATCACCTGAGGGATGCTCTGGGACAGCATCTGCCGCAGGGTGTCGGTGTCGTTGGTGTAGTAGCTCATCACGTCGCCGTAGGTATGGGTATCAAAGTACTGGATAGGCAAAGTCTCCATATGGGCGAACATATCGTCCCGGATGGCCTTGAGCGTACCCTGGGCGATGATGGCCATAATGCGGTTGTAGATATAGATGGCCACCACACCCGCGAGGTAGAGGCACACCATCAGAGCCAGCGCCCTGAATAGCGGCGTGAAGTCGGGCGCGGAGGAGCGCAGCAGGGGGGTGATATAGTCGTCGATGAGCCGCTGGATGAAGAGGGTGGCGTTGACCCCCGCAATGGCGGAGATGAGGATGCACAAAATCACCAGCCCAAAGCGCCAGGGATGCTGGCCCAGGACATAGCCCATCAGCCGCTTGATGGTCTGCCCGGCGGGGAGGCCCTGTCTTTTATTCATCGCTGACCTCTCCCTTCGTCTGAGACTCGTAGACTTCCATGTAGATGGGGTTGGACGCCAGGAGCTCGGCGTGGGTACCGATGGCGTCGACCTGCCCATTGTTCATCACAATGATCTTGTCCGCGTCCTGGACCGAGCTCACCCGCTGGGCAATGATGATCTTGGTGGTGTCGGGGATCTCCTCCCGGAAAGCCCTGCGGATGGCCGCGTCGGTGGCGGTGTCCACGGCGGAGGTGGAGTCGTCCAAAATCAATATCTTGGGCTTTTTCAGCAGGGCGCGGGCGATACACAGGCGCTGTTTCTGCCCGCCCGAGACGTTGGAGCCCCCCTGCTCGATATAGGTATCGTACCCGTCGGGGAACTCGCGCACAAACCCGTCGGCCTGGGCCAGCGAACAGGCGTGGACCAGCTCCTCGTCGGTCACATGCTCGTTGCCCCACCGCAGGTTCTCCTTGATGGTACCCGAGAAGAGGACGTTCTTCTGCAGCACCATGGCCACCTGCTCCCGCAGGGCCTCCAGGCCGTATTCCCTCACGTCCCGGCCGCCCACCAGGACGCGGCCCTCGGTGGCGTCGTACAGGCGGGGAATGAGCTGAACGAGGCTCGATTTTGCCGAGCCGGTGCCCCCCAGGATGCCCACCGTCTCGCCCGACCGGATGGTCAGGTTCACGCCGCTGAGGGCGTCCCGCTCGGCCTCGGCGCTGTAGCGGAAACGCACGTCTTCAAAGACGATGCTGCCGTCGGCCACAGTCTCCACCGGGTGCTCCGGGTCGTGGAGGTCACTCTCCTCGGTCAGCAGCTCCACAATGCGCTCGGAGGAGGCCCGGGCCAGGACGACCATGACAAAGACCATGGACAGCATCATCAAATTCATCAGAATCTGAAAGGTATAGGTAAAAAAGCTGGTCAGGTTCCCGGTGGAGAGACTGCCTCCCACCACCAGCCGCGCGCCGAACCAGGAGATGAGCGCCATACACCCGTAGACCGAGAACTGCATCAAAGGCGCGTTGAAGGCCAGGATCCGCTCGGCCTTGGTAAAGTCCTGGTAGATGGAGGAGGACACCCCGGCGAACTTCTTCACCTCGTGGTCCTCCCGGACAAAGCTCTTCACCACCCGGATACCCCGCAGATTCTCCCGCACCACATTATTGAGCTTGTCGTAGGTCTTGAACACCCGCTCGAAGATGGGATGCGCGCGGGTCATGATGAACCACAGGCCCAGT
Organism: Pseudoflavonifractor sp.; assembly: GCA_035562355.1. Classification (GTDB taxonomy): domain Bacteria; phylum Bacillota; class Clostridia; order Oscillospirales; family Oscillospiraceae; genus Pseudoflavonifractor. The sequence continues at coordinate 4,544 of DATMXU010000043.1, forward strand.
CCCAGGATGGGGATAGCAAAGAGGAAGACGGTGGAGAGCTGGGGGCTCAGGGAGATGGAAAAGAAGAGGGCGCAGGCGATCATGAAGGGGGAGCGCACGGCGATGCGAATGATCATCTGGTACGCGTTCTGCACATTGGCAACGTCGGTGGTGAGACGGGTGACGATGCTGGAGGCCGAAAACTTGTCCATATTGGTAAAAGAGAACTCCTGGACTCTGTAGTACATGTCCCGGCGCAGATTCTTGGCGTACCCCGCCGAGGCGACGGCGGCAAAGTGGCCGGACAGGGCGCCGAACAGGAGCGCCAGCAGCGACATCATCACCAGAATGATGCCGTACTGCCAGATGCGCTCCATATTGCCCTTTTCAATGCCCTCGTCGATGAGCCGCGCCATGAGGAGGGGGATCAGCGTCTCCATCACCACCTCCAGCGCCACACAGAGCGGCGTGAGCAGGGAGCTCTTTTTATACTCCCGGATGCTCTTCATCAGTATCTTCAGCATAAGCGTTCTTCTTTCCTTTCTTTGCGGTGCGGTAAGCCTCTCCATTGAAAAGGCCGCCCGAAGGCGGCCCGACAGGGCTTACTCAAGATTCTTTTTGATTTTGTCCACCACGGCGAAAAACTGGTCCAGCTCCTCCGCCGTCAGCCCCCGCTCCATCAGGGCCTCATTCTCGGCAAAGAGCCGGCTGAACCGCCGATGCTGCTCCAGCGCCGTGTCTGTGAGCACCAGTTTCTTCAGCCGCGCGTCGTACTCCACGCTCTCCCGCCGGATGAGCCCGCTGCGCTCCATCAGGTTGAGAATCCCCGTGGCGGTAGAACGGCGGATAAAGAAGTACTGCTCCAGGTCCCGCTGAAAGAGATCCCCCCGCGGCGCATTCTCATAGAGGTACTTGATGATGCGCCCCTGCATGGGGGTGGCGTGGTCGCCCGACAGGCAGCCGCCGCTTGCGTGCATCCGCCGGTCCAACAGATTGGCGATCGACTTGACGGCAATGCCGATGTGCCGCTCCCCCTCACGCATAGCAGAGGCCCCTCTCCTGTTAGTTAGCTAACATTATACCAGCATTCCGGCCCTTCGTCAATAGAAAACCTGGGGGCACCGCGCCGCACATCTTTCATGAAAAGTAACAAACCTCCGCCGCTTTATTAACAGCGGCGGAGGTTCGTTATTTTTAAGATAGGCGTTTCCACTTTGGCCCCTCGGGGGTGTCGGTGATCTCGACGCCCATGCTTTTCAGCGCGTCGCGGATGCGGTCCGCCTCGGCAAAGTTCTTGGCCTTCTTGGCCGCGGTGCGCTCGGCCACCAGGGCATCGATCTCAGCGTCGCCCTCGGCGGGTGCCGCCTGGGCGCATTCCCGGTCCTTCAGGCTGGCGGCGCGGCCCAGCAGGTCAAGCCCCAATACGGTGTCGTAGCTCGCAAGGACGGCCCGCTTGGTGGCGTCGCTCACATCGGCCTTGAGCACGTCATATAGGGCGGTGACGCCCAGAGAGGTGTTCAGGTCGTTGCCCACGCTCTCAATAAAAGCGGTCTTATACCGCGCGACGGCTGCCTCGTCCACGACGCCCCCCTCCCCCAGCGCCGCCACACGGCAAACCAGCTTTTCGTAGGCGACCCTGGCGTTATCAAGGCTCTCCCAGGAGAACACAAGACTCTTGCGGTAGTGGGACTGGAGGCAGAAGAGCCGGTAGACCAGCGGATCGTAACCCTTCTCCTCCAGGAGGGAGACCGTCAAAAACTCCCCCTTGGACTTGCTCATCTTGCCGCCGGTGGTGTTGAGATGGTGGACATGGAACCAGTATTTACACCAGGGGTGACCAAGGTAGGCCTCGCTCTGGGCAATCTCATTGGTGTGGTGGGGGAAGGCGTTGTCGATGCCGCCGCAGTGGATGTCCAGGTACTCGCCCAGGAACTTCATAGAGATGCAGGAGCACTCGATATGCCAGCCGGGGTAGCCTACACCCCAGGGAGAGGCCCACTTGAGGGCCTGGTCCTCAAACTTGCTCTTGGTAAACCATAGGACGAAGTCGGCCTTGTTGCGCTTGTTCAGGTCCTCCTCCACCCCCTCGCGCACGCCCACCGCCAGGTCCTCCTCCTCGTGGTCGTGGAAGACGTAATACCGCTCCAGGGTAGAGGTGTCGAAGTAGATATTCCCCCCCGCCTGGTAGGCGCACCCCTTGTCCAGCAAGGTCTGGATGGTCTTGATATAGCTGTCGATCATCCCGGTGGCGGGCTGAACCACGTCAGGGTACTTGATGCCCAGTTTCCCGCAGTCGGCAAAGAAGGCATCGGTATAGAACTGCGCGATCTCCATGACGCTCTTGTGCTCCCGCTGGGCCCCCTTGACCATCTTATCCTCGCCCTCGTCGGCGTCGGAGGCCAGGTGCCCCACGTCGGTGATGTTCATCACCCGCTTGACGTCGTACCCCTCATAGCGGAGGAATTTCTCCAGCACATCCTCCATGATATAGCTGCGCAGGTTGCCGATGTGGGCGTAGTGGTAGACCGTGGGGCCGCAGGTGTACATGCTCACCTTGCCCGGCTCGTGGGGCACAAAATCCTCCTTCACGCGGGAGAGGGAATTGTATAATTTCATACGTCTTTACTCCTTATCTGGCCTTCATTTCCTGACCGCCGGAAGTGAATTCCGGCGGTCGCCGGGTGCCTACAGGTTCTTACTCTTCGCCTGGCCTTCATTTCTTGATCGCCGGAAGTGAATTCCGGCGGTCGCCGCCGCTGCGCGGCGTCCCGGCTATCGCCGGGTCCCTACAGGTTCTTACTCTTCGCCTGCTCGTCTAAATACTGCTCCAGCCACTCCAGCCGGGAGGACAGCGCCTGCAGCTCCTTCTTCACCGGGTCGGTCACGTTGATCTGGTCCATCTCGCCGCAGTAGTCCACCCGCTCTCCGGCCACCCGCACCACGCGGGCGGGCACGCCCACGGCGGTAGCGTCCTGCGGCACCTCGCTGAGCACCACGGCGTTGGCCGCGACGCGGGCGTAATCCCCCACGGTGAAGGGCCCCAGCACCTTGGCTCCGGAGCCGATCATCACATGGTTGCCGATGGTGGGGTGGCGTTTCCCCTGGTCCTTGCCGGTGCCTCCCAAGGTCACGCCCTGGTAGAGGAGCACGTCGTCCCCCACCTCCGCGGTCTCGCCGATGACGATGCCCATGCCGTGGTCAATGACAAACCGCCGCCCGATGACGGCGCCGGGGTGTATCTCGATTCCGGTCCAGAACCGGCTCCACTGGGACACCGCCCGGGCCAGAAACCGCGCGCCGTGCCGGTAGAGCCAGTGGGCCAGCCGGTGGTAGAGGATGGCGTGGACGCCGGGGTAGAGCAGGAAGATCTCCAGTCTGCTCCGGGCCGCCGGGTCTCTCTGCTGGTAAGCCCGCAGAGTTTCTCCTAACCTTGTCATAGTCTCTCCTTTCCATGTCACGCTTAGCACCCTCCATAACGGCGGATCGCTTTCTGCAATAAAAAACGCCTCCTATGCCATACGGCATAAGAGGCGATCAAAAATCGCGGTTCCACTCTTACTTCTCACTCAAGGCCCGATAACGGCGGCAAACCGGAGGATATCCATACTCCCCTCGCTCCCGGACGCACGTTCATATCCCCCACAGCAGGCCCGCTTTCAGCCGGTGACGCGCCCTCTCTGTCCTCTGGCCGGGATATTACTCTTTCCGTTCCTCGCGATATTCTATTGTCCCAGTATATTATCATGGCCCCAATGTTGTGTCAAGGGCAGGGGCTATACGCGCAGGACTTAAAGGTCCTTCCAGTTGATGACGTCCCTGTTCTGCATAAAGTACTCCCCGCCCGAGTACGCCGTGGTGAGGACGATGACCGCAGCCACCAGCCCGTCCACCACGGGGTGACTGATCAGAAAGAGCACGCAGATGCCCACCATGGTGGAGGCCGTCTTCACCTTGCCGGACCAGCCGGCGGCGATGACCTTGCCCCCCTCCACGGCCACGAGCCGCAGCGCGGTGACGGCAAACTCCCGGGCGATGACGACCAGCAGCGCCCAGGCCGGAAAGCGGCCCAGGGCCACGAACCACACCAGGGCCGCCATCACCAGCAGCTTATCGGCCAGGGGGTCCATGAACTTACCGAAGTCGGTGACCAGATCCCGGTGCCGGGCGATATACCCGTCCGCAAAGTCGGTCACGCTGGCCAGAACAAAGATGGCCAGGGCCACGTAAGTGCTGCCGGGAAAGCCCAGATAGAGCACGACCAAAAACACCGGGATCAGCAGCACCCGGAGCATAGTCAGTTGATTGGCGGTATTCAATGCTGTCTCCCCTTTCACGTCGGATCCGGTCCGCGGCGGCCTACTCGATCTCTCCCATCAGGTCGCCGTCCTCGGTGCCGGTGACGCGCACGTTGACAAAGGTCCCTGCCGGAACCACCCCCGCGGCGGTAAAGAATACCTTCCCGTCCACGTCGGGGGAGTCTGCATAGGTTCTACCCGCGTAGCAGCCCATGCCGCTGTCAAAGCCCTCGCACAAGACCTCCAGCGTGGTCCCCAAACGGCTATCGTTAAAGGAATCCATCACGCCGGACTGGAGCTGGGCCAGCAGCTCTACCCGCCGCTTGGCGGTGTCGCTGTCCACTTGGCCCTCCATGGTGGCCGCGGGGGTTCCCTCCTCGGGTGAGAACTGGAAGATGCCCGCCCGCTCGATGCCCGCCTCCCGGAGGAAATCGCACAGCTCCTCAAACTCGGCCTCCCCCTCGCCGGGCAGCCCGGCGATGAGGCTGGTACGCAGGACGAGACCGGGCAGCCGCGCGCGCAGCTTGGCGAGCAGGGCCAAAATCTCGGCCTTGGTGCTCCCCCGGCGCATGGACTTTAAAATCTCGTCGTTGATATGCTGGAGGGGGATGTCGATATAGTTGAGGATCTTAGGCTCCCGGGCGATCACGTCGATCAGCGCGTCGCTCAGCGCGTCGGGGTAGAGATAGTGCAGACGGATCCAGTGGAAGGGCAGCTTGCACAGCTCGGTCAGCAGCTCGCCCAGCTTGAATTCCCTGTAGAGGTCGGTTCCGTATCGGGTGATATCCTGGGCCACCACAATGAGCTCCCTCACTCCGCCGTCGGCCAGCGCCTTCGCCTCGGCCAGGAGGGACTCCATGGTACGGCTGCGGTAGCGACCCCGAAGGTAGGGGATGATGCAGTAGGCGCAGCGGTGGTCACAGCCCTCGGCAATCTTCAGGTAGGCGGTGTAGCCGGGGGTGGTGACGACCCGCACCCCGTCCTCGGCGGTGTGATCGATGTCGCCGAAGTAGGTAGGCTGGTCGCCGTCCATAACGGACTCGACGGCGGGGACTATGTCGGTGTAGCTGCCGGTGCCCAGAATGCCGTCGATCTCAGGCAGATCCTCCAAAATCTCGTCCCGGTAGCGCTGAGAGAGGCAGCCGGCCACCAGCAGCTTTTGGAGCTTGCCCTCATTTTTCAGCTCGGCCAGCTCCAACACGTGGTCGATCGCCTCGCTCTTGGCCGAGTCGATGAAACCGCAGGTATTGAGGACCGCCACGTCGGCCCCCTCGGGCTCGCCGGTGATCGTATGCCCCGCCGCCCGGCACAGGGCCATCATCTGCTCGGTATTCACTAAATTCTTGGCACAGCCAAGAGAAATAAAGGCGACTTTATAGCTATTCAAATTCGATTCTCCTCAGAAAATAGGTCAAATAAGGATACCACGAATCACTCTATTTGTAAAGTGCACCCCGCCGCGTTTTTATTCGCTTAAATGCCTAAGCAAATGCTTAGACGTCTTTCCCCTTGCTTTTAACTGTTTTAAAGGGGGGTACGCGCATCAAAAAGTCCATCCGCCAAAACGCTCGGCGGATGGACTTCGTATGCCTATTCGTCTTCGACCTGCGCGCCGTACCGGCGCAGGCCCTCCCTGATCTCGTCCCACCGGTAGCCGCGGCGTTTCAGTGCGTCGGCCGCCCGCTTGAGCTCCTTGGGGTCGGGCGCACGGCACTTGAGCTTTCGGCGGAGGAAGGCGTCGATGCCCTCGTCCGGCGGCCGGGACGACGCCTGGGCGTCGTCCCAGTACTCCCGGGGTACCCCGCGCCTCCAGAGCTCATCCCGAATTTTCCCCTGACCGTAGCCCTTGGCGGAGTAATGCCGGGCCAAACTCCTGGCGTACTCGGCGTCGTTGAGGTAGCCCAGGCCCTCCAGCCAGTCTGCCACCTCGGCAGCGGCCCCGCCGGTCTCCTCTTCCTCCCCCGGCTCTCGCTCCTTCTCCCCGCGCCCACGGGCGTTGAGCTTTTTGATCAGCTCCCTGCGGGACATGGGGCGGGCGGCGATCAGATTCAGCGCCTTCTCCCGGAGCGCGCTCTTCCCGGCGGCGGCGGTCAGGGCCCCGATGCCCCCCTCGTCCAGCTCCATGCCGGAGTAGAGGCCGAAGTTCAGCACTTCACTCTCGCTCACCCGGAGGATGGTCCCGTCCTCCAGGTAACAGAGCCACCGGCCCTGCGCCTTGGCGGAGGGAACCAGCCTGGCGATTCTCATTCTTCGCCGCCGTCCTCAAAATCGTCGGCCGAGACGTCCACGGCCCGGCCCGCGGCGCGGGCGGCCGCCTTGGCCTGGCTGGACATAAGCTTATAGGCGTTGGCGCGGATATCGGCCTCCAGCTTGCCGGCGGTCTCAGGGTTGTCCTTCAAAAATGCCTTGGCCGCGTCACGGCCCTGGCCCAGGCGCAGGTCGCCCATGGCGAACCAGGAGCCCGACTTCTGCACCAGGTCCAGCTTGGTGCCGATGTCCAGCAGTTCCCCGGTCTTGGAGATACCCTCGCCGTACATAATGTCGAACTCGGCCTCCCGGAAGGGGGGCGCCACCTTGTTCTTGACGATTTTAGCCCGGGTGCGGTTGCCCACCACCTCGCCGCCGTTCTTAAGCGCCTCGATCCGGCGCACATCGATGCGCACCGACGCGTAAAACTTCAAGGCCCGGCCGCCGGTGGTGACCTCCGGATTTCCGTACATGACGCCCACCTTTTCACGCAGCTGGTTGATAAAGATAACGATGCAGTTGGTCTTGGAGATGGAGCCGGCCAGCTTGCGCAGCGCCTGGCTCATAAGCCGGGCCAGGAGGCCCACGTGGGAGTCGCCCATATCACCCTCGATCTCGGCCCGGGGCACCAGCGCTGCCACCGAGTCCACCACTACCACGTCGATGGCACCCGAGCGGACCAGGGCCTCGCAGATTTCAAGGCCCTGTTCGCCGGTGTCGGGCTGGGAGATGAGCATGGACTCGATGTCCACCCCCAGGGCCCTGGCATAGGTGGGGTCCAGGGCGTGCTCGGCGTCGATGAAGGCCACCTCGCCGCCCCGCCTCTGGGCCTCAGCCACCACGTGGAGAGCCAGGGTGGTCTTGCCGGAGGACTCAGGCCCGTAGATTTCGACGATGCGGCCCTTAGGCACGCCGCCGATGCCCAGCGCCAGATCCAGGGAGAGAGAGCCGGTGGGGATAGCCTCCACCACCACGCCGGTATTCTCCCCCAGGCGCATGATAGATCCCTTGCCGTAGGAGCGCTCGATCTGGGCCATGGCGGTCTCCAGCGCTTTTTTCTTGTCGGATGCGGGCGTTGCGGCCTCTACGGTGGACTTTTTCTTGTCTGCCATGTATTTCTCTTCCTTTCAAGCGGCGCAACCGGCTGTCGCGCCCCACTATGAATTCGCAGTGCCTTCGACGACGCGCCAGATACCGGCGGTGTCCTGGTGGGTCTGGATATGCTCAAAGCCGTGCTCGGCTAAAATCAGCTCCACGTCGCCCGCTTGATGATAGCCCACCTCAAAGAGAAGAACGCCGCCCAGCCGGAGGGCGCCGCCCCACTTGGAGGCCACGGCCCGGTAGAAGTCAAGGCCGTCCTCTCCCCCGTCCAGGGCCAGCATCGGCTCATACTCCCGCACCGAGGGGTCGAGGTCCGGCAGGTCTCCCGTGGGGATATAGGGCGGGTTGCAGGCGATAACGTCGAAGTCCCACAGCACGGAGGAAGGGAACCTGAGGGCGTCAGCCAGAACACAGGTGACCCGGGCGTTCAGGTTGTTGCGCCGGACGTTCTGTTTGCAGAGTTTCAAAGCCTCCTCCGACAGATCGGCCAGCACCACGCGGCATCCGGGGGCGTTTGCCGCCACGGCGAGGCCCACGCAGCCGCTCCCGGCGCACAGGTCCAAAACCCGGGCCCCCTCCCCCGCCGCTCTGACAAGCTCGATGGCCCGGTGCGCCAGCACCTCGGTATCGGCGCGGGGGATGAGCACATCCCTTGAGATGTCCAGCGGCAGGCCGTAGAACTCCCACTCGCCGATGATATAGGCCACCGGCTCCCCCGCCATGCGACGGGTCATGAGGGCGGCCATACGCGCCTCCACCTCGGCCGAGGCGTAGAGGGGCAGATCACGGAAGAACTGCTCCCTGGTCTTACCCGAGGCGTAGCACACCAGCTCCCGCGCCTCCAGCTGGGCGGCGTCCACCCCGGCGGCACGGAGCTGCTTGCGGGTGTCCAGGTATAGATTGTTATAAGTAAGCGCCACCTTCGTTCACCTCACCAGGCGTCTTTCCCCTTTTCCCGCGGCAGGACCAGCTCCAGGGAGCGGATACCCACCTCGATCATAGAGTCGTCCGGCTCGAAGGTGGTGTAGTTTTGCATCCACATGCCGGGGGCCCGGATGGCCCGGCAGAGGGCATTGTCGTGCGCCCCCACAAAGCGGTTGAGCTCGTAGGTGACGCAGACCACCAGGGGCAGGAGGACCAGATGGGCCAGGGCGCGCAGAAAGGTGTTTTCGACGGGGTAGATGGCGAAGAACACGCCCGAGAAGAGGATGGAGATGAAAATGACCACGAAGAGAAAGCTGGTGCCGCAGCGGGGATGGTGCTTGGGCTGAGCGCGCACGTTCTCCACTGTGAGGGGCAGGCCCCGCTCATAGCAGAAGATGGTCTTGTGCTCGGCCCCATGGTAGGAGAAGACACGGCGGATATCCTTGAGCCGGGAGGTCAGCATCAGATAGCCCATGAAGATGGCGATTTTCATCACGCCCTCCACCAGATTGCGCCCCCAGAGGGGAAAGCCAGGGAAAAAGTGCAGAACACCGCCGGTGATGAAGGTGGGCAGCAAAATAAAAAGCCCCACTGAGAAGGCCACCCCCAGCACCACCGCCAAAGTGATGAAGACCGAGGCCGCCTTCTCGCTGCCCAGCTTTTTATCAAGCCAGGCCTCGAACTTGGAGGGCTCCTCCTCCCCGCCGTCCTCCTCCTCCGGGAAGAACTCGGCCGAGTACATGAGGGCCTTCACCCCGTTTGCCATGGACGAGCCAAAGCCGAAGAGTCCCCGGATGAAGGGCAGGCCCAGGACGGGGTACTTGTCCTTGATGAGGACTCGGTCCTCCACTTTCTCCACCAACTCGCCGTCGCTCTTGCGGATGACGATGGCCTTCTTGTCGGGCCCCATCATCATGATGCCCTCGATGAGGGCCTGCCCGCCGATCATGGTCTTGAAGGGCGCGGCGCAGGATGTCGCTTTTTCTGACATGGGAGTCTCCTTTGATTGCATTGTATCAAACATACGTTCAATATGCAAGTGTTTTTTAGAACTTACGTTCCATTTATCGGCAGGCGGATGGTAACGGCGCAGCCGCCGCCCTCGGCGTTGCCCACCGTCAGGGTACCGCCGTGGCGGGTGACAATCTCGTCGCATACGGCGAGGCCGATGCCGCTGCCCCGGGCCTTGGAGGAGCCCTTGTAGAACTTATACTTCACGTGGGGCAGCTCCTCCTCGGGGATGCCGGGGCCATAGTCCCGGATGGTGATGACCACGCTGTCCTCCTCGGCGCAGATGGACGCGTCGATCCGCTTGCCGGAGCCGCCGTGCTTGGCTGCGTTGTCAAAGAGGTTGGAGAAGACCTGACGCAGCCGCTGGGTATCGGCAGGGATGGGGTCGAACTCCTCCTGGCAGGTGCTGTACTCCAGGGTGATGCCCTCCCGGCGGAAGAACTCCCGGTAGGTGTACACCGCGTCCTCCAGCTCGGCTTTGATGTCCACCGGCTCGATGGAGAGGGTGAACCGCCCGTCCTCGATGCGGGAGAACTCGAGGAGCTCCTCCACCATATTGGTGAGCCGCCGCGCCTCGGACACGATGATGCCCATGCCCTTCTTTACATCCTCCGCGTCCCGGACCTCGCCGTTCATGATGGTCTCGGCCCAGCCGTTGATGGCGGTGAGGGGGGTGCGCAGCTCGTGGGAGACCGAGGAGATGAACTCGCTCTTGAGTTTCTCAGACTGCTTGACCTTCATGGACATGTCGTTGATGGTATCGGTCAGGTCGCCGATCTCGTCGTCAAACTTCTTCTCGATCTGGATGCCGTAGCTGCCGCCGGCGATGCGCTTGGCACTCTCGGTGATGCCGGCCAGGGGCTCTACGATGGAGCGGACGAAGTAGAGATTGGAGAAGTAGACCAGCACAATGATGAGTACGCCCACCAGCATGGCCATCGCGATGGCCGTGACGATCTGCCGGTCCACCAGGCGAAGAGAGGTGACCATCCGGGCCACCGCCACCACCTTACCCCCTACCAGCATAGGGGAGGAGACCGCCATGATATGCTCCCCGGTCTGGGGGTCGCTCCCCGTCCAGGAGGTCTGCTCCACATTCTGGACGGCACCTACCACGTCAGGCGTGTTGGGCGCGGTACCGGTATTGATGCCAAAGCTCTCGGTGGAGGCATAGCTGGAGTACTGCACCGTACCGGCGGGGCTGATGAACTGGAGCTGGATGCTGTCCCGGTCATCGAACTTGCTGGCATAGCTCTGGGCCTGCTGGCGGTAATCGCTGGGGGTGCGCACCGAGCCGGTGCTGGCGGCGCTCTTCACCCTGGCCTCCAGCCCCGCGCCGATGGTGGAGTAGTAGTACCCCGCCAGGGCGACCGAAAAGGCCGTCACCGCCAGGAATACCGTCAAGCACACCGCGCCGAGGGAGTTGACCATCCACCGGCGCCGGATCCCCTTGAATTTTGTTTTCTTTTTCTTAATCGGTCTCACCACCTGAGAAGTTGCGCTGGGGAAAGGGACGGATTGCCGCGACAGTGTGCCCACCGTCTCGCAATGACGGTCCCTGCGTTTCTCGTTCCTATCCCCCTCGGAGAGCGGGGGGTATCGAGCCGGCGACATCGCCGGCTCGTATCCAGGGGGGACTGGTCCCCTGGAGGGCACGGCCGTAAGGTCCGCATTTCCCGCAGAAAACGCCGCGCCCCTAGCCCCACTTGTAGCCGTAGCCCCAGACGGTATTGATATAGGTCGGGTTCTGCGCGTCGTCTTCGATCTTGAGGCGCAGGCGGCGGATGTTCACGTCCACGATTTTCAGCTCTCCGAAGTAGTCCCGGCCCCAGACGGTGTCCAGGATCTCCTCCCGGGAGAGGGCCTTCCCGGCGTTGTCCATAAAGAGCTTGACGATGGAGTACTCCACCTGGGTGAGCTTGACCCGGACGCCGTTCTTCTCCAGTGTGCGGTTGCGGGTATTGAGGAGGAAGGGCGGCTGGCGGATCTCGCTGGGGTCGTCCACGATGGGGGCGCCCCCGGCCCTGCGGTAGAGCGCGTCGATCCTGGCGGTGAGCTCGGCCGGGGAGAAGGGCTTGGTCACGTAATCGTCGGCCCCGGTCATCAGCCCGGTGACCTTATCCATCTCCTGGGTGCGTGCGGTGAGCATGATGATGCCGATCTGACTGTCGCTGGCCCGGATGCGGCGGCAGACCTCAAACCCGTCCATGTCGGGCAGCATGATGTCGAGCAGGGCTACCTTGATGTCGGGGTTGCGGCGAAGCTGCTCCAGCGCCATCGCGCCGGTCTCGGCCTCGATAGCGTCGTATCCCGCGCGCTTGAGGTTGATGACCACGAAACTGCGGATGTTCGCCTCGTCCTCCAGCACCAGTACTTTCCTCATGATAAAAATCCTCCTATCCCGCAACAGACCAGTCGGCCTGAGTAATTTTGAACCGGTCCTTGACGGCGGCCTGGTCCAGCCCGCCGCTCCAGCCGCCGGGCATAAACTCGGCGCAGTAGATGGTGGTATCGTCCGCGAAGAGGGTGAACCGTTCGCCCTCGCCCAGCCTGGCCCGCATATGGCGGTTGGGGCCCGTAAGGCGGTAAAGGGTGAGGAAGGTGTTGGACTTCTCCCCATCCCAGCGGCCGAAGACGGTGCGTTTCTCCCCCACAACGGCCGTATCCGTGGTCACGGTCACCTTCCCCACCCAATCCTCGGGCAGGGTGAAGTACCAGCCATCGTCAAAATTGTGGTAGGTGGTGCACACCAGAGTGGCCGCGCCGTCGATGCCGAACTGATACCAGGCGTCCAGGGTCGGCACGATGGAGGCACCCACCGGCTGGCCCAGGGGGACCGGCAGCTCCAGGATATCGTCCCCGTTGATATCGGCAGGCTTTGCCTTGTCCCTGGCGCGAACGGTGGAATTGCTCACGCCGGTCTCGGCGTTGAGGGTGACGTTCTTGAGCGTCTCGTCCTTCCAGGCGAAGATGTCGGTGACCAGTCCGTCCCCCAGGACGGAGGTGACGTAGAGGCCGGGGGTGGCAACTTCCCCCTTCAGATAGCCCCTGCGGGTGGTGTCGCTCTCCAGGGCGGTGATCCCCTGGGAAAGGGGTGCGCTGCCCGTCAAAGTGAGCGCGGCCTTATCGGCCCCATAGCAGTCCACCCGGCTGCTGCTGCCCTCCACCGTGTCCAGCTGGATGACCAGGAGCTCCTGGTGGTTGTCCATATTGATGTCGACCACATTGAAGGCGGTGCAGGGGGTGTTTAAAAGCTCGCTGACCTCGTATTTGGCGACCGAGTAGACCGCCAGGGTGTTCACGTCGGTGCTCTTCTGCCAGCTCACCACCAGCTCCTTGGTGGGGGTGGCATTGAGATTTTCGTAGCTGATGGAGTAGACGGCCGTGCCGTCGCCCTCCACCACCGCGCCCACCTCGTAGCCGTCACCGGTCAGGCGGAAAATATAGATTTTCAGCGGTTTCTCGTCCGCCGGCACCTTAAAGAAGGCCAGGGCCTCCAGGGTCCCGTCCCCGTCCAGGTCCTGAAATTGGACGGGCTGGGTGTAGCTGCCCCAAAGGGGCGCCGAGTACTCCGCGCCGCTGCCCACGGTAACCTCTTCGATTTTGGCCTGAAGGTTCTGGTAATCCCCCGGCAGCTTAGGCAGGGCATACAGCTCGTCCACCGCCTGGAACGTACAGCCCCCCAGCAGCCCCATCAGGCACAGGGCCAGGCAGAGCGCGACGCCGTATTTTCTCATAGCATGACCCCTCCGTGGGTAGATTCTCATTCTTGTATCATACCACATCTTCCTTCGGTTTGGTACGAAATTTCATAATTTTACGAAAAAACCGCGCCCACTTGTCAAGTGGGCGCGGTTTGAAGGAGACAGGGTCAGGAGCGGGCTGCCGCCCCGCCTCCGGACAGGCTCCGGACCAGGACGGGCAGCAGGACGAGCTGGATGGCAATACCGGGCAGAGCGGTGACGAACATCCCTGTCACCCAGAGCTGCATGGAGTAGCTCCCGGCCCGGAAAAGCAGCGCGTTAAGCACGCCCATGGCAAGCCGCCCGGCCAGCATGGCGGACACCAGGGCAATGTAGAGGTTCAAGAGCTCGCTCTTGGTGCGCACCAGCCTGAGCACCAGCCCGGCCACCAGGCCGTAGATGGCCAGCTCCGCCACCATGCCGGGCAGATAGGCCGCGGGGGGCATACCGGTCAGAACGCTGGAAAGAATGGGGGTGACGATGCCGCAGACCAGCCCGTAGGGCCAGCCGCACAGCAGGCCGCACAGAAGCACAGGGACGTGCATAGGCAGGAAGATACTGCCCGCGTTGGGGATGGCGTGGAGGGTGATGGGCAAGACAATGCCCAGGGCGATGCACAGGGCGGCAAAGGTCAGGCGTCTTGTGTTGTTTCGCATGGTTTGATCCTTTCCTCTCAACAAAAAAATAAAGCCATGACAAGCCACCCGCTTCTTGCGGGTCAAAGCCTTCATAGCTTTATTCACTCAATGTCGTCTTCGGCGCAGGGGCGCGCGAGGGTCCCTGCCGTTCTCGGCAGCCGCCCCGCCTTCAGGTAGAGCGCAGGTTGATTATAGCGGGTTTGGGGAGGCACGTCAAGAGGCTCTTTCTAAAATATGGACGAGTCCCCTGTCCCCTCTCCCGTAGTATCTATCACAAGGTCGCTCCCCTCCCTGATGTGGAAGGCCTCGAAATAGCGCTGCTCCATGGGGATCCACTCCCGGAGGAACCGTTCAAAAAGGGCTGGGCCGCTCCGGGCCAGGAGGCGCTCTTGCCGCTCCTCCTCTGCGCAGGTGACGAAAACCTTGAGGTCATATGGCGCGCCGAAATAGGGATGCAGGCTGTACGACCCCTCGCAGACCGTGAGGGGCCGGAGCTCCACGGTCCGGGTACCGGAAAAGGCCATCTCGCCGCAGTCGAAGACCCGGTAAGTAAAAGGCTGCCCTCCGCCCAGATGGGGGACCACCTCCTGGGCAAACCGCTCGTAGTCGAGATTGCCCCCCGGCTCTCCCAGTCGCCGGGGGGTACGTTTCTCGGGCGGCAGGAAAAAATCGTCCAGGGGGATGACGTTACAGTCATATAGCTCCTCCAGCGCCGCCGCCAGAGTGGTCTTGCCCGCGCCGCACGGCCCGTCCAGAGCCACCGTGACCAGGCGGCCCCCGGCAAGACGGGCCTCAATCTCCTTCAAAAGCGGGAAGAGGACGCAGTATTTTTTCGGCGTCACCCGGTAGGCCGGGCGGTAGGCCTCCCGGTAGGCGTCGCTATGGCTCACCGCGGGCAAGCCCTTGGCCCGGTACTCCTCCAGGTAGGCCGCCAGCCGCTCGGCCGAAAAGGGCATAGCTCCTCCGGCGGTCATTTCCGCCAGCACGGTCAGCTTTTCCTCCAATCCCGCCGCACTGCCCCGGGGCTGCCCGGCCCCGGCCAGAAACATCCGATGGACGGCGGCCACCGCCGCCTCCCCGGCCCCAGCCGGCCCCAGGTAGATCCGGCAGAGGCCGCCGCCTGCCTCTTCGAAGAGGGGTACATCGGTGCGGGCGGTCCGGCTCTCCTCCCGGAGCCGCCGGAGGCTCCCCGACCGGTCGGAGATCAGGTGGCCGCCGCCAAACTCGCTCTGGTACAGCAGCTTAACCGCGTCCGTGGGCTCCAGGCGCGGATAGCAGGCGGCGTGGAGGCGCAGGACCTCCACGGTCCTCTCAGCAGCCGCACTCATTGGAAATCAACTCCATCATCTCGCCCAGGAGCTGGGCCAGGGGAACCTCCCTCGTTCCCACCACCACGGCGTTGCACCGGGACACGGGGAGCAGGAGTTTCCGCGCCTCGCTCCCGCCCACCGCCTGGGCCATCTCAGAGCTGATCTCCCCGTGCATGGAGTTGGGGAAGGCAATGCCTATGGGCCCCACGATCAGGTCGGTATGGGCGCAGTTATAGACCACCGCGTTGGTCCCCGTGGCCGCCGCGTCCGCCCCGGCCCTGAGCATGGCGTTGGTGGCGGCGGAGTTGGTGCCCACCGCGACGATCTCCCCCTGAAAACCGTGCTCCCTCAAATAGCTGATAATGGCCCGACCGATGCCGCCGCCCATGCCGTCTACCACCAGTAGCCTCATGCCCATCCCTCTTTCCGCAATGAATCGACCTATCATATCATAT
>DATMXU010000044.1:0-7164 GCA_035562355.1 Pseudoflavonifractor sp.
CTCCAGCCCCAGGAGGCACTTGGTGGTGATGGTGGACAAGGTCTGCCGCGGCTCCATCACGTCCAGGTCATAGTCGGGCTTGCGGCCGAAAATCTCCAGCACGCTGTCGAGCATCTGCCGGTGCTGGGCGGTGACGCAGCAGAGGCTCTCGATCTCCGCCCGTCGGTCCAGCTCCTGGACCAGGGGGGCCATCTTGATGGCCTCGGGCCGGGTGCCGAAGATGGTCATGACACGGAGCTTGTTCATTCCTCGCTGTCCTCCTCATGGGACGGCGTCCCCTTTTTATTGTTGTTGTGGAGAAAAATGCGCGTGGAGACCGCCCCCGCGGCGCACAGAGCCACCATCACCAGCATGGCCTTGATGGCGTTGGTGGTGGCCAGCACCACGGCGCTCAGGCCCAGAATGGCGCTGATGATGTAGAGCACCGCCACCGCCTGTTTCTGGGAAAAGCCCATGTCGATGAGCCGGTGGTGGACATGGCTGCGGTCGGCGTGCATGGGGCTCTGCCCGTGGGCGATGCGGCGGATGAAGGCGAACGCCGTGTCGAAGATGGGCAGGCCCAGCATGAGGAAGGGCACGGCAAAGGAGATGACGGTATACAATTTGAAGAGGCCCTGGATGGACACCACCGCCAGCACGTAACCCAGGAAGGTGGAGCCCGTGTCCCCCATAAAGATCTTTGCCGGGTTCACGTTGTAGGGCAGAAAGCCGATGCAGGCCCCCGCCAGGGCCCCCATGAGGAGGGCCACCGGCAGGTCGGCCACCACCAGGGCGATGACCAGCATGGTCATGGAGCTGATGGTGGACACGCCGCAGGCCAATCCGTCCAGCCCGTCGATGAGGTTGACAGAGTTGGTGATGGCCACGATCCAGATGATGGTGACCGGGTAGGCGAGCCAGCCCAGCTCCCAGACGGGGTTCTGGGAGAAGATGTTGGGGTTTGAGAGGGCGGTGATCACGTTGCCGCTGAAGACGGCGATCAGCGCCGCCACGATCTGGATGACGAACTTGAACGAGGCCTTGAGGGAGTAGATATCGTCGAAGATGCCCAGCACCACGATGACCACCGCGCCCAAAAGCATACCCCGGTACTGCCCATTCATGGGCACGAAAATCAGGGTACTCAGGAGAAAACCGAAAAAAATGGCGAGGCCGCCCATGCGGGGGATGGGGTGGTCGTGCATGCGGCGGTTGTCCTTGGGCACGTCCACCGCCCCCATGTGCCGGGCCAGAGACTTCACCACGGGGGTGGAGATCAGCGCGACGACCAGGGCCACGCCCAGAGCGGCGGCCACCATGCCGATCCGATAAAGTTCCATATTCATGCTGTTTTGCTCCTCTGTATCAGATCCGCGGCTTATCGCGGCAGGAAACCGACCTTTTTATACACCTTGCGCAGGGTTTTTTCGGCCACGTACCCCGCCCTCTCGGCGCCGGCGCGGTATACGCCCTCCAGGTAGGCCTTATCGGCCAGGATGCGCCTCGTCTCCTCCTGGATGGGGCGCAGGAGCTCCACCACAGCCTCGCCCACTCTGGGCTTGAAGGCGCCGTAGCCCTGGCCGTCGAACTCGGCCTCGATCTCGTCAAAGCCCTTGCCGGTAACGGCCGAGTAGATGGTCATGAGATTGGCGACGCCCGGCTTCTCCTCGGGGGCGTAGCGGACGCAGCGCTCGGTGTCGCTGTCGGTGACGGCCCGCTTGAACGCCTTCATGATCTGTTCCGGCGCGTCCATCAGCAGAACACGCCCGGTGTCCCCGTCATCCGACTTGGACATCTTGGCGCCCGGCTCGGTGAGGGACATGATGCGGGCCCCCACCTTGGGGATATAGGACTCGGGCATCTTGAACACGTCGCCGTAGACGCCGTTAAACCGCTGGACGATATTGCGCGTCAGCTCCACGTGCTGTTTCTGATCCTCCCCCACCGGCACAAAGTCGGGCTGGTAGAGCAAAATGTCGGCGGCCATGAGGCTCGGGTAGGTGAAGAGGCCGCCGTTGATGTTGTCGGCGTTCTTGGCCGACTTGTCCTTGAACTGGGTCATGCGGGAGAGCTCGCCGAACATGGTGTAGCAGTTGAGCACCCACCCCAGCTCGGCGTGCTGGTGGACGTGGCTCTGGACGAAGAGGGTGTTGCGCTCCGGGCTGAGGCCGCAGGCGATGTACTGGGCGAGCTGCTCCAGCGTGCGGCGGCGCAAGTCCGCGGGGTTCTGGCGGACGGTGACGGCGTGAAGGTCGGCCATGAAATAAAAGCAGTCAAACTCGTCGGCCCGGGCCCCCCAGTTGCGTATGGCTCCCAAATAGGAGCCCAAAGTCAGGTCGCCGCTGGGCTTAATGCCCGAGAGCATTACTTTTTTCGCTGTATCTTCCATTTAAAAACACCTCGAACGTATCGTTTCCCAAATGTACATAGTATACCACTATCGCCAGCGCTTGACAAGTTTTACCCACACCGTTAAAATGGATACGAACTTAAAAAGGCTGGAGGAATCACCCTTGGACAGAACATGGTTTGACGATATGGAGGCGCGCATCCCCCACGGCGAGGTGCGCACCCGCTTTGCCCCCTCGCCCACCGGATATATGCACATCGGCAATCTGCGCACCGCCCTGTACACCTGGCTCATCGCCCGGCGTCAGGGGGGGAAGTTTATTCTGCGCATCGAGGACACCGACCAGGAGCGCCTGGTGGAGGGGGCCACCGAGATCATCTACAAGACCCTGCGGGAGTGCTCACTCGACTGGGACGAGGGTCCCGACATCGGCGGTCCCGTGGCCCCCTACGTCCAGACCGAGCGGCGGGATACCTATGGAAAGTACGCCGAGCGCCTCATCGAGACGGGCCACGCCTACCGCTGTTTCTGCACCAAGGAGCGCCTGGACTCTCTCCGGGGCGAGGACGGCCTGGGCGGGTACGACGGCCACTGCCGCCACCTCTCTCAAGCTGAAATAGACGAAAAACTGGCGGCCGGGGTTCCCTGCGTCATCCGCCAGAGGATCCCCGACCAGGGGACAACCACCTTTACCGACGCGGTCTTTGGGGACATCACGGTAGAGACCGCCACCCTGGACGACCAGGTGCTCATCAAGTCGGACGGGCTGCCCACTTACAACTTCGCCAACGTGGTGGACGACCACCTCATGGGCATCACCCACGTGGTGCGCGGGTCGGAGTACCTCTCCTCCGCCCCCAAGTACAATCTGCTCTACCAGGCCTTCGGCTGGGAGGTGCCCACCTATATCCACTGCTCCCCCGTCATGCGGGACGCCCACAATAAGATGAGCAAGCGCCACGGCGACCCCTCGTACCAGGATCTCATAGCCCAGGGCTACCTCTCCGCCGCGGTGGAGAACTATGTCACCCTTTTGGGCTGGTCCCCCAGGGGCGAGTACGCCGAGCGGGAGTTCTTCACCCTGGCCGAGCTGGCGGAGGTCTTCGACATCGGCGGCATCTCCAAATCCCCCGCCATCTTCGACCTCGAAAAGCTCAAATACTTCAACGCCAACTATCTCCGCGCCCTCTCCTCCGAGGCGTTTTTTGAGGGCGCCGAGCCCTACCTGAGCGCGGCGATCAAAACCCCCGGTATCGACCTCTCCCTTATCGCCCCCCTGGTGCAGCCCAGGTGCGACACCTGGATGGACATCGCCCCCCAGATCGACTTCTTCGACGCCCTCCCGGCCTACTCCAACGAGCTCTACTGCCACAAGAAGATGAAGACCGACGAGGAAAATTCCCTGGAGGCCCTGAAGCTGGTCCTCCCCGTGCTGGAGGGGCTGAGCGGCTGGAGCTTTGAGACCATCCACGCCGCCCTCATCGGCCTTGCCGAAAAGCTGGAGCTGAAGAACGGCCGCATCATGTGGCCCGTACGCACCGCCCTCTCGGGCAAGGCGGTCACGCCGGGCGGGGCGGTGGAGCTGTGCCACATCCTGGGCAGGGACGAGTCCCTGCGCCGCATCCGCAAGGGCATCGAGCAGCTGACGAAATAGACGGGACAGTATAAGAGGAGGCCGGGACATTGCGTCCCGGCCTCCTCTTATGTTGCTTGTGTTGCGTGTGGCCTCTCCTAAGGATCAGCAGCAGGTGTTGCCGCAGCCGCAGTTATTGCCGCAGCCACCGCAGTTGCCGCAGCCGCAGTTATTGCCGCCCCAGCCGCCGCAGCAGAAGAGGATGATGATGAGGATGATGATCCAAAGGCAGCCGCCGCCGCCCCAGCCACCACAACCGTTATTGCACCCCATAGTGAAGTACCTCCTATATGAATTGGAGACACTTGCCGGGCATAGCCTCCGCGGCCTGGCCTCGGCGGTCTCAGTTCATACTATGCGGCGTCACTTGATTGGTGCAATCGGCAAGAAATTCGCTGATAAAACTCTGTGTCCTTCCGTACCCGTCTTCTCGTCACCTTATCCGCGCACCCGACACGCCGGCCTTTGCCTGCTCCGCCTGGGCCTGGGTCATGGCCCCGGCCGAGATGAGGGCGCTCTGGAGCGTCCCGCCCGCCTTGCGGCCGGCAGAGAGGGCGTAGTAGGAGAGATAAGCGGTCTGGGCACGTAGGAAGGGCTTTGCGCCGTCCAGCAGCGTTCGCTCCCCCGCCGTAATGACGTTCAGGGCCGCCGCCCGGTCAAGGGCGGTATCCCAGGTGAAGTCGGGGGCCGTTCCACCGTCCTGATATCCCAGGGCCCGCAGCAGGAAGGTCAGATACTCCCCGGAGCTGATGGTATTGGCGGTGCCGAAGAGCATGCGCTCCCCGTCCACGCCCTTGGTATACCCCTTGGCGTAGGCGTAGGCCGCGTACTGCCGCGCCCAGTCGGGCACGTCGGGAAAGGGGTTCGTCCCCGCATAGGCCAGGGCCGCCTTCTCCTCCCCTATCAGGCGGAGGAAGAGGACCAGCCCCTCGATGCGGGTGGGCGTCTGCTCCAGGTCGTACCCGTCGCCGTAGGCCGTCCCGGTGCCCTTGAAGAGCCCCATGGCCTTCAGCGCGCCCGCCAGCTCATTATAGTCGACCTCGCCGCTGGAGGTGAGGGCGTAGTACCCCTGGAGGGAGAGGACCGCCGTGTCCGAGGTGACGGTCGCCCGGCACAGGGTGTCCTCGGCGGCCAGATAGCGGTGCCGGACCTCCATCGCCGTACCGGCGGGCGCGGCGGCGCCCGCCGTCACGTCCACCGCCGTGCCCCTGCCGTAGCTCAGCACAGCGCTCCCCGCCAGGAGGAGGATCTGGGAGCCGGTGTCGATGGTGAGCACGTCCCCCCGCTTGAACCGCCGCTCAATAAAGGAGGGGGCGTACCCCTCCCCGCCCGCCAGGGCCCCCGCCTTGGCGAGGTACAGGTCGGCCTGGGCCTTCAGCCGGGCCGCAGCGTCGTCGTAGGCCCCGGTGAGGGCCGTATCCATCCGGGCCGCCGCCGCCGTCACCGTCGCGGGGAGATAGGTGCCGGTAATATAGCTCTGGGTGATGAGCGGGTCGGCCGCGCTCCCCCCCGCCGCCATGGCCGCCGCGCCGCCCATGGCGATGAGGCCCGCCAGAAAAATAGCTGCCAGCCTTTTCATAAGCGCCCTATTCCTCGGAGATCATATAGCTCAGGGCCAAGAGGCTGTCCGCAAAGTGGACGTCCTCCACCACCACGCCCTCCGGTTTCTCGAGCTGCAGCTCG
Organism: Pseudoflavonifractor sp.; assembly: GCA_035562355.1. Classification (GTDB taxonomy): domain Bacteria; phylum Bacillota; class Clostridia; order Oscillospirales; family Oscillospiraceae; genus Pseudoflavonifractor. The sequence continues at coordinate 5,646 of DATMXU010000044.1, forward strand.
ATGTTGGTGAAATTCCAGATGCCCCGCACCCCGCGCGCCACCAGCCGGTCGGCCAGCGCGCCCGCCACGTGGCCGGGCACCGTCAGCACCGCCACGCTCACCTTGTGCTCGGCGAGGTAGTCTTCCAGCGTGTCGGTATGGTAGACCTTCACCCCCGCGATCTCGGTGCCCACGATGGCGCCGTCCACGTCGAAGGCGGCGGACAGGGTGAACCCGCTCTTCTCAAAGTGGAAGTTCTCGATGAGGGCCCGGCCCAGGTTGCCCGCGCCGAAAATGACGGCGTTATGCCCCCGGTTCATGCCCAGAATGTCGGAGATCTCGCCCCGGAGCTTTTCTATATTGTAGCCGTACCCCTGTTGGCCGAACTCGCCAAAGCAAGACAGGTCCTGGCGGATCTGGGAGGCGGTCAGGTTCATGGAGTCCCCCAGCGCGTTGGAGGAGATGCGCACCGTCCCCGACTGGAAGAGGTCGTTCAGGTGGCGGTAATAGCGGGGCAGGCGGCGAATCACCGCGCTGGATACCTTCTGCTTTTTCATTGGTAAAGCACATCCTTCTCGGTCATCGTTAGAGATGTAGAAAATTTTACTCTTTTTCCCCGTACTTGTCAAACTTTTTCACAAAGATATTTTTCCCGAGTGCTTTGCTGGGAAATTGACACCGGCGGCAATTTGCCCTATAATTACCACATCCCTAATAGATTGAAGGAGGCGGCGGTCCATGCCCCTTGAAATCCGCGTGGCGGCGGAGGGCGACCTGTCCGCCCTGCTGGCCCTGTACGCCCACCTGCACCCCGAGCCGCCCCCCGAGCCGGGCCGGGCGGAGCAGGCGTGGCGCGCCATCCTGTCCGACCCGAACCACCACGTCCTCCTGGGGCTGGAGGCGGGCCGGGCCGTATCCTCCTGCGTCCTGCTCATCGTCCCCAACCTGACCCGGAACGCCCGGCCCTACGCCCTCATCGAAAACGTGGTCACCCACCCGGATTTCCGCGGCGGCGGACGGGCCACGGAGCTGCTCAGGCGGGCCGCGGCGCTGGCGGAGGAGGCCGGCTGCTACAAGGTGATGCTCCTCACCGGGCGCGACGACGAGGCCACCCTGCGTTTCTACCGGAGCGCGGGCTTTCGCTCCGGAGACAAGACCGCCTTCATCCGCTGGCTGCAGCCATATGAGAAGCTGCGGCCCATACCGCCACAGGCCGCGCACCTCTTGATCTAGCATGGCACACATAGGGCGCGGAGACGCGCCGCGCCCGGCTCTGCAAAATTTTATCTGTAAAGGAGTTGTACTTCCCATGCCTGAATTCATTAACGCCCGCAGCAAGGAGTGCCCCATCCCCGTGGTGATCGCCAAGCAGGCCATCGCCGGCGGCAAGCTCCCCTTTACCATCGAGGTGGACAACCAGACCTCGGTGGAGAACCTGACGCGCCTGGCCGCCAGCCAGGGGCTCGCCGCCCCCGTACGCGATTTGAGCGGCGGCGCCTTCGCCCTGGACTTCTCCCGTCCCGGCGAGACCCCTGCCGCG
>DATMXU010000045.1:0-13899 GCA_035562355.1 Pseudoflavonifractor sp.
TCCGTTGTCTCCGATTAAGTTTTAGCTGGTAGTCGGATATTCTATGTCCTCCGGAAATTTCTCCATAACTACATTGTAGAGGATTTTAATCTGAAACACAATCGGAGAAATGAAAGGAGACAAGAAAAATGGAAAAAGACCTGAAGCTCATCGCCATGAGCGAGATTGTGCGGGAGGAGGTGAAGTGGCTGTGGCATCCCTACATCCCGCAAGGCAAGGTGACGATTATCCAGGGCGACCCCGGCGAGGGCAAGACCACGCTGGTGCTGGCCTTGGTGGCGTTGCTCACAAGGGGTGGACCGCTGCCGGAATGCGAAACTACCACCGAGCCGATGAACGTTATCTACCAAACCGCCGAGGATGGTCTGGCGGACACCATCAAGCCGCGCTTGGAGAGCGTCGGCGCTGATTGCACTCGTGTGCTGGTGATTGATGAGTCGGAGCGGGAGCTGACCTTGTTGGACGAGCGGCTGGAGCATGCGATTCTGGAGACCGGCGCACGGCTCGCCGTCCTCGACCCCATCCAGGCATACGTCGGCGGCATTGATATGCACCGCGCCAACGAGGTGCGCCCCATCTTCAAAAAGCTGTGCCAGATGGCCGAGCGCAGCGGCTGCGCCATCGTTCTCATCGGGCACATGAACAAAGCGCAGGGAGCCAAGTCCAATTATCGTGGGCTTGGCTCCATTGATTTTCAGGCGGCGGCGAGAAGTGTGCTTGTGGTGGGCAGATTGCGCGATGAGCCCACCATCCGCATCGTGGCACACTGCAAGAGCAGCCTCGCCCCAGAGGGAAAATCCATTGCTTTTGAGCTGAACCCGGAAGGCGGCTTTCAGTGGAAAGGGGCTTGCGACACCTCGGTGGATGAACTGCTGTCCGGCGGTGGCGGTGTGAAAACCAAGACCATTCAGATGGAGGAGGAGCTGCGGCTGCTTCTGCAAGAACCCGTGGCAGCCGAGGAGGTGCAGGCCCGTGCGGAGGAGATGGGTGTTTCCCTGCGCACGCTGATGATTGCCAAAAAGAATCTGGGGGTGCTGTCGGAGAAAATTGGTGACCGCTGGTTTTGGAAGCTGTCAAGTCAAGGATGTAAGGATGTAGGACTATAAAGATGCTGCAACCTTGCATTCTTCTTTTCTGGCGATACGCTGCCCCTGTGTGCCGCGCTGTCGCCACTGTGTGGGCTTTTGAGGAGCAAGGTGGCATTGTTACCCTCGGAGCCGAGATGAGCCGCCGTAACGCCGAGCCGCATCAAGGGTATCGCCCCTCAAAACGCGCCGTGCGGCGCACCTTGTCCGCCCCCCTATCCCAATCGGTTTACCGCAGGGCTGGGGGTTGCGGATTTATCTCCCCTTGGGGAGATAGCCAGCATCGCATTCGGCTTGTCGGTGGCGTTGCCCCCGACAGCCGATACAGCTGGGTGGGCAGAAGCCCTGCACCCACTTTAGAAACGGAGGAACATCGCTATGCGCGAAAATAATACGAAAAAACGCAGACTGAGCATCAAGCTGACCCAAGAAAATTGGGATGCCATTCACCGTAAGGCGGAGCAGTCCGGGAAGAACCTCACCGACTATGTCACCACCTGCTGTCTCGGCAAGGAGATTGTCATCATCAACGATTTGGCTGAGGTGCTGCGGGAGCAGCGGGGCATCAGCGGCAACCTCAACCAGCTCGCCATGCTGGCCCACCGTGGCAGAATCACGGCGATAGGGCTGACGGAAATCCAGTCGGTTCTGTTGGAGATCAACGACAAACTTAAGGGCATTTTGGAGAAACGGAGGTGGTTGGCATAGCCATCGTCAGCTTTGCAAACTGTCCCAAAGGGCAGAGCCGCCCTGGGATGCGGGCGGTAATGAACTACGCCATGCGGGATGACAAAACCCTATGGAATGGCGAGAATCTGGTCAGCGGACTTAACTGCTCACCACAAACCGTCTACAACGATTTCATCAATACCAAGCTGCTTCACGGCAAGGACGGCAACCGAATGTTCTACCACATGGTGCAGTCCTTCCCCAAGGGCGAGGCTGTACCGCCAGAAACCGCGCACGAAATGGCGGTTAAGCTGGCGGCATATTTTAAGGACTACGAGGTGCTGGTCTGCACCCACACTGACCGCGACCATATCCATTCGCACTTTATCATCAACTCGGTCAGCTTTGAAACCGGGCGAAAGTTCCATATTTCCACCCCGGAGATAGAGCCGATCCGCCAGCTGAACGATGTCCTGTGCATGGAGTACGGCTTTGAAATTTGCAAGCCTAAACCCAAAGAAAAACGGGTCAAGTCGATGAAAAGCAGCGAGTACCATGCTGCAGCAAAAGGCGAGAGCTGGAAAATGCGGCTCATCAATACCATTGACGAGTGCATGATATACGCCGGCAGCCGTGAGGAATTTATCCAGCTGATGGCGTTCGAGGGCTATGCGGTCAAATGGACGGACACCCGAAAAAACATCACCTACACCACTCCGGAAGGGAAAAAGTGTGGCGATGATAAGCTGCATGAAACCAAATATTTAAAGGAGATGATGGAGCTTGAGTTTGGAATCCGACAAGAAATTGTCGTTGGAGGAGCTGAAAATCCGCAACCAGCCCCAGCGGAATCAACCACCCAAACCTCTAACGATACCACCATCATGGCAGATGAAAGAGGAACACCTGAGCAACCTCTATTACAATCAGCAGGTGATTTTGGACGAAATATTTGCCCTGCAAGCGCGGATGCAAGAGCTGCAATTCCGGTGCAACAGTCTGCCCACGCGGATGGAGCTGACGCAAATCAGCCGCCAGCTAACCACGATAGAGCAGACGTTCTCACGGGCTGGGAAGCGGAAAGAGAAGCGTTTTTCTCTCCCCAAGCTGCGGTTTCCAACCCTCGCATGGACACCGCTCTGGATCGTCCTGCCGCTGACTTTGGCGGCCTTGCTGGCAATCTGGTTCAGCTGGGGCACGCTGTTGAGCGGCTGGAAAGCCCTGTTCCCGTAAGCGACGCCACCACTAAGCCGCCGGAGCATAGCGGCAGAAAGAAAAAATTAGCCGTTGGTCAGAAAGAGGACGACCACAGCGGCTACGATTTTGAGATGAAAATGTGATGCGCCGAGCAGAGATGTTCGGTGCTTTTTTGCGCCCTGAAGCAGGGAGAAAGGAAACTGAATGAGAACTAACCCCAACAATCCCTATACCAATATTATCATCATGGGCTATGAAATCACCCTTGGTTTCAACCATTCCGATGAGCCAAATCAAATCGTTCCCAATGTGGAGCGGATGCTTCGGGAAATCGGGTTGCCCAAATATACGCCGCCGCTGGAGGATGAGAATAAAAGTGCCTAAGGATGTTCTCTCTTAGGCGTAGACTTGGGCGAGTCGATGTGGGATAATGGTGCTGGCAAAAGCCCCATGGTACCTTGAAAACTTCATATTTTTCAAGCCATATGCACCGTTATCCCACAACAGTTTGGAAAGGAAACGATGCATATGAACGAACAAAAAAGAGTGTACTGTCTCTACCGTGTGTCCACGCTGGGGCAGGTTGAAAAAGACGATATCCCCATGCAAAGGCAGTGCTGCCACGAATTTTGTGAGCGTAACGGCTGGGAGATCATCAAGGAATTTTCCGAAAAGGGTGTGTCCGGGTTCAAGGTGTCCGCCCAAGACCGGGACGCGATACAGGAGATTAAGAGCCACGCGCTGCAAGGAAAATTCGATATTCTGCTGGTGTTTATGTTTGACCGCCTCGGTCGCCGGGATGACGAAACGCCCTTTGTGGTGGAGTGGTTCTCCAAAAACGGCATCGAGGTGTGGAGCACGCAGGAGGGCCAGCAACGGTTTGACAACCATGTGGATAAGCTGATGAATTACCTGCGGTTCTGGCAGGCCTCCGGCGAGAGCGAGAAAACCTCCATCCGCACCAAGACCCGGCTGGGTCAAATCGTGCAGGAGGGGCGCTTTCGGGGCGGTACGCCGCCCTACGGCTACCGCCTTGAAAAACAGGGGCGCATCAACAAAAAGAACCACGAGGTGAATGAAATCCTGGTGGACGAGGGCGAAGCGGCGCTGGTGCGGCTCATCTTCCAGAAGTATGTGAACGAGGGCTACGGTGCTCAGCGGCTCAGTCGCTACCTGTTGGAACAGGGCTACCGCAACCGCAAGGGAGCGAACTTCGCCAACACCACCATCGTCAAGATGCTCAAAAACATCATGTATACCGGCGTGCTCCGCAGCGGTGAAACCCAAAGCGAGGTTTTCCCGCACCTGCAAATCGTGGAACCAGAGTTGTTTGCACGCGCCCAAGATATCATGGAGGGGCGCACCCAAAAGCACAGCGATGTGCCCCTGAACTCTAAGGGGCAGGCCCTGCTCTCGGGGCTGGTTTACTGCGCCCACTGCGGCAGCAAGCTGGTGCTGACCACCAGCGGCGACAGCCGAGACCGGGCCAATCCGCGCATACGCCTGCGCTACGGCTGCCACTACAAGGTGCGACACCCCCACGAGTGCGACGGGCAAAGCGGGTATGGCGTCACCAAGTTAGACGGGCTTATCGACAGCATGATGATTTTGCTTTTCTCACAGACGAAAAATATTTCTCGCGGTGAAATTCTCTCTCAACAGCGGTGGCGCGAGCTGGGCGAGCGCAACGCGGCGCTGGGGCAGGTGAAAAAGCTGCTGGACGCCAAGCAAAAGGAGTTGGACAGCTACAAGGCGGAGGTTTACAAAAGCCTGTCGGGTGAGGGGCGATTCGACGCGGCGTTGCTGAACGAGTTGATTGCCTCCTGTAAGGACGAGGTCGCACGGCTGACAGGCGAACAAGACAATTTAAAGGCGCAGCTCGCGGACTTGGAGGGGGAAGCCACCCGTCTGCAAAAGGATTACGATACCATGATTTCATGGGCGCACATCTACGCCACCGCCAGCCGGGAGCAGAAAAAGATGATTCTCTTTCAGCTCATCCACAAGATAGAGGTTGGGCGGGATTATAAAATCAACGTGCAGTTCAACATCAGCTATCAGCAGTATCAGGAATTATTTTTTGGAGCGGAGCGTGCGGAAACCGGGGATGCGAACGCGCCGGAAACGCTACAAAAAATGCTCGGATAACGAGAAAAAGGGCAGTCGTTTGGGTCAGAACTATGCCCCACCGACTGCCCCAAAAAACAAAAAAAGCCAGCAAACCCGCATGGTTACTGACTTTTTATCTGGTGGAGACGATGAGGATCGAACTCACGACCTTACGGATGCGAACCGTACGCTCTCCCAGCTGAGCTACGCCCCCAGATTTTGGAAATTATTCAATTTAATTGTTGCGCTTTGGAGCAAACTTGCTGAAACCGAAGTGGGGCATAAAACCGACCACCTTGCGCTCCCAACTGCGCTACAGGCCCATAGGCAACAAACAGTATTATAGCATAAAACTCTGATTTGTAAAGCCCCATTTTGGGATTGATAATTGCGTGAAAATGTAGTACAATACCCCATACCGACCTTGTCCGGGCCTCGGCCCGGCGCAAGGCAAGGCCGCACTAGTCGGGGAGTTAGCGGTGCCCTGTATCTGCAACCCGCTATAGCAGGGATGAATCCCGGCCCCCGGAGCTTTACTGTGTCGTCTGCCCTTCATAAGCGGCGATGAGGAATCGGTCCCGCGCAACGGGGCCCCGCGAACTGTGTCAGGCGGGGAACCGAGCAGCACTAAACGGAACGCCCTGTGTGCCGCGGGAGCTCCGTTTCCGAGCTGGCTGTGGCGGTTACGGACATAGCGAAGTATTCAAAGGCCGGTGTGCGGTCTTGCCTTGCGAGAAGCGCGGAGGCGCGTGAAATGCGACACAAGGCGGTAGAAGAGGAGCGAGGCGACGCGGCTTTCCGCATCCGCGCTCCTTTCTCTTTTTAAATGACAGAGGTGAGAAAGTCTTGTACCAGGCACTTTACAGAAAATGGCGCTCCCGCACCTTTGACGAGGTGGTGGGTCAGAGCCACATCACCGATACCCTCAAGCGCCAGGTGGACACCGGGAGACTCTCCCACGCCTACCTCTTCACCGGCACCCGGGGTACCGGCAAGACCTCCTGCGCCAAAATTCTGGCCCGGGCCGTCAACTGCGAGAATCCGCAGCACGGGAACCCATGCAACCAGTGCCCTTCCTGCCTGGGGATTGAGGATGGGTCCATCCTGGACGTGCTGGAGCTGGACGCGGCGTCCAATAACGGCGTGGACCAGGTTCGGGCTCTGCGGGATGAGGCGGTCTACAGCCCCGCGTCGGTAAAAAAGCGGGTCTATATCGTGGATGAAGTCCATATGCTCTCCACCGCGGCCTTTAACGCCCTGTTAAAGATTCTGGAGGAGCCGCCCACCCACCTCATGTTCATCCTGGCCACCACCGAGCTCCACAAGGTGCCGGCCACCATCAAGTCCCGCTGTCAGCAGTTCGCGTTCAAGCGGATCATGCCGCGGGACATCGCGCTCCATCTGATGTATGTCTCCGACCGGGAGAAACTGGGCCTCACTGAGGAGGGCGCGGCGCTGCTGGCCCGCCTGGCTGACGGCGGCATGCGAGATGCCCTGTCCCTTTTGGACCAGTGTATCAGCGCCACAGGGGTCATTGGAGAGACCGAGATTTTAGACGCGCTGGGCATGGCGGGCAACCTGGAGACCGCCGCCCTGCTCGAGCAGGCCGCCGAGGGGCGGACGGCCCAGGCGCTGGAGACCCTGAACAGGCTCTACGGCGCAGGTAAGGACGTGGGGACCTTGCTGGGTGAGCTGTCGTCTCTGACCCGGGATCTCCTGATTCGCAGGACCGCACCTCAGAGCGGGGCGGCCCTCCTCACCGGCGGGTATGACGAGGCGACCCTCCGGCACCTGACCAATCTCCTGTCACCCCAGCGATTGACTCAGATTTTGACTTTGCTCCAGACCACACAGGCGGATCTCCCCCGCAGCAGCAACCGCCGGACTGACGCCGAGCTCTGTCTCATTCGCATCTGCGACGGCACCCTGGACGCCAGCGCCGCCGGACTGGCGGCCAGGCTTGCCCGTCTGGAGGGGATCGTGGCCGGAAACCCGGCGGCCCTTGCATCCAACCCGGCGGCCCCGTGTGGAGAGACCGCTCCCGCAGAACAGGCCCCTGTACCCCAGTCCCCCATAGCGGATACTCCGCCCTGGGAGGAGGAGCGCCCTCTAAGCATGGGAAAACCGGCCGAGCGGAGGAGCGAGTCCCCCGTCCGGCGGGAGGCACCGATTTCGCCGGGCACCCCCGGCGACTTCTGGCCCGGATTGGTGGATTCTCTCAAGGGCCAGGTGCCCATGGGGGAGTATATGTTCCTGAAAAAAGCCCAGGGCAGGGTAGAGGACGGGGTTTTCAACCTATATGTGGAGTCCGATTTTGCCCGGAGCATGGTGAATAAGCCGGCCGTACTTGGCCCCCTGTCCTCCGCAGCGGACGCTATCCTCGGCGGAAAGCACCGGGTGGCGGTGGTGGTAGGGCGGGCCCCGGCGGTCCAACCCGCGCCCGCCGCCCCCTTTCCTGCAGCTGAGCCGGCACCTGCGGACAAGCTGGACGACCTGCTGGCCATCGGCCGGCAGTTTGACAATATCATCATTAAAGAGTAGAAGGAGCGATTCCTATGGCAAAGAATTTTGGGCGGCCCGGTATGGGCGGCATGGGCGGCGGCATCAACATGAACATGCTCAAGCAGGCCCAGAAGATGCAGCAGGACATGCAGCGCATACAGGCCGAGCTGGAGGCCAAGGAGTACACCGCCCAGGCGGGCGGGGGCGTGGTCTCCGCCACGGTGAGCGGCAAGCGGGAGCTGGTGAGCATCACCATCGACCCCGAGGCGGTGGACCCCGAGGATGTGGAGATGCTGCAGGATATGATCGTGGCCGCCGTGAACGAGGCCATCCGAACCGCCGAGGGAGAGATGGCCGCCGGCATGCAGCAGCTGACCGGCGGGCTCAATCTGCCTTTCTGAGCTGAGGAGCCGCCATGGAGCTGCCAAAGGTTGGTATGCGCACGGTAAAGACCGCCGTGGCGGTCTTCGCCTGTTTCCTGGTATTTCTGCCCTTTTGGTCCTATGTGCCCTCGGGCCCGGAGGACCTGCTACAGCAGGTGTACCCCATCAACGCCTGTATTGCCGCCATCATCTGCATGCAGGGCTCGGTGGAGGAGAGCGTCAGCCAGGGCCTTTACCGCGTCATCGGGACAGTTTTAGGCGGCGCGGTAGGGCTGGTGTGCCTCCTGCTGAGCAATCTGATCGGGAGGCCGCTGGCAACCGGCGTTCTGTTGGGGCTCGGCACGGTGGTGACCCTATGGTTTTGCAAGCTCATCAAGCGTCCGGAGGCCTGCGCTATGGGGTGCGTAGTGCTCTGCTCCATTCTGCTGACCTACGATGGGGCCAACGGCTACTTCTATATCCCCTTCCGCATTCTGGAGAATTTTGTGGGCATCCTCATGGCCGTGGCTGTGAACCGTGTCCTGCCCAATCACCACAAGGGAGAGGGGCAGCAGGGGGGAAACCCGCCGTCTGTATGACTGAAGATAGATAAGGAAGGATCCCTATGGAAAAGTCCAAAGTATATTTCGCTGATTTCCGCGCCTTGCCCGGCACCAGCGTACTCAAAAAGCTGGAAAAGCTGATTCGCGCGGCGGGTATCGGAACGATTGATTTTGACCAGAAGATCGTCGCCATCAAGATCCACTTCGGCGAGCCGGGCAATCTGGCCTTCCTGCGGCCCAACTACGCCAAGGTGGTAGCCGACGTGGTGAAGGGCCTGGGCGGCAAACCCTTCCTTACCGACTGCAACACCCTCTACGCTGGCCGGCGGAAGAACGCCCTGGAGCACCTGGAGTCCGCCTATGAGAACGGCTACTCTCCCTTCAGCACCGGCTGCCACGTCATTATCGGTGACGGCGTCAAGGGCACCGACGACGTGGACGTGCCCGTAGTGGGCGGCGAGTATATCAAGAACGCCCACATCGGCCGGGCCATCATGGACGCGGATATCTTCATCAGTCTCACCCATTTCAAGGGGCACGAGGCCACCGGATTCGGCGGCACGCTCAAGAACATCGGCATGGGCTGCGGCAGCCGGGCGGGCAAGATGGCTCAGCACAATTCGGGTAAGCCCGAGGTGGATTCGGATTCCTGCGTCAAATGTCACGCCTGTGCCAGAAACTGCGGCCAGGACGCCATCTTCTTCGACGGTCCGGGCGGCACCGCCCGCATCGACCAGGACATCTGCGTGGGCTGCGGTCGCTGCATCGGCTCGTGCAATTTCGACGCCATTTATAACCCCAACTCCAGTGCCAACGATCTGCTGGGCCGCAAGATGGCAGAGTACTCCAAGGCCGTGGTGGACGGACGGCCCAATTTTCATGTGAGCATGGTCATGGATATCTCCCCCTATTGCGACTGCCATGCCGAGAGCGATGTGCCCATTTTGCCCGACGTGGGGATGTTCGCGTCCTTCGACCCGCTGGCGTTGGATCAGGCCTGCGTGGACGCCTGTCTCAGGCAGGAGCCCATGCCCGGGTCCCTTCTGGATGACCGTATGCGCGCCCACGACTTCCATGACCACCATGACCACTTCATCAACACAACCCCCGCCGGTGTATGGGACACCTGCCTCGATCAGGCCGAGAGGATCGGACTGGGCAGCCGGGCCTATGAGCTTGTCACGGTAAAATAGGACGGGGCGACCCCCGCCCGCCTTCCTCTCCGCAAACAAAAGGTCCCCGCTGCGCACGCGCAGCGGGGACCTTTCAGCCTGTCAAAGAAGTCCCGCGGGACTTCTTTGACAGGCTGTTACACTTTTTGAAACACCGTAAGAAGTTTCAAAAAGTAGTCTTCCTGCACGCGAAAGGGAACCCTGACGGTTCCCTTTCACACTATCCCTCCCTCCGAGACTTTCGGTCCAAGGGTTTTTTGGCAGTCTGAAAGGTCCCCGCTGCATACGCGCAGCGGGGACCTTTTTGTTATTTCGACTAATCCAGCAGGTTCTTCTCGGTGGCGGGATCAAAGAGGTGGACCAGGTCCTCCGGAAAGGTGAAGTAGACCTCGGTGCCGAAGGGAATGCCGGAGCGGTGCCCAGCGGGCAGATCGGTGGAGGGGATGCGCAGCACCACGTCCTTCTCACCGGCGACAACATGCAGGTGGACCTCGCTGCCCATCATCTCGGACACATCCACCCGGGCGGTCACAGCCTCGGGGCCGGCGGCCTGGCGCAGAGTCAGATGCTCGGGGCGGCAGCCCAGAATGATATCCGTGGGGGCTACGCCCTTGGCGGCCAGGCCACTCTGGATGTGCTCGGCCAGGGCGATGCGGGTACCATGATAGGTGGCATAATAGCCGGAGGCGTCCTTTTCCAGATGGGCGTCGAACAGGTTCATCTGGGGGGAGCCGATGAAACCGGCCACAAAAATATTGGCGGGATGGTCAAAGACGTCCTGAGGGGTGCCGATCTGCTGGATAAAACCGTCCTTCATGATGACGATGCGGTCCCCCAGAGTCATGGCCTCGGTCTGGTCGTGGGTGACGTAGACGAAGGTGGTGTCGATGCGGTGGCGGAGCTTGATGATCTCAGCCCGCATCTGATTGCGCAGCTTGGCATCCAGGTTGGAGAGGGGCTCGTCCATGAGAAAGACCTGGGGCTCGCGCACGATGGCGCGGCCGATGGCAACGCGCTGGCGCTGGCCGCCGGACAGAGCCTTGGGCTTGCGGTCGAGATAGGAGGTGATGTCCAGAATCTCGGCGGCCTCCCGGACCTTGCGGTCGATCTCGGCCTTGGGGGTCTTGCGCAGCTTGAGGGCGAAGGCCATGTTCTCGTACACAGTCATGTGGGGATAGAGGGCATAGTTCTGGAACACCATGGCGATGTCCCGGTCCTTGGGCTCCACGTCGTTGACACGCTTGTCGCCGATGTAGAGGTCGCCCTCGGTGATGTCCTCCAGCCCGGCGATCATGCGCAGAGTGGTGGACTTGCCGCAGCCCGATGGGCCGACCAGGACGATGAACTCCTTGTCCGCGATGTCTAGGTCAAAGCTGTGGACCGCTACCACATTCTTGTCGTAGACCTTCTTGATGTTCTTGAGGGTTAAAGTTGCCATGTACACGAGCCGTGACGGTAAAGCCTCTGCAATTACCGCCTCGCGTCCGCAGAGCAAAACTCCGGACGCGTTACGGCAGGTCTCCACACTGCCGCACCGCCGGCCCCGGCGGGAAATGGTCTCCTCCTTTTTTATGGCTGAGGCGGAACTATTGAAATGGAGTAGTGCCGCCCGCCTGATGTGAGCAGGCCGTCTCCGGCTGCTCACAGATATTATACCACAGAGCACCTGATGTGGCAACCTGGACAAAAGGACAAAAGAGGGAGGGGGAAATTCGTGAAAAATGATGACGAATCCATTTTATTCCTGTGAAAGAAAAAACATAGCTGCGAAAGGGGGACATCTTTCCAACTCACCTTGACAGGGTGGGCAAGCATTGTTATTCTAAAGCTATGAAAGGGGCGTGACACAGTGAAAACGGACATTGAAATCGCGCAGGAAACCATCCCTCTCCCCATCGGTGAAATTGCTTCCAAGCTCAACCTCAGCGCCGACGTTATGGAGCCCTACGGGTATACAAAGGCCAAGCTGGACGTGAGCGCCATCCGCAGGCAGCAGCGCAGGGGCAAGCTCATTCTGGTTACCGCCATCAACCCCACCCCGGCGGGGGAGGGGAAGACCACCACCAGCGTAGGCCTGGCCGACGCGCTGAGCCTGCTGGGGAAGAAGACGGTCCTGGCCCTGCGGGAGCCCTCCCTTGGCCCCGTCTTCGGCGTCAAGGGCGGCGCGGCGGGCGGCGGGTATGCTCAGGTCATCCCCATGGAGGACATCAACCTCCATTTTACCGGTGACTTCCACGCCATCGGCGCGGCCAATAACCTGTTGGCCGCCCTGCTCGACAACCATATCCAGCAGGGCAACGCCCTGGGTATCGATGTGCGCCGCATCACATGGAAACGCTGTGTGGACATGAACGACCGGCAGCTGCGCAGCATTGTCTGCGGACTGGGCGGCAAGGTGGACGGCGTGCCCCGCGAGGACGGGTTCGACATCACGGTGGCCAGCGAGGTCATGGCGGTGCTCTGCCTCTCCAGCGACCTGATGGATCTGAAGGAGCGCCTGGGTCGCATGGTAGTGGGCTATACCCGGGAGGATAAGCCCGTCACCGCTCACGATCTGAAGGCAGAGGGGGCCATGGCCGCCCTCTTGAAGGACGCCATCAAGCCCAATCTGGTCCAGACTCTGGAGCACACCCCGGCCCTCGTCCACGGCGGACCCTTTGCCAACATTGCCCACGGCTGCAACTCCATCTCGGCCACCGATGCCGCGCTCCGCCTGGGGGACTACGTGGTCACTGAGGCGGGCTTTGGCGCCGACCTGGGAGCCGAGAAGTTTTTAGACATCAAGTGCCGCTACGGCGGCTTTGCACCCAGCGCGGTAGTCATCGTCGCCACCGTCCGGGCGCTCAAGCACCACGGCGGCGCGGCAAAGGCAGACCTGGGCAGCGAAAATCTGGCGCTTTTGGAAAAGGGTCTTCCCAATCTGCTCCAGCATGTGGAGAATATCACCAAGGTCTACGGGCTGAGCGCGGTGGTGGCGATCAACCGTTTCCCCACCGACAGCGAGGCTGAGCTTAAGCTGGTGGAGGACAGATGCCGGGAATTGGGCGTCAACGTGGCTCTCAGCGAGGTCTGGGCCAAGGGCGGCAAGGGCGGAGAAACTCTGGGCCGGGAGGTCCTGCGCCTGTGCGAAGAGGAGAACCGGTTCCAGTTCGCCTATGACGCGGAGCGTCCTATTGAGGAAAAGCTCCATGCCATCGCCACAAAGATCTACCATGCCGACGGAGTGGACCTGACTCCCAACGCCAAAAAGCAGGCGGCCCAGCTCACCGGGCTGGGGTACGGGAACCTGCCCATCTGTATGGCCAAGACCCAGTACTCTTTTTCTGACGACGCGGCCCTCCTGGGCGCGCCCAAGGGTTTCCGCATTACGGTCCGCAATCTGAAGGTCTCCGCCGGCGCGGGGTTCGTCGTCGCCCTGACGGGTGATATCATGACCATGCCCGGATTACCTAAAGTGCCTGCCGCGGAGAATATCGACGTGGACGAAAACGGCAGAATCACCGGGCTCTTCTGAGCCGGGTGATTCTGCCGCCGCAGGTGCGGCATACGAGCGTTTTGACGGAGTCAAAACCTCGAAATCGGGGAAATCCATTTTCCCCGATCTGAGTAAAATAAAGGGGCCCCCATACGGCTGGGCCGTATGGGTAAGATCACCGGGCTCTTCTGAGCCGGGGTGATTCTGCCGCCGCAGGTGCGGCGTACGAGCGTTGACGGAGTCAAAAGCTCGAAATCGGGGGATTTATTTTCCCCGCTTCGAGTAAAATAAAGGAGCCCCTATGCAGCCGCGCCGCATGGGTTCGGCTACGATACCACAAAAGTGGGCGCGCCCATTGGCTGCGCCCACTTTTGCAAAGGATCTTTTTAAAATCAGCGGACCGCGTTGCTCACACCGCGGCCAACATCCTGCACGCCGCGGGCGACGCCGCGGGTCACGTCCTGGGCGGCGTTGCCTACGGCGCCGGCTGTGTCACGTACCACCCGGCCCGTGTTGTTCACTACGCCGCCTGTTGCGGGCGTGGTGGTTGTAGTGGGGGTGGTACTGGGGGTCACGGTTGTGGTGGGGCTGGTGCCGGGGGCACTAGTGGTGGTGCAGCCGGTCGCAGTAAGGGCCAGGGCCAAAACAAGCCCTGAAAGAGCCAGATATCGTCTCATTCTACATCCTCCCGGTGTTTTTTCTTCATTTTTAGATGTTTGGTTCTCCATCCGTCTCCTATTATATGTGCTTTACGCCCTTTTACAC
>DATMXU010000046.1:0-4513 GCA_035562355.1 Pseudoflavonifractor sp.
GGGAGGGGGCCACCCTGGTTCGGGTGGGGTCCGCTCTGTTCGGCCCTCGTCCGCCTGTGAACGGGACCCCGCCGCAAGCCTGAAGGGAGCAACGATTTCCATGAGTTTTATTGACGAGCTCAAACGTCTCGCCCGTCCCTATGAGGACGAAGAGGATGAATTTGAGGACGATTTTGAACCCGCGCCCCGTGCCGAGCGCAAGGAGAAAGCCGCCAAGGCCGAGCCTGTCGGCCCCTCCTTCTCCTCCGACAGCGAGCGCCGCAGCAACAAGGTGGTCAACATCCACACCACCACCCAGCTCCAGGTGGTGCTGGTGAAACCCGACCGGTTTGAGAACGCCGCAGAGATTGCCGATCACCTGCGGGAAAAGCGTACCGTGGTCCTCAACCTGGAGCAGACCAACAAGGACGTGTCCCGCCGCGTGCTGGACTTCCTCTCCGGCGCGGCCTACGCCAACGAGGGCAAGGTGAAGAAGGTCGCCCTGAGCACTTACATCATCACCCCCTACAATGTGGATATTTTAGGTGATCTGATCGACGAACTGGAGAACAACGGGCTCTATTTCTAATTTTTTCGCCGGGAGTCCGGCGTCCCGGGCGTTTTGACCATAGGTCAAGGCCTTGATGCCGGGCGGGTTCATTCCGCCCGGACAGATAAAATACAAAGGGGCCCCGCGCGATGCGAAACATCGGGAGGGGAGAGGGGGAATCGGAGATGCTGACACCGCAGGAGGTCTCTCAGCACGCCTTTGCAAAGGCCAGTTTTGGCGGCTATAACATGACAATGGTGGACGAGTTCCTTGACGCGCTCACCGAGGACTACACTACCCTCTACAAGGAGAACCAGGTCCTCAAGAGCAAGATGAAGGTTCTTGTGGACAAGGTGGAGGAGTACCGCGCCACCGATGAGAGCATGCGCAAGGCCTTCCTGGTCGCACAGAAGTCCGCCGAGGATATCGTGGCCAAGGCCGAGGCTGAGCGGACGACCCTCGTCCAGCAGGCGGAGGCCGAGGCGCGGGCCAAGGTAGCCGGCATCCGCCAGGAGCTGGAGGCCGAGCAGCACCGTCTCGCCGCCGCCCAGGCCGCCACCGCGGCCTACGTGGCCCAGGTCCGCGAGCTATGCAAGCGGGAGCTTGGCTATCTCGACTCCCTTCCCCAGCTCACCCCGCCCGCCGCCGCCGCAGAGAGCACAGCCCAGGAGATCGAGGCCAACGTGCAAAAGCTGGTGGAGGAGCCTGCTCAGGAGGAGCCGCTGGATCTGGACAAAGATCTGGAGGAGCTGAAGAGCGCCCCGCCCGAGGAGGACGGCGGCCTCTACGCCGAGCTGCTGGAGCTGAATCTTGGCCGCAAGTCCGACGGGGAGAAGTCCCGCCCCTCCGCCCTGGAGGAGGGCGAGGAGAGCGAGGATTTCAGCGAGACCACCCGGCGCTTTGACAATCTCCAGTTCGGGAAAGATTATGAGATCCGCTGATCCCCCTTGACAAACCCGGCCTTTCCGGGTAAGATACTCTGACAATAGGAAAGCGCAATGACGAGGAAGAGTAGCCCTCCCAGTGGTCTGTAAAGAGAGCCGCCGTTTGGTGAAAGGCGGACGGACCGGGAGCGTGAAGATCACCCTCGGAGCGCTCCGGGCTGGCACCGTTATCCGCCGTCTTGAGTGGCCGTATTGTATGATGCGGCAAAAAGAGTGGTACCGCAGAGGTTTATAACGCCCCTGTCTCTTAACGGAGACAGGGGCGTTTCTTATCCTGTTAATTGGTTATGATATTAAAATTAAGAGAGAAGGAGTACCAAAATGGACTACAACAAGACCATCCACCTGCCCCAGACCGATTTCCCCATGCGGGCCGGCCTGCCCAGGCGGGAGCCTGATATGCTCTCGGAGATGGAGGCCAAGGAGCTCTATCACAGGCTGATGGCGAAGAACGAGGGCCGCCCTAAATTCGTCCTCCACGACGGCCCCCCCTACGCAAACGGCAATATCCACATCGGTACCGCTCTCAATAAAATCCTCAAGGACATGATCGTCAAGCACCGCAATATGACGGGCTACTGCGCCCCCTATGTCCCCGGCTGGGACACCCATGGGCTGCCCATTGAGAGCGCCATCCTCAAGAACAAGAAGGTCAAGCGGGAGGAGCTCACCACCTCCGAGTTCCGGGAGAAGTGCAAGGAGTACGCCCTGGACTTTGTGGACAAGCAGCGTGAGCAGTTCAAGCGCCTGGGCGTCATCGGAGAGTGGGACGATCCCTATGTCACCCTCACCCCCGACTTCGAGGCCAAGCAGGTGGAGGTCTTTGGCCAGATGGCCGAAAAGGGCCTCATCTATAAAGGGATGAAACCGGTCTACTGGTGCCCCCACGACCAGACCGCCCTGGCCGAGGCCGAGATCGAGTACGCCGACGACCCCTGCACCACCCTCTTCGTCAAGTTCGCCGTGAAGGACGACAAGGGTAAGCTGGCAGGGTACGGCGACGTGTCCGGGATGAGCTTTGTCATCTGGACCACCACCCCCTGGACCATTCCCGGCAACATGGCGATCTCCCTGAACGCCGAGTTTGACTATGTGCTCCTGAAGGACCCGGGCGGCGAGGTCTATATCCTGGCTAAGGACCTGGCCGAGAGCGTCTGCAAGGCCGCCCACATCGACTTTGCCTCTTGCGAGGTACTTGCCACCCTCAAGGGGAGCGACTTTGAGCTGATGACCGCCGCCCATCCCCTCTTCGACCGGGAGAGCGTCATCTTAAACGGCGACCACGTCACGTTGGACGCGGGCACCGGCTGTGTCCACACCGCCCCGGGTTTCGGCGCGGAGGACTACGCCATCTGCCGGGCGTACGATAAGGCGGGCCTCACCAATATCGGCGTGCCCGTCCCCGTGAACGCCAAGGGCGTCATGACCGACGCGCGCTACGAGGGCCAGTTCTACGACAAGGCAAACGACCAGGTGGTGGTGGACCTGGAGGAGTGCGGCGCGCTCCTCGCCAAGGAGCACATCAAGCACTCCTACCCCCACTGCTGGCGCTGCAAGCACCCCATCATCTACCGGGCCACCGAGCAGTGGTTCTGCAGCGTGGACGCCATCAAGGACGCGGCGGTAAAGGCCTGTGACGACATCAAGTGGAAACCCGACTGGGGCAAGGACCGCATGACCAGCATGATCAGCGAGCGCAGCGACTGGTGCATCTCCCGCCAGCGGGTCTGGGGCGTGCCCATCCCCATCTTCTACTGCGAAAAGTGCGGAGAGGATATCGTAACGAGCGAGACCATCTCCCGCGTCTCCGCCCTCTTCCGTGAGCATGGCTCAAATATCTGGTTCGACAAGACCGCGGATGAGCTGGTACCCGAGGGGTTCATCTGCCCCAAGTGCGGGCATGCTCACTTTACCAAGGAGTCCGACATTATGGACGTGTGGTTCGACTCTGGCTCCACCCACGCCGCCGTCCTGGATGCGCGGCCCTACCTCCACTTCCCCGCCGACGTATATCTGGAGGGGGGCGACCAGTACCGGGGCTGGTTCCAATCCTCTATGCTCACCAGCGTTGCCACCAAGGGGGTGGCCCCTTACAAGCAGATCATCACCCACGGCTGGACGGTGGACGGCGAGGGCAAGGCCATGCACAAGAGCCTGGGCAACGCCGTGGCCCCCGAGGAGGTCATCAAGGACTACGGGGCGGACATGCTCCGCCTCTGGGTGGCCTCTGCCGACTACACCCAGGATATGCGCATCTCCAAGGAGATCATGAAACAGCTCTCCGAGGCCTACCTCAAGATCCGCAACACGGCCCGCTATATGCTCGGCAACCTCTCTGGGTTCGACCCCGACGGGGATTCCCTGCCCCATGAGCAGCTCCAGGACCTGGATAAGTGGGCCCTCTCCCGCCTGCGGGAGCTGACGGCCGCCGTCCAAGGGTACTATAACAAATACGAGTTTCACGGCGTTTACCGCTCCATCTACAACTTCTGCGTGGTGGATCTCTCCAACTTCTATTTCGACATCATCAAGGATCGGCTCTACTGCGCCGACCAGGCCGCCCGCCGCTCGGCCCGCACCGCGCTCTATCAGATCCTGGACAGCATGACCCGGCTGGTGGCCCCCATCCTGGCCTTCACCAGCGAGGAGATCTGGTGTGCCATGCCTCACCGCGCCGCCGACAATGCCGAGAGCGTCCTCCTCAACGACATGCCCAAGGCCGAGGACGTGCCCGCGCTCACCGAGGCTGAGTCCGCCCGTTGGGCCGCCTTGACCGCCGCCCGGGAGGATGTGAACAAGGCCCTGGAGGCCGCGCGAAGCGGGAAGATCATCGGCAAGAGCCTGGAGGCTGCCGTCGTTATCGGCAGTGAGCATGCCAAGGCCCTGGCCGGGGAGAACGAGAGTTTCCTTGCCGAGATTTTCATTGCCTCCAAGGTTGCGCTGGACCCCTCTGCCGAAGGTATCAAGGTAGCCGCCGCCCAGGGTGAGAAGTGCGAGCGCTGCTGGATGGTGAGTGAGGACGTGGGGAGCGACCGCGACC
>DATMXU010000047.1:0-7620 GCA_035562355.1 Pseudoflavonifractor sp.
GGGTGGGGTTGCCCGAGCGGAGGGAATATCCGGCCGCGGCCAGGGAGGGGGCCGTCACCGTCTGGAACCGGGCGTAATTCGCGCCCCCCGTGCTGCCGCCGAAGATGAAGATGGCGGCGGCCAGCTTGGCGGCGGCGCCCAGGGAAGTGGCGCTCAGGTCGGGGATGCCGCCGTCCGGGCTGAAACGGGCGGGGAAGGGGTAGTGCTCCCCGTTGCCCGGCGTCCAGCCCGTACCCGCCATGGCGAGGGCGACCCCGTCCTGCCGGGTGCCGCCGGTCCCCTTGGAGAGGTGGCGTCCGTCATAGCGGCAGTCGTCGCCAAAAGTCTTGGAGATGCGGTACACCACTGTGCCGTCCAGATAGGCCGACACGTAGCAGTGGGAGACCGCGCCGCCAGTCTGCTCGGCGGCGATGCCGCCTACAGCCGAGGCATAGGGTGCGTTGACGAAACCGGTGAAATAGCTCTGGGTGATGCCACCGCCCGAGAGGGAGCCGACAAGTCCGCCCAGCGCCCCAGAGGAGACTGCGCCCGCCGTGGAGAGCTCCGCCGTGCTGAAGGAGCCGGTAATCGTGCCCGCGGAGCTGCCCGCCAGGCCGCCCGCGGTAACACCCTCGCCCTCGGCCGAGACCGAGCCCGAGACGCCACAGAAGAGGAGACTGCCGGTGCCCGTCAGCCGTGCCGCCAGCACCCCGCCCGTGCCGCCCGTCGGCAGCTTGAGGGACGCGCCTGAGACCAGCAGGTTTTCCACCGTCCCGGAGACCGTGCCGAAGAGGCCCTGCGTGCCGGCGACAGGGTTGGAGAGCATGCCGAAGACCAGATGCCCACCGCCCTCGAGGGTGCCGTTAAAGGGGCGTTCCTCCGTGC
This sequence comes from Pseudoflavonifractor sp., assembly GCA_035562355.1. Taxonomy (GTDB): domain Bacteria; phylum Bacillota; class Clostridia; order Oscillospirales; family Oscillospiraceae; genus Pseudoflavonifractor. Next base: position 865 of record DATMXU010000047.1, read on the forward strand.
CGATGGGGGACCAGGCCCGCTGGACGGCGACGCCGCTCACCTGATCGGTCAGCTTGGTGAGGTCGATGTCCGCGGCGAGGTGGACGACCGCGCCCGAGAAATCGTCGTACCCGCCGCTTGGAGCATGGGTGTGGGCCACCTTGGAGATGCCGGAATCGGTGATGCCGCCGCTGACAATCTGCCCGAGCTCCCACAGCTCTTCGGCGGTGGTGATGGTGTAGTGCCGCACGCCGTCCACCAGTTTCACGTCGTCGTACCAGCAGCGCAGATTTATGAGGACCCGGCGGGCCGCACTGCTTTGCTGCAGCTCCAGCTGAGTGAGGCCGTCGACGGTTTTGACGAAGGTCTTGCCGCCGGTTACGACCGCCGTGCCGGGGATGACCGACACGCCGGGCTGGGTGGCCGAGCAGGCCAGGGTGCCATCGGAGTAGAGGAGGGTGCCTGAGGTGGCCGAGCCTGCGTTGGGCGAGAGGGAGATACGCATACGCCCAGCGAGGGTGTCGGGCGAGGCCGACAGGGAGGATTGGAGCGGATAGAGCCCGTCGGGGGTGTCGGGAATCCAGCCGTCACCCAGCTCAGCCGGGATGGCGCTTGAAACCGTCCCACTGGTGACGAGGCCCCTGCCCACGGGGGAGATGTCACCGGCGAGGGCGTTGGCGTCATAGCAGACGCCGTCCAGGTGAAGGGCGCCTGCCGCATCTCCTACCAGGGCTCCGGCTGTACTGCCGCCCACATAGGAGGCCGCGTAGCTGCTCTTGACGGTGAGGGCCTTGCCCGTGGCGACGCTGCCAACCAGGCCGCCCACGGGACCGGTGGTCTGCCCGTCCGGCACGGGACTGTCCGAGCCGGGCCGGGGAGCCTTGGGGTCGGCGTACACGTAGCCGGTGTAGCCGCAGTTCACGATGGACGAATCCTCCGTCACCTTGCCCACCAGGCCCCCCAGGGAGGCGGAGAAGGAGGCCCCCAGGTAGGGGACGGCGGACCAGTCGTCGGCATAGCCCGGATCGGCCGGGGTATCGGCCAGCGTGTAAACCGGGATGCTCACCAGGCAGTTTTCCAGCCGCCCGCCCGCCAGGACGCCGGTCAGGGCTCCCGCCGTGCTCACCCCTTGGGCGACGCGGACGCCGGGCTGCCGGTAGAAGGAGGCCTCATCGGCGGTGGCATTGGCAGCCAGGTTCAGATTTTTCACCGTGCCGCCAATGCCGACGACGCCGAAGAGGCCGAGGGAGGCGTCCGACAGGTCCGCACCGTAGTAGAAGGGGTTGACGGCCAGGTTGTAGAGGGTCTTGCCGCCGCCGCTGAAGGTAGTGCTGAAAGGGAAGGCGTTGCTGCCGATGGGCCGCCAGGTATCGTAGTCGCCCATTCCGCTGTAGCTAATGCCCAGGTCGATGTCCTTGCCGAGGCGGACCTCGCCCCCGCTCAGTGTAGAGAGGGCGGGTCTGGACAGGCCGTTCAGGTCGGCGGCGTCGGCGCTGAACATGGTGCTCAGCCCCGCCAGCGCGTCGGCGGTGTAGACCAGCCAAACCTTGTCCTCCCACATGCCGTCTGGATTAATATAGTAGATGCTCACGTCCCGGTTACCGCTGGAATTGGTGCTGGGGGTGAAACTGACGGTGCGCGCCGCCCCGTCCAAGGTGACCGTGAGACTGACGGACGGGCCGAGATCAGGGCAGGTGGCCACCGCCATGCGCCCGTTGCCCGTGACACGCACAACGGTGGGGGAGGCGGTGGTGGAGAGGGCCGCGCCGTCCGCTCGGACAAAGACGTTGGAGAAGTTTCGCGTTCCCCTGGCAGCTTTGGTGTAGTGGATGGCCAGGTGGGCCAGCCTGGTGTCGGCCCCGCTCCACGCGGTGTCGCCGGAGAGGTGGGGGTAGAACCCGTCCGCAAAGCTCCAGACCGACGGATTCCAGTCCGCCATAACGCCCTGGGGACTGCCCTGGGACATCTGGAAGGCGGGGGAGTCTCCGACCCACGCCAGGCCGGGTAGGGCGGTGCCAGTGTCGGCCTTGGACCAGTAGTATGCGGGGGTGAAGGTGCCGCTGTAGCTCAGATTTGCCCTGGCGTCGATGTCGGAGCCGTCGGTGTTGTAGGCACAGTTCAGAATGTGGAGGTTCCCGTAGCCAGTGGCGGTGGCGCTGCTGGAGGAGGCCCCGCCTACAAAGCCGCCCCGGTACCGGGTGGATGCGGTGGAGAGGTTATTCTCCCCCGCGTAGTAGCAGGAGTCGATCTTGATGTAGTAGTTCTGGTTTGTACCGCCGTTTACGTTCACAACCCTGCCGAGGAATCCACCGGCCTGGACCGAGCCTGAGGCCCCCGTGTCGGAGAAATTGACGAGCGAGTAAGAATTTGTGATGATAAGGGTGAAGGCGGAGCCGTTGACGTACCCCACCAGGCCGCCCACCCCGCCCCAGTCCACAATAGAGCCCTGGGCGGCGCACTGGCTGATGTTGGCCTTCGCGTTGCCGACGCCGCTCATGCTGCCCACCAGGCCGCCCGCGCCGATGGCGTCGGCCCCGTCGCCTCCCAAAGCGGTGATGGCCACGTCGGTACGGCAGTCGGCCAGGGTGAGGGGGCCGACGCTGCTGCCGACCAGGCCGCCCACCGCCACGTTGCGGCCCGCTGAGATAACGCCGTCCACCCGGACATTGGTCACGGTGGCTCCCCGGGCGGTGGCACTGAGGATACCCGCGGCCGAGGTGCTGCCACTGTTGCTCAGACCGTTGATTTCCGCGCCAGTGATGGTCAAATCTTTCACCGAGCTGCCGTCGCCCAGACCGCCCAGCAGGCCGGCCGACCAGGTGCCCTGGCTGTTGGTCCAGCCGCTGGTGGTGAGGTTTTGCAGGGTGCTGCCGTGGCCGTCCAGCTGGCCCGCCAGAGAGGCAAGGGTGCCGGACCAGACAAGGGAGCCCATGTCGATGGTGACCGGGCCCAGCGCGGAGAAGTCGTCGCTTGCACTCATGGGGGCCTCGCTGATCTGGTAGTAGACCCCGACGGAGTTTTTCCCGGAGTCCACGAAGTCGCGGAAGATCTCCAGCTGATCCAGATTGTAGATGATAAAGGGTTTTGAGGCGGTGCCCTCCCCATAGTCGAAACTCTGCTTGGCAATGGTGTAGGAGAGGGAGAGAGGGGAGCCGCCCGCTGTGACGCCGGAGTAGGTGAACTTGAGGGGACCCTCGTCCTCTGTCCCCGTGACGGTGTAGGTGGTGGTGCTGCCGCTGACGCCGCTCTGCACGAAGGAGTTGGGCGTGGCGGCGGAGGCGGAGATCCCGGCGGGGAGGGTGACCGAGAAGGGATGGGCCGGGGCCATGCTGTAGAGGGAGGTGATGGTACTCGGATTATCGAAGAGCTGGTAAGTGGAGACGCGGGAGATCTCCCTCACGGAGGCGTCGGTAGAGTCGCTCATCCACTTGAGCTGGGGATAGCTGCGGGCTCCGGCGGCGTAGGACCAGATGGTGGAGTTGGTCGGCGCCAGCGTTGTCCACGCGGCGGCTCCCGGCTTGGCGGCGGCTCCCCCGGTGGGCGCGGTGACATAGCTGCCCACCAGGGCGATGCCCCGCTGGGTCAGGGTGCTGTCGTACACGCTGTTGGCGAGAAGGGAGGCGTTCACGTTGGTAGTCTGTCCTGCGAAAACACCGTAGGGGCCGGGGGCCCAGACCTGCCCGACAAAATAGCTGGGCATACCTGCGGTGTTCATAAGGACACGAGGGGCGTAGCCCACCAGACCGCCGGCCGCGCCGCCGGCCGCCGCTGCGCTGACAATGGCGCTGGCGTAGCTGCTTCTGATGGTTGGGTTGGTGCTGGAGTAGCCTAAGAGCCCGCCCGCGTAGTACCTGGAGGTGACGCTGCCGAACACGGCGCATTGCTCTATGGTAACCGCTCTCGTATTATACCCCACCAGTCCCCCGGCGGCGGCGCTCGTAGCCGTGGTGCTGGTCGAAAAATCGGTGGTGCTGACGCTGCCGGAGAAGAGACAGTTGGTGAGCGCCGAAGGTGCTCCCCGGCCAAGCAGCCCGCCCGCGGTGCCGCCCACGAGATTGGCGAAGACGCGGCCTCCTGTGACGATGATGTTGCCGGAGTCATAGCCGACGAAACCACCCACATAAGCGAGGTTGTTCGAGGTGGAGTTGGAGGAGAGAGTGGCGGAGATAGCGCCGGAAACGGTGCAGTCGGCAATAGATAGACTGCTGGAGCTATTGCTGCCTAACAGGCCGCCTACGTAGACTCTGAGGCTGCTGTTGGCATTTGTGCGGGCCTTGATGTTGACCGCAAGCCCCGCCACGTCGCAGTTTGTAAAGACGGTTGAGACGCTCTCGCTGGGAATCGTGCCCACCAAGCCGATGGGGGTGATGTTGCTCTGGTAATAGGAGCCGCTGGAGGGGTCCTGATAGGTATAGGAAAAGCTGTTCACGTCCACGTTGTTGAGGGCGGAGGAGGCTATCCGCCCGGCCAGAAGGCCGAAGTACAGGGACCCTGAGGCGCCCAGAGAGACGTTCCCGATGGTGATATTATTGAAGGTGAGGTTTTGGAAGGTGGCGCTGAACGCGGTGTTGAAGAGGCCCGTTGCGCCCTTTGGATATGCTAAAGCGGACAGAGAACTGCCCGTTTCCCCGGTCAGGGAGCCGCAGAAGGGGAAGAAAGTCCCGCTGTAGGCGGGAATGGCCGTGCCGCTGATGGCGCCGCTGAGGGTAAAGTCTGCGCCCAGGTAGCCCCCTCCCGCCAGATTTGCCCGGTTTAAAAATCGAAGGAAATTTTCGCCGGTATCGATCAAGTTGGCGTTCCCTTCCGCCTGGTTGGCGGCGGTGACAGCCCAGCGGGCCGCGGGGACGGAGGTGCCGGAAACTGTGGCCGAACCGGTGTAGATGCCGCCGACGATCACGCCGTCGGCCTTATAGTCTGTAGTCCGCGTTAGATCGCCCAGCGCAGCGGGGGCGGCCCCGGACACATCCTTGAGCCGATACAGACTGTATGTCCCGTCGCTCCCCTTTACCGCGTTGGCGGAGCTGAGGGTGACCCAGCGCTTTGCGGCGGCCTGGGAGAGCGTTTGTATGACAGCGGAGTCGGAGTCGCGGGCCCATTTGAGCTGGGGGAGATAAGTGGTGTCCGCGGCGGACCAGGCCGCGCCCGCGTTGGCGGTGAAGGTGTTCCAATCCCGGATGAGCAGGCTGTTGTCGATGGCCGGCTCGGAGTATTTGGCCAGAGCGTGGGGAGCCTGGGTGTCGTCCACCGCTACATTGATGAGGCCGAGAGTCGCACTGTTGCATATCTGCCATCCGGCGACGGCACCGAACTGGGGCGCCAGCAGACCGCCGGCGAAGTACACGTTGGTGAGGGTGGTGGCATTTTGGGCTCGGTTGCCGATCAGCCCGCCGATGGATTCTACGGTGTTCAGAGTAAAATCGGCGTTAGGGATGTTTTTTGCCGTGACGCCCAAAGCGACGGTGCTAAAACTGTCCCTCAAAAATAATTTCGTGTTGTTCCGGCCGATCAGCCCGCCGGCGGTGTGCTTGACATAGATGGCGCCGGTGGTAAAACAGCCGGTGATATTGGTGTTGGGGTTGGAGCCGCTGCAATAGCCTACCAGACCGCCCACGCCGCCCGTATTTGACATAGAGGAGCCGTTGTGGATATCAATATCCACGCCGGCGGCACACTTCGACAAGGGCGTAGTGGCAACGGCAATCCCCAACGCGCCGGCGATGCCGCCCACGCGCTGGTTGGCGTAGGCCGCGGTATTGGACGTGCCGGCAAGGGTATTGGCGATTTTGCCTAAAAAGATGCAGGAATCCACGCTGGTGGATACGTTGCCGACGTACACCAGGCCGGCGATGCCGCCCACGCAGGAGATGGCGGAGCCGTCCGCCGCGACGGTATAGCTCAAATCCGCCTGAGTGACGGTGCAGCCCGAGATGCCCCCCGAAGAAGCGGCGGCCACCACGCCGACGGCGTAGTTCTCGCCGCCCAGAGAGTTGCTCAGTACCCAGGGGAGGGCGGTGACGCCGTCGGACCTTGTCATCTTGAAGTTCAGATTTTTTACGGCGCCGCCCGTCCCCACGTAGCCGAAGAGGCCGTACCCCGACATTGAATCTGTTGAATCTGCGGCTATGCGGTCGGGATCGGGTGCGTATTGGAACCCTGTGACGGTATGGCCGCCCCCGTCAAAGGTACCCAGGAAGGGGGTACCGGAGGGAACGCTGTTGGCGTCAAAGGAGGAGAGAATGCCTATGGGGGTCCAGTAGTAGGACGCGCCGCCGCCGCTCCCCCCGTCGTAGTTGGAGAGATCCAGATCTGCCGTGAGCTTGAAAAAGAGCCCCTCCATGCCAATGGGTACGTTGATGGAGTAGGTGGACGCAGTCGGTGCCTCCCCCAGCAGGGCTTCCGTGTTCCCCGCGGCGCCGGTCTTTTTCGCGGCGTCAGACGGCTCCGGGCTGAGCTCGGGCGTTTCGCGCTCTGTGGGCATGGGCTCCTCGGATGGTGCGGGAGGGACGCTCTCCACGGGCGTGGGCTCCTCGGAGGGCACGGGTGGAACGCTCTCCGCGGGCGTGGGTTCCTCAGAGGGTATCGGAGAGACCGTTTCCATAGGCGTGGGCTCATGGGAGGGAGCGTTGGAGGGAGAAACCTCCGGGGCTGCGCTGGGCGCTGCGGTCTCCCGGGGCTCCTGCGAGGGGGCAGATTCCTCCCCAACGGTAAAGAAGGAGAAGAGGGCACTTAGCAGGGAGGCATCTACCTCCTCCTCGGGTGCGGGACTGGGGAGAGGGG
>DATMXU010000048.1:0-8111 GCA_035562355.1 Pseudoflavonifractor sp.
ACAGTGAAAATTTTCCGTGCTATTATAATCGCGGATAGAAATCTATCCCCACGAAAAAGGCAAACCCGCCGAAAGGCGGGGGCGCAAAGCTAAAGGGCCTACGGACGAAAGTCTATGGCAGCCAGTTGCCGTACTTTTTGAGACTGTAAACAGGGTCAGACTCCTTTGATGAGGAAGCCTGCTCTTTGTTTGCGTATCGAAATGGTCGCAGCTGGTAGATATGCCGGCTGCTTTTTATTTGCCGGCGGTGTAAATTAAGGGGGTAAAACAAATGAAAAAGATGAAATTCGCCGCGCTCTTCCTGTCCCTGGCATTCACCCTCACCGCTGTCTCCCCCGCCATGGCCGCATGCAATTCTCCCCTTTCCAGGCAGGTCTACAACCAGATTCAGGTCACCTGCAGCCACAAGGAGATCGTCTCCGCCTCCAAGGACGCGAAGAATCTCGTCAAGGCTGAGCGCATCGTCGCCCAGGCCAATGAGAAGATAGAGGATCTGGTGGCCCACGCCCAGCGCACCAAAAAGGACGACGTCGCCAAGCTCCTCGACCAGGTGGACAAGCTGGTGGAGAAGACCACCAAGCAGGTTGCCAAGCTGGGCTATGAGGTAGCGTGCACCTACACCGCCTACGTGGTGGACGGCCAGACTGTTCTCATCGACCCGCTCCGGGTCATTCAGCCCCGCTGAACCAGGCCCCGGTGTCGGCGCTCTCTGTACCCGCCCCGGTTGCCGCGCTGCTGCGCAGACTGAGAGGCGCGATTCTCTCCTTCCCCTGGGTGGATCGGGTGGTTTTGTACGGCTCCTTTGCCAAGGGAAACTGGAGAGAGGACAGCGATATCGATCTGGCTGTGTTCCTGAGCCGCGGCACACCTTGCGGTCTTGAGCAGTATATTACCCTCTCCCGCCTGTGCCGCTCTGCCGATTATGACGTCCAGATTCAGATTTTTTCGGCGGACGAGCTGGAGCAGCCCTGCGGGATTGTGGAGGAGGTTGCAGCTTACGGGGTGGACCTCGCCGGTCTGGACCTTTTATAAATGAGGCATGGGACATGGAAGGACTTTTCATCAACGGAGACGGCTCCCAACTCAGTCTGGGACTGGAGCAGGCACACCTGACCCTTCTGGCTAAGCGCCAGGATATGGAGGTCATGGTGCAGATGCTCTATGCCCATGCGACGGTTTGGATCGTCCCCGCCGAGGACGAGGACACCATGGAGTTCTTCTACGTGCTCTCCGGCCACGTGGACCTGATGCTGGAGTCCACACCCATCACCATCCCCACCGGCGGCTGTTTCCACGTGGACGGCCTGAAACGCGAGGTCTATCTCCAGACAAACGAGGACACCAAGCTCCTCTATGTCACCAACAAGCCGCTTTTTGACAATGTGTTCGGCTACCAGGGCAACCTGAACGAGCTGATGACCAAGGTGGACGAAAAAGACAACTACACTTACAGCCACAGCCACAACGTCATGGAGTATTCGGTCATGCTCATGCGCCGCCTCTTCCCCGACCAGCAGCGGATGGACGACCTGATCAACGCCGCCCTGTTCCACGACGTGGGCAAATGCTACGTCCCCGACGAGATCTTAAAGAAACCGGGCCGCCTGACCCCTGGCGAGTTCCGTGTGATTATGAAACATCCGCTGGACTCTGCCCGGCTCCTCACCCCAAAGTTCGGCAAGCGGGTGGCTGAGATCGCCCGCAGCCACCACGAGCGGCTTGACGGCAGCGGCTACCCCTTCGGCCTATCAGGGGACGACATCCCTCTGGAGGGCCGCATCATCGCCGTTGCCGACTCCTTTGACGCCATGACCACCAAGCGGGTATACACCGCCGCGCCCCGCAGTTTCTCCGACGCGGCGGAGGAGATCTATTCCCTGCCCAAGCTCTACGATCAGAAGATCACCGCCCTTCTGCGCGCCCTGGTCTCCTCCGGCGAGCTGGCCCCTAAGGAGAATCATATATGAACGCTGCCGATAAATATAAATACTGGGTGATGCTCTCCCAGTACGACATCGACACCGCCCGTGTCCTCATTGACGGCGAGCGCTGGGTCTATGTTGCCTACATGTGCCAGCAGGCCTTGGAGCGCCAGCTCAAGGGCATGTACGTCTACCATGTGGGAAAAGAGGCGCCCAAGGCGCACAACCTGGGTTTCCTCTTTGAAAAGATCTGTGCCGAGCCCCAGTTCCTGAGCAGTGTCTCCCCCTCCCTTCTGGAGGCAGGCAGGGATTCCTGCGAGGACTTCCTCACCGAGGTCATGTTTTTCTATATGTCCGACTATCCGTTCTCCTACAAGAAGATCACCAGCCGCTTTATCGACGGCGCAATGGCCCGCGACCTCTTCCAGCGCACCCTCGCCCAGCTTGAATGGCTCCGTTCCCTCCAGCCCATGCCGGAGACCGTCGACATTGAGGAATTAACCCAGCGCTGATCTCTGTATCCCCCTACAACTGAATAAAAAGTGCCCAAGTCTTCCCACAAGTAAAACGGCAAACCGCGCGAAAGCGCGGGACGCGAAGCTACAGGGTCTAAGGGAAATTCCTATGATCGCCAGCTACCGATTGAAGACGCACTTTTGACCGGATGAGGAGCCCCGTCACGCACGGTGCGCGCTTTGCGCGCCGCGGGACGCGTGGTTGTGCACCCCTGCGCCGGAAAAAAGTCGACTGTATTCGGTAGCGCCGAATACAGTCTTTTTTTGTGCCCGAAAGGAGCGAACCCCCTATGCCGCCGACCGTTATCACCCTCCTGCTCCCGCCCCTGCTGGGGGCGGCGTTCGAGCGCATCCTGAACCTGCTGGAGGAGCGCCTGGCCGCGGCCAGAGGCCTGGAGATCAAGCCGAGGAGCACCCTTGTCCGCGCGCTCTCAGCGCTGGGCTGCGCCCTGCTCTTCCTGGCGGCCTTCCTCACCGCCGCGGGCCCGGGGCAGCTTACCTTTCGGCTGATCACACTCTCCGTGTGCTGGGTCGCCACCATGTTCGACCTACGTCACCGCATCATCCCCAACGAGCTCATCCTCATCCTGCTGGCGACGGCCGCCGCCTCTTCCCTGCTGGGTTTCACCGGGGCGGATATCCTAAGCTCCCTGGCGGGTTTCGCGGTGTGCGGCGTCCTCTTTACGATCCCCTTTCTCTTCGGCAAAAAGGTAGGCGGCGGCGACGTCAAGCTGGCTGCGGCCATCGGTCTGTGCGCCGGGCTCCAGAACGCCCTGCTCTGCATCGTCATCATGGGCATGCTTATTTTGCTCTACACCTTCGTGCAAAGGAGCACCTTTCTCGCCTTTCTGCATCAGTTCATCCCCATGGGCCCGTTTGTAACAGCGGCATATTTTCTGCTGCTGATACGATAAAAAAATAAAAATTTGAGGAGGAAAGCAAAATGAAGAATCTGTTCAATCTGTTCAAGGACGAGAGCGGCCAGGGCATGGTGGAGTACGGTCTCATCATCGCGGTGGTGGCCTTGGTGGTGGTCGTCGCCCTTGGTGCCATGAGCGGCGGACTCGAGGATATGTTCAATCGGGTGGAAGACGGACTGAAACCCAAGCCCGCAGCCTAAGTAAAAATGATGCCGAGGGGGGGCGGGGCACACCCGCCCCCCGCACGTCCCAAGACGCGCGAAGTGCATCCATGGACTTTCCTTAAGAGAGGAAAATCCATAGATGTGCTCCGCAGAAGACAAACTTGGAGGGATAAGTGTGAAAAAACTTTGGAGAACACTGTGTACCCTTGCCCACCATGAAAGCGGGCAGGGCATCGTCGAGCTGGCGCTGGCCCTTCCGCTGGTGCTGGCCCTGCTCTGCGGGATGCTGGAGCTGGGCTGGATCTGCGCCAACAAGCTGCAGCTGGACAACATCTGCCGGGAGAGCGCCCGCTACGGCATCACCTACGCCGCCAGCAGTACCGAAAACCTGGCGATGGTCAAGAGCCGTGCGGCGGCTCTTGCCACAAACAACCTAAAAAACGGCCTGCAGATCGACGTAACCTACACTGACCCCGCCGATTACCGTGCGGGGGACCTGTCGGTTACGCTCAGCTACAAGCTGCCCACCCTCACCCCTGTGCTGAGTATCTTCTCCGGAGATAGCATCCCGCTCAAATCCACCTGCCGCATGAAGATGGGGTGATGGTATGACAGGTTCTTTCCTACACCGGCTTGGCAGGGAGGAGGGCGGCTCGGTCTTGGTGCTGGTGGCCGGATTTATGACCGCCGCCCTGCTGTTAGGCGCCCTCGCCGTGGATCTGGGCTGCCTCTATGTCCGGGGCGGTCAGGTGCAGACGGCGGCCGACGCCGCCGTGCTGGCCGCCGGGCGGCTGCTCCCCATCGCCTCCAATGATACCGCTGGAAAGCAGAAAATCGCCGCTATCGCCGCCGAATACCTCCAGAAAAACGGCTCCTACCCGTTAGAGGACTATGAGTTTTACTTCGATGGACCCAAGTCAAGGTGCGGCGGCAGCAGCAACCTCACCACCTTCGGCGTGAAAATCAAGGGGACCGTCCTCACCAGCTTTGCCCCGGTTATCGGCGTGTATGCCCTCTCCTTCACCAAAACCGCCGAGGTACAGTCCATGGTGTGCGTACGCCTGAGCGACGTGGTCCCCCTGGGCGTGGAGCGCGCCAAGCTCTCGGCCTGCCTGGCGGCCGGCATCCGGGAGCACATCACCCTCAAGTACGGCGCCAAGGGGGGTAACACCCTGCCCAGCGGCAGCTTTGGCGCCATCGACCTGGACGGCGTGAAGGGCGGCGGAGCCAACGACTTCCGCACCTGGCTCACGTACGGCTACTCCGGCCAGCTCGCCGTGGGCAGCGTCCTCCCCGTGGAGTCGGGCAACATGGCGGGACCCACAAGTCAGGCTTTCACGAGCCGCTATAGCCAGTGCACCCATTTCCCCGGCCAGGGCGGCTGCACCGCTCAGCACTATGTGTCCTCCTGTCCCCGGGTCATCAAGGTACCCGTGGTGGAGTATGAGGGCAAGAAAAATGTCCGGATCGTGGGCTTTGCCGCCTTCGTGCTGGAGGGGCAGCCCCCCGGTATGAGCGATGCCATCACCGGCTCCTATGTGGACATGGTGACCCTCGGCTCCGCCGGAGGCGACGCCACCGGTAAATCAGAAAACTTTGGGGTATATAGCCTGATGCTGAGCAAATAGAAACGCTGAGCCGCCGAGCAGGGGCGCTTGGACCGGAGCGACGGGCAAAGCCCAGGGGCCGCCGCTGCAGCGCCGGGTTTGCCCTGAGTCGCAGGGAAAGCGACCCGGCCGCGAGGCGTGCGCAGCGTGACAACATAGAAGCGCGGAGCACCCGGGAGCAGGCGGATAACGCCGGAGCGGAGCGCGGTAAATAAGAGGTACGCAATGAAAAAAATTTTTCTCCTGGCGCTCGTTTTCTCCCTACTGACCGGCGGCCTCTTTTTTGCCTATCTCCGCTCCCTGAACCGGGAGCCCGAGACAGAATACGAGTCGGTGATCGTGGCCGCCGCCGACATCCCCCCTCTCACCACCATCACCGCCGACATAGTGAGCACCGTACAGATTCCGTTGGGCGGCAGGCACCCCGCCGCCGCCCGCAGCGCTGAAACGGTGGTCGGTCTGGTGACCGACGGCCCCATCCTTGCGGGGGAGCAGATGATCCCCTCCAAGCTCAAGACCCCGGGCAACGTCGAAGACGGGCTCACCTACGCCATCGAGCCGGGTTATCGGGCGCTGAGCGTGATGATCGCCGAGGATACGGGCGTGGCTTACTACCCCAAGCCGGGCGACTATGTAGACGTGCTCTCCGTCACCAGCGATCCTCTTCCCAACCCCGATAGCCGCGACCGCACCGCCGCCTATCTGGTCGCCGAGGATGTGCGCATTCTGGCAATGGGCCGCGCCGCCGCCGCGGAGGGGGAAACTCCCCAGACCGTCACCCTCATGGTAAAGCCCGAGCAGGTCACGGCCTTTGCTCTGACCAACGAGCGTTTCCTCCTCGTCCTGCGCGGCGTGGGTGACCATAGCCCCTCCAACCCGAAATATGCGTGGAACAGCACGCTGCTGCCCGACGGCGCCTGGGGGGAGGTGGTCTCCCCATGAGCGGTCTCAGCCTTGTAATTCTGGCCGACCAGGCCCAGCAGCGCGCCGCCCTCTCCGCCGCGGCCCGTGGAGAGCTCGAGGTGGCGGAGAGCCTCTCCCCCTCGTCCGATACGCTCGCCCGCCTCGCCGCCCTCTCTCCCGACGCCGTGGTTCTCTGGTACGACGGCTCGGAGCGCCATCTGGCCCTGTGCGAGCGCATTTACGTCAGCAAGGCCTGCCTCGCTCTCATTCTGGTGGCCGATGAGCCCGACGCCTCCCTTCTCTCCCGGGCGCTCTCCTGCGGCGTCTCCCGGGTTCTATCGCCCGCCGAGGCAGAAGGGGAGCTGGCGAAGGTGGTGAGCCACGTCGTCAGCCGGGAGCGGAGCCGCTTGGCGGGAGGCGAGGACGCGGGGACACGGGCTTCCCGGGTCCTTGCGGTGTTCGGCACCAAGGGCGGTACAGGCAAAACCATGTTTTCGGTGAACCTGGCCACCGCACTGGCCCGCCTGGGCCAGCGGGTGGCGCTGGTGGACCTGGACCTACAATTTGGCGACGTGGGCATCCTCCTCGACCTCGCCAAGGCCGACTCCATCGCCGATGTGGCGGAGGAAAACGCCTTTGACTACTCCGTCCTCAAAAGCTATCTCTTCACGCACCGGAGCGGCCTGATGGGCCTGTGTGCCCCGCCCAGTCCGGAGTACGCCGAGGCGGTCACGCCTGAGCACGTGAAAAAAACCGTGCGCAGCCTGCGCCCCAACTTCGACTTTGTGCTGCTGGATATGCCCCCCTCCTTCCACGACAACTCCATCGCGGGGCTGGAGGAGAGCGGCGAGATCTACTTTCTCCTCAGCCCCGATATCTCCACCCTTCATAACGCCAAGGTGAGCATGGGCGTTTTGGACTCCCTGGGCCTCGGCGACAGGGTGAAACTGGTGCTCAACAAAAACGGCGGCTCCTCCATAAAGGTCGCGGACATCGGGCGTATCCTGGAACGGCCTCTGGAGCTGACCATCCCCAACGATCAGGTCTGCGCCCTCCGGGCGGTGAACAGCGGCGTCCCCCTCGTGCTGGACAGCCGCCGCAGCCAGATAGGCAGGGCTATCACCGCTTACGCCGGCAGGCTGCTGGCGGGAGAGACCGCCGCAAAACCCAAGAAAGGCAGGCGTTAAGCCATGGGTCTGCTGGAGCGCATGGACAAAAACCGCGTCCAGCCCAAACAGGACGCCCCCACAGCGCCTGCCGACGACTATAAGGACCTGCGGGAGACCGTCCACCGCGAGGTGGTGGAGCTCATCAACCGCCGGGCGGCCAAGGACGAACAAAGCACGGGCACGGACGAGATCCGCCCCATGCTGGACTCGGCCCTGGAGGTATTCGGCCCGGCGGTGCCCCGACCGGAGAAGAACCGCATCGCCCGGGAGCTCTACGACGAGATCTGCGGTTTCGGCCCTCTGGAGCCCCTGCTGGCCGACAGCGCGATCAGCGAGATCATGGTCAACGGCCACCGGCAGGTCTATGTGGAGCGCTCCGGCCGCCTCTCCCTCTCCAATGTGACCTTTCGGGACGAGGAGCACGTGCGCAGCATCATCGACCGCATCATCTCCCCTTTGGGCCGCCACATCGACGAGGCGAACCCCATGGTGGACGCCCGCCTGCCCGACGGCTCCCGCGTCAACGCCATTATCCCCCCGCTCTCCCTCAAAGGGGCGGTGGTCACCATCCGAAAATTCTCCAAGACGCCTCTGAAGATACAAGACCTCATCTCCTTTGGCTCCCTGTCCATGCAGATGGCCGCCTTTCTGGAGGCCTGCGTCAGGGGGCGGCTGAACATCGTGGTCTCAGGCGGCACGGGCAGCGGCAAGACCACCCTCCTCAACGTGCTCTCCGCCTTTATCCCCGAGGATGAGCGCATCGTCACCATCGAGGACGCGGCGGAGCTGCAGCTCTGCCAGGCCCATGTCCTCACTTTGGAGAGCCGCCCGCCCAATCTGGAGGGCAAGGGGGCGGTCACCATCCGCGACCTGGTACGCAACGCCCTGCGGATGCGGCCCGACCGCATCAT
>DATMXU010000049.1:0-2178 GCA_035562355.1 Pseudoflavonifractor sp.
CCCGCCCGCGGACAGAAGAGAGGCGCTGATGGCGGCCACCAGCGGCACGGTGAGGATAATGCCGATGGAGCCGGCAAGGCCCTGGAGCACCTCGATGGCGATAAGGTCGCTGTTGACAATTTGCAGGAAGGGATAATCATACGCCCGGAACAGGATCAGCATATTGAGGGCAGACCCGGCAAAGGCCAGAATAAGCGTATTTGCCATGGTCCCCATGGCGTCCCGGCCTATGTTCATACCCGATTGAAAGAGCTGTCGGGCGGTGAGACTGGGATTGAGCTCACGGAGCTCCTGACAGGCCGAGGCAATGGACATGGCCACGTCCATCACCGCCCCAAGAGAGGCGATCAAAACGCCGCAGACCAGCAGACCGCTGATATGCATCTGGTGTTCGCTGGCACGGAGCACCAGATCCTCCGCCTCGGACATGTTAAAGCCGGTCATCGGCGTAATAACGCCAACCACCGCCGCCAAAATTCCAGCGGCGGCCACGCCGCCCACGCAGCCCAGCGTGGCGCACAGCGTCTTGCGGGTGAAACCGGTGAGCAAAATGAGGGATGCGGCGGTGGCCACCGCCACAAAGCCGATGGTACATGGAATGGGCGGTATGCCCAGCAGGATCAGCGGGATCAGCAGGAACAGAAGGCACAGGATGGTGAAAGCCAGTCCCAGCAGGGCCATCAGCCCTTTTTTCCTGCCGATGACAACCAACAGCGCCCCAAAGAGGAGCACCAGCCCCCCCATCACAATCCCTCTGTCATAGTTGGCAACCACTACCACGAAGGGCACGCCGTCCTCGTCCACGTTCACCCGGACGATGACCCGTGCTCCCACCTTTCCGTCCACATTGGAATAGGCGGAGAGGAAATTTTCTACCGGCAGTACCTCGCCCCTGTATTCCCCGCCCAGAAGCTCCACCTCCAGCTCCTGCCGGCCCAGGCGCAGTCCCTCCGTCCAGGTATCGGGGGCCGCGTCGTCGGAGAGGACCGCCGTAATTTTGGCTGGAACAAAGACCCGCATTCGGGCGGCGGTGGGTGCCTCCCCCTTTAGAGAGCGGTTGAGGAACACCATGACGGCGGCCAACCCCGCTATCAGCAGAAACGCGACCCCTACCCGGATAGCCCGCGCGGGGGTGACCGCCGCTTTTAACGCGGCAAGCCCGGCAGAAATCCGGCTGGCCTTTTCCACTCTTTTTTTCTTTGTTTTCTTATGCTCTGCCATATACGCATTCCCCACCTCTAATTATGAGGGGGCCGTCCGTCCGTGGAATGGACGGCCCCCTCACACATTTACTTTAGTACGCCCTCCACAAAGCGCTGGAGGATGGTGGCGATCTCGGCGCGGGTGGCTTTGCCCTGGGGATCCAGGGTCCCGCCGGACTTGCCATCAATGAGCCCAGCCTTGACGGCCTGCTCTACAGCACTCTTCGCCCAGGGGCTGACCGCGCCCATATCGGAAAAACTATCCATGGTGGCAGTCTCGGGCAGGTAGAGGCCGGAGTACTCTAAATACCGCGCCAAAATGACGCAAAGCTGCTCCCGGGTGAGGTCTTCTTCTGGGTTGAAATTCTTCCCGTCGCCCTCTACCAGCTTGTTCTGAGCAGCCCAGGAAATCTCCTTGGCATACCACGCGCTCGTCGGCACATCGGAGAAGGAAACACCGCCGCCGGCCTTCCCGCCGTCAATGCGGGCCAGAACGGTGGCCAGCATGCCTCGGGTCATGAGCTGGTCGGGGCTGAACGCACCGGTGCTGTCGCCCTTGAAGAACTCACGGGCGGAGACGAATCCGATTGCGGGCAGCGCCCAGTGGTTATTGGCATCGGGGAACGTCTTGCTGTTGTCAATAACCTCGTACTTGCCGGGGATGTTGGCTACATAGGCCGCCTGACCGCCGCTTACGGTGGCGATGGGCAGGATGGCGGTGGTACCGTCAGGCTTGGTGACCTTGATGACATTGCCGGAGGCCTTGGGATCGACCAGCAGGGCGTTCACATCCGTGCCCGCAGTCAGGGTCCCCACCGGAATGATGATGTTCAGCCCGCCGCCGGTGATTGCAACGGATTTGGTCGCGTTGGCGGAGACGACCTTCTGGTTGGCCCCGTCGTCCAGTTTCGCATCCGCGGAAGGGAGTTTGATCTCCGCGGAGCCGTCGTCCACCTTCACATCCTCAGCCTTCACG
>DATMXU010000050.1:0-2224 GCA_035562355.1 Pseudoflavonifractor sp.
AAACGGTTGGCCGCCACGCGGTTTTGAATGGTCTCCATCGTCACATTGAGCGCTGTGGGCTTGAGCTGTTCCCCCATCTCATAGAGGTCGAAGGAGACAATGCGGTTGCGGAGGTCCACGTTGGTCTCATGGGCGAACATATTTAGACTGCCCTCAATAAAAAGCTCAGACGCCAGGGCCACCTCCTGGGCCTCCCGCTCTGGCTGGCGCTTGACCTCGTTTCGCCAGGCGGTCAGCACCGGCTGACGCACGCTGCCACCGCCCTTGGCAAAATCATGGTAGATATTCGCGGTGCAACGGTCAATGATGGACTTCTGATAAGCCCCGAGCTGGCCCACCCCCATCTGCTGTTCACAGATGCTCATAAGCAATTCGGACTTCATGGCCACCGGGTTCTCCCCAATACCATAGCCCTCCGTGATCTCCAGCGGATTGATATGGTGGGGACTGCTGGGCGAGATCTCCACCACCTCGCCGTGGAGAGAACGAATGAGGTCTCCATATTCCCGCTCCGCGTCGATGACGATGATATCGTCGTCTGTGGACAGGGCCAGAAAGGAGATGGCCTCCTTCATGCTGAAGGACTTGCCAGAACCGGACACCCCCAGGATAAAGCCATGGGGGTTTTGGAGCCGCTTGCGGTTGCATATCAGCAGGTTCTTGCTTACGGCGTTGACGCCCTGATACAGCCCGCCCGCGTCCTGAATCTCCTGAACCCGGAAGGGCATGAGCACGGCGGTGCTCTCGGTTGTCAGGGTGCGCATGGCCTCAATGCGGCGCAGGCCATAGGGCAAAGCGGTATTGAGGCCGTCCTCCTGCTGGTAACGCAGGGGGGCAAACTGGCACAGGTGCTTGCGACCGATGGACAACAGGGTCTCAGTGTCGGCATCAAGCTGTTCCAGTGTGTCGGCCGCATGGACGAGAGTGACGGTGGCAAACATCATACGCTGGTCCCGGCTGGTGAGGTCGTCCAGGAACTCCTTGGCCTCGGTGCGGAGCTGCTCCAGCTCGTAGGGGATTGTAGCAGTGAAGTTATTGTTGCTGTTCTGTTTCTGCTGCCACCGGGTGATATCGCTTTCAATGCCCAAGATACGGCTCTGAATCTCCTTCACCGCCTCATCGGTGGGGATGGGCAGAATGTCGATGGATAGCATGAGGTCGCGGGAGAAGTCGGACAGCTCGGTAATCATACTGTCCTTGATAAAGCTGGCATATTCCCGCAGGAAGAGGACGCGCCCCACCCTGCCGCCCATTTCAAAATACCCGGCCTTAAATTGCAGAGCATCCGGGCAGATGAAGTCCCGGAAGTCATGCCCCTTGCGCATGGTCTCTTCCAAGTCGAAACGG
Source organism: Pseudoflavonifractor sp. (assembly GCA_035562355.1). Classification (GTDB taxonomy): domain Bacteria; phylum Bacillota; class Clostridia; order Oscillospirales; family Oscillospiraceae; genus Pseudoflavonifractor. The sequence continues at coordinate 1,348 of DATMXU010000050.1, forward strand.
AAATACTGCTCCTCACCGGGCCGGAAGAAGTCGTGGAAAATGCGGAGGCGGTCGTAATTGTCCAGGGAGTGGGCGGCGCTGTCCAGCTTGCCGAACCCCTTGCCCAGGTCGTTGTCCACGCGGTTGAAGAAGGTCTGAGCCTCCTCGATGTTCTTTTTGGAGACGGACACGGTAATGTACTTGTCCTGTACCAGATTATTGCTCTCCGCAGCTTTCTCGGACAGGATGGCGTTGTACTCCTCTCGGTAGGCATCCAGACCGTCGCCCCGGGACTTCATCAAAATGGTACGCTGAAAGTCCGTGCGATTGAGGCGTCGGTTGTTGATGGTGATCTTGGTAGTGGCGTCTGTAGGCAAGCTGTTGAGCACGCCGCAGTAGGCAAGGAACATCTCCATCTGGTCGTCGTGGGAGGCTACGGAGTAGTTGATGTCGGCAAAGCTCCAGGTCTTTGAAAACTTGCCCCCCATCTGCCAGATGCCGCCCTTGTGGATACGCTGGATGGGAATGGACTGCTGAACGCTGCGGGGAATTTTGAAATACTCCCGTTCACTGCGGTTGGCGGCGGTGAGGGTTTTAATCATGGCATTTATCCTCCTTGCGGCGCAAGCCCTTGTAGTAGTAATTTTCGCCCCGAAAAAGACGCGGGGCAGCGCAGAGGAATTTCGACTTGAGCACTGCCCACGCAAACCGCTCAAAGGTCAGGCCGTTGTAATTAAAAAAGCCGGTAACAGCTACCGGGGCTGCACCGACGATACAGAGCCAGCTTGCGGTCTCCTGCCCCAACATACCGCGCAGGCCGAAGTAGACGCCTACGGCGGTCCCCACGGCTAGCAGCGCGCATAGGAATTGCCGGGTGGACAGGCCAAAGAATATGGTT
>DATMXU010000051.1:0-14888 GCA_035562355.1 Pseudoflavonifractor sp.
CATATACCGTCAGGGATTAATCACCAACGCGACGAGTAGGAAAGGTAATTTAAGATGCTAAACAAAAAAGGTATATATGAGCTATTGGACAACCACCAGTTTCTTTATGAAACCCACGAGCATGCCCCCGTTTACACTATCGAGGAGTTGGGCGCCCTGAATCTTCCACACAGTGAACAGATCGTAAAAAATCTCTTTCTGCGTGACGATAAGAAGGAAAATTATTATCTGGTTACAGTACCGGGCCATAAAACAGTCAACCTAAAAAGCCTGAGCAAAAAAATTTCCAGCCGTAAGCTGAGCTTTGCCAGCGAGGAGTCGCTCAGAGCGTTGTTGATGCTGGAAAAGGGGCATGTAACTCCGCTTGGAGTTTTAAACAACACACAGAAAAATGTCATTGTGGTATTTGATAAAAGCTTGCAAAACGAGAGAATCGGCATCCACCCCATGGAAAACACCGCGACAATTTTTATTGCTTTTACCGATATTAAAAAACTGATAGAAAACCATGGGAATGCCATTGTTATATGCGACTTCGATTGATCACAAATGCGAATTTCCACAAACCAGGCAGATGAACAGAGGGTTTAACAGGAGTTTAGTTATGGGGGGCAAACTATGTCTATTGAAATTAGGGCGTTTACACATCATGATATTCCGGAAATGATAGCGATTTGGAATGAAATTGTTGAAGAGGGAATTGCGTTCCCGCAGATGGAGGCTTTAACTGAGAGAAGTGGCCTGGATTTTTTTAAAGACCAATCTTTTACTGGGGTGGCAATTGAACAAAAGACCGGTAAAATGGTTGGCCTGTATATATTGCATCCAAATAATGTGGGGAGATGCGGACATATTTCTAACGCAAGCTATGCTGTAAAAAGCGATGAACGCGGAAAGCGAATCGGCGAAGTTTTGGTCTTACATTGTCTTGCAAAAGCGAAAGAGCTCGGCTTTCAGATCTTGCAGTTCAATGCAGTTGTCAGCATAAATGTCGCGGCTCTTCGTCTGTATAAAAAACTGGGGTTTGTCCAGCTCGGTACCATTCCCAAGGGCTTTCTTATGAAGGACGGAAACTACCAGGATATCATTCCGCATTACTGCATGCTGTAACAATCGACTATTTAGCAGATAAATCCCAATTTATCGAGCGGGTTGTGATCATAGGCTACTCATAGCGTAATGACGGCCGTTATGTTTCAATGGTTGTCGCGCTGCTACGTGTGGGAGGGCGGTCTGATGCGGACTAATATAACCCCCGTAACCATCCGGGACAAAGCGGATAGAAACATTGAGTATTGGTGCCGCCAGCTGGTTTGCGTATGTTATATCACGATTGTCATAAATCTGCTGGTCCTGATTGCAGTCTGGTATTTTTTTGCGTTTAATCGGCCCAACCACGACCCGATTGTATACTGGAGACGCTATATCCTATTGCCCTCCTCCGTCATGCTCATCGCCAATATTGCTGCGGACCTGCTTGTGCGTGCAGAGAGAGTTCCACTGATCGTGAAGGAGTATCTCTCGATCTTCCTCATGCTGTTTTTTTGTGCGCTGCTTTGCCTGCAGCACACGATCGTCGCTGTCTTGCTGACCTCCTTCATTGTGCCGATTCTGCTCTCGACGTTATACGCAAATGTCGCAATGACGAGATGGACATATTTTCTCGCTCAAATTCTTTTGATTCTAAGCAGCGTGAGAATGCATTTCAACAGCAGCCGCGACTTTGGCTTTTGGATCTGGGTGGAAATGCTCACCGCTTCTGGGCTGTTGATCGCATCCTATGTTTTGGCCAGGGTGCTCATCATTTACGGCAGGGACAGTATGTTCAACCTGGACAGCATATACAAAGATAAGATGGATCTGGAGGAGGAACTCAAGTTGGATCCCCTCACCCGCCTGTATAATCGCAAGGCCTATGACGAATACCTTCCCCAGATTATGGAGGAATGCCGCCTTACGGATACGGAGCTGTCCATAGCGGTACTGGACATAGACGATTTCAAGCAGGTGAACGACGCCTATGGCCACGCGGCCGGGGACAGGGTGCTGCTCAGGTTCGCGTCCGTATTAAGAAAGGTCGTGCGGGAGAGGATCTATGCGTTCCGGGTTGGAGGGGAGGAATTTGTTCTTGTGTTCCATGGCTATTGCGTCCTCGATGCCGCCAAGGTGTGCGAGGATGCGCTGTCCGCCATAAAAGCGCAAGTGCTGCCTGAGTTAAACGGCATGGCAATCACCTTCAGCTGCGGTGTCGCGGGCATGCGCAGGGACGAGGCAGACCCGCTGGAGTTATTCAAGGCCGCTGACGCGGCCCTCTATTCAGCCAAGAGCAGTGGAAAAAACAAGGTGATGGTCCGAAATAATTCTATGGGCACATAGAGGAATGACGTGCTGATAAATCCAAATTTGTTAACTTCATCGGCCCATAATCATAAAAAAACGACGCTGTCGCGTTCCTTAGGAAACGTGACAGCGTCGTTCTCTTTATAGCTGGGGGAGGCCTACCTCTCGCCTAGCATACTTCATGCCAAAGCTTTCTCATATATTCCGGTCTTATTAATAGAGCGCATTTAAGGCAGGATATTTCCGGCAGAGAGATAAATCTCGTACCATTCTTCGCGGGAAAGGCGGATTTCCGCCGCTTTTGCGCAGTCGCTTAAATGCTGCACATTCATGGTCCCGGTTACCGGCTGCATGCCCGCCGGGTGGCGCAGCAGCCACGCCATGGCGATGACGGTGGTGCTCACACCGTGCTTTTCCGCCAGCTCGTCGATCTTCCCATTCAGCTCCGGGAATTTCTCGCTGCCGAGGAACACACCCTCGAAGAAACCGTACTGGAACGGCGACCAGGGCTGGATGGTGATATCGTTCAGGCGGCAGAAGTCCAGTACGCTGCCATCCCGATTAACCGCGCCGTCGTCCGGCATATTGACATGGAGGCCCTGGGAGATCATGGTCGCGTTGGTGATGCTGAGCTGCAATTGGTTGGCTACAATAGGCTGTTTTACATATTTTTTTAGAAGCTGTATCTGCATGGGATTTTGGTTGGACACGCCGAAATGCCGGACCTTTCCACTATCGTGCAGGATATCGAAGGCTTCAGCGACCTCCTCCGGCTCCACCAGCGCATCAGGACGGTGGAGCAGCAGTATGTCCAGATAATCGGTTTTCAGCCGTTTCAGGCTGCCGTCCACCGAAGTAAGGATATGCTCCTTGGAAAAGTCAAAGGCCACGCCGCGCCGAATCCCGCATTTGGATTGCAGAAATATTTTATCGCGCACGGAAGGGCTCATGCGCACCGCTTCGGCAAAGATCTCCTCACACGAGCCGTCGCCGTATATATCGGCATGATCAAAGAATACCGCGCCCAGATCCATCGCGGATTGCACGAAATGCTCCGCCTCCGGCTTATTCAGTCTATTAATGCGCATGCAGCCGACCGCTATGGTTGGGACCTGTAAATCAGATTTTCCCAATGAAATTGTTCTCATCTCATATTCCTTTCTGCGTACTCGCTATTTTATTTGAGAAACTTAATAGTCTCTCCGTCAGGGCCGCTCACAAAGGCATTGCAGCCCGTTTTATTTCACCAGCTTATAAATCTCGAGTACATCCTGCCAGTACAGCTTTTTCAGGCCGCCGATGGGATGCTCTTCGCCAAACGCCGCGCCCGTGGCTTTCTTTGCCATCTCCTCCAGCCGGTCTTCGCCGATGCCCAGCTCTTTCAGCGTGCAGGGCAGCCCCATCTTGATGAAAAACTCCCGCAGCCGGGCAATGCCTTCCTGAACAATAGCGTCAGGATCGCGGTAGTTTCCCTTAACGCCCATAACATTGACCGCAAACTGCACAAACATATTGGGGTTGTCCTTATAGACATACTGCATCCAGCCGGGCGTCAAGACGGCAAGGCCAGCGCCGTGAGCGACATCGTAAATGGCGGAAAGCTCATGCTCCATGCCGTGGCAGGCCCAATCCTGCTGGCGGCCCATGCCCACAAGACCGTTGTGGGCGACGGTTCCAGCGAAACCGAGCTCCGCCCAGGCGTCATAGTCTTGCATATCCTTGTTGGCCAGCAATGCGTTCTTCATCAGCGTCCTCAGTACGGTTTCACACAACCCGTCCGTCAGGTCGGTGTGCATCGTATTGGTAAAATAGCGCTCGAACACATGGCTCATCATGTCCGCCACGCCGTTGGAAAGCTGATTTTTAGGCAGCATAAAGAACAATTCCGGGTTTATGATGCTGAGCAGAGGCCGCAGGCGCGGGCTGCCGTAGCCATACTTCAACTGTTTTTCCTCGTTGGTAATCACCGTGTCACCGCTGGATTCACTCCCGGCCGCAGGAATGGTGAGGATTGTGGCGACAGGGAGCGCTCTTTCAATCGGTTTGTCCTGCTCGTAGACCTCCCAGATGTCACCGTCATAATAGACGCCCATGGCGATAGCCTTGGCAGAGTCGATGACGCTGCCGCCGCCGACCGCCAGCACAAAATCGACGTTCTCATTTTTGCACAGCGCAATACCCTCATGCACCAGTGAAAGCCGGGGATTCGGCTTGACGCCGCCCAGCTCCACAAAGGGCAGGCCGCTTGCCTTCAACGAAGAGATCACGGTGTCGTACAGTCCGCTTTTTTTGATGCTGCCGCCGCCATAGTGCAGCAGCACCTTGGTCGCATGGGGTTTCAGCAGGTCCCCGATGCGTTTTTCCTCCCCTTTTCCGAAGAGAATACGCGCGGGTGCGTAAAAATCAAAGTTAAGCATGACGATGTCCTTTCTTTATTTAGAATGTGGTGGCATCGGGATCGGAAGCATAGCCGACACAGCCTTTTAAATCGGCGATAAGCTGTACGTCCGCCGCCCCCAGCTCAAAGTCGAACACCTCCAGGTTTTCCCTGATACGCGCGGGAGTGACCGATTTGGGCAGTGGCAGATAGCCCCTTTGCAGACTCCATCGGATGCAGATCTGCGCAATGGATTTGCCGTACTTCTCCTCAAGAGCTTTCATTTCCGGTATTTCAAAGATTTTACCGACGCCAAGCGGACTGTACGCTTCGAGCAGGATATTACGGGAACGGCAGTAATCCACCACTTCGTCCTGGGTGTCGCCGGGGCAAAGCCGGATTTGGTTGACCATGGGGGCGATGGCAGCAGTCTTCATTAGTTCCTCGATATGATGCGGGCGGAAATTGCTGATACCGATGGAGCGGATGCGCCCGGCTCTGTATAGTTCCTCAAAAGCCTTCCAGGTACCCGCATTCGTTTCCTGCCAGTTGTCACGGAAGGCAATGGGGTTGGGCCAATGAATCAGGAACAGGTCGAGATACTCCATGTCCAGTCTCTTCATCGTGCCCTCGAATGCGGCCAGCGTCTTTTCGTAACCATGCTCACTGTTGGTCAGCTTGGACGTAATAAAAAGGTCCTTGCGGTCAACACCGCTCTTTTTCACCGCGATGCCAACGCTTTCCTCGTTGCCATAGCCCTGGGCGGTATCAATGTGACGGTAACCCGCCTCAATGGCGCTGAGTACGGAAGAAACGGCGATGTCTCCGTCTGGGGCTTGCCATGTGCCAAAGCCTATGCAGGGGACTTCCACCCCGTTAGATAACCTGTAACAATCGGTAAATGCGTTCATTGTTGTCCCTCCTCGATGAATTTCTTGACTTATCATGGGAGATTGCTGTACGATAATCATAAACCTTAGTGTTAGCGCTAAGTCAAGAGTATATTGAAATTTTTCTTGGAGGTTTCTATATGGGATATACGGTTAGAATCGCGGCTGAAAAGGCAAGCCTGAGTCCGAACACCTTGCGGTATTATGAAAAGGAAGGGCTATTGCCGCACATACAGAGAAGTGAAAGCGGTATCCGGCATTACTCAGATGAGGACTTGGAGTGGCTGAGCCTGGTTTGCTGCCTCAAGAACACAGGCATGTCGATCAAACAGATTCGGGACTTTGTCAACTTGAGCCTGCAAGGGCCTGAAACCCTAAACGACAGGTGTGATATGCTCGCGGCCCATAAGCGGAGCGTGGAAAAACAAATGGAGGAAATGCAAAAATATCTTGAGAAGGTGTCACATAAAATCGCTTATTTCACCCGCCAGTATAAGGACTACTGTATGGAAAAGGCCCTGGCCTGTGAAACCCAGGGGTGCTGTGGGTTCGAGTCCCGCCAGCCGCTCTGAACGGGGCCTTGCCTCCATGCTCCACTGCTGAACTCTGGGGCTAAAAACCTTTGAAAGCGGCTAATGCCACTGGCTTAAAGCCAGTGGCATTTTTACCGCTGCATCGTTTTGAACCCGAGCTATCAAATAGATGCCATTTATTTTGAATGGCCATAGGGGAACCAAACGGTTATATCCCAAACTGATTCAGAAAATCCTCCAGCAGGTTCAGGCACACGCTTTTACGGTACGCCGCCGATACGCGCCCGCGTATCGGTACGATGGCGTCGTCAAAGGCCTTGAGATACGCGGCCTTTTCCGCTGTGGCCTCCTCGAGCGTTTTGCCGACCAGCATGGCGTCGATATCCTCCCGGCGGATGATCACGTCGCTGACGGCGCCGAACGCGGTGGCGCAGTGGGCGATTTTCCCGTCCTCAACAGTCATCAGGCCCGCGAAGGAGAGACGGGAGATAGCCAGGGCCTTACGGGCGCCGATTTTCTGATAAAAATAGCCGCCCAGCCACTTTTGGGGCATCAGCACCTCGGCGATCAGCTCGTCCTTCGCCAGATCCAGCTGCTTGCGGCCCTTGTAAAACGATTTGATGGGTACGATGCGCTCGCCCCTGCTGCTGACCAGCCGCAGCTTGGAATCGGTGACAAAGAAGATCAGCGCGCTGTCGGCCTTGGCGCTGCCATTTCCGATATTGCCGCCGATGGTGCCCTCGTTGCGTATCGCCGGAGCGGCGATCAGCGCCAGGGCCTCCTTCAGCAGAGCCGGAGTCAGCTCATGCTCCAAAAGCTCGGAAAAGGTGCAGTCCGCGCCAAAGCGGAGGTATTGCTCGTCCCGGGTCACCTGCTTGAGCTCGGGTATCCTATGCAGAAAGAGGTAGTCGCCCTCCCGCTCCTCCTCGATCATCAGATCGGTGCCCCCGGCATAAGGGGTGAGCGTATGGGAGGCAAGCAGCTCCAGCGCTTCGCTGAGCGAAAGGGGCGCATATCCGTTTACCATAATCCGTTCCCCTCCTTTGCAGCAATCCCGATGGCCTTTACAATGGCGTTATAACCGGTACAGCGGCACAAATTCCCGGAAATGCCCTCACGGATCTCCTCCTCGCTGGGGTTGGGGTTTTGGGCCAGGATACATTCGCTGGCCAGCACCATGCCGGGGATGCAAAAGCCGCACTGGACCGCCGACACGGAGGCATAGGCCGCGTCCAGCACTTGAAAGCGCTCGGTCCGGCGGTAGCCCTCAATGGTGGTGACGGTGCTGCCGTCCACGCGGCCCATGGCCACCATGCAGCTGTTTACAAGCCTGCCGTCGAGGATCACGCTGCACGCGCCGCATTCGCCCTCCTTACAGCCGCACTTCACACCGGTGTTTTTAAACTCACCGCGCAGCACGTCCAGCAGCCGGGCGGTGGCGCTGCCCTCGTAAGTGACCTGCTCCCCGTTCAGGATAAACGTAATGCCGTCCATTCAGATCGCCTCCTTTTGCGCGTTGGCCTGCAAAACCTTCCATGCGTCCTCGGTGCTGAACGGCGCGTGGTGGAGCAGAGCGCCGCCAAGGGCCTGCTCCATCGCCTCGATATAAGCGCCGGGTACGCCCACCAAGGGAAGCTCGCCCGCTCCCTTTGCTCCGTAGGGCCCCAGAGGGTATTCCTCCACGTGCATCTTCACCTGCAGGTTGGGAACGTCCACCGAGGTGGGGATGATGTAGTCGCTGTAGCTGTTGTTGCGGATGCGGCCCTTGGCGTCGGTGTTCATCTGCTCCATGCTGGAGTACCCCAGGCCCTGCATAAGGCCGCCCTCCATCTGGCCGATCACGATATTCAGGTCGATGGGCGTGCCCACGTCAAAGCTGGCCCAGGCGCCGAGCACCTCGTTTACGCCGGTGAGGGTGTCTAAGCGCACCTCCACCGCGCAGGCAGCCCAGGCGTAGGTGGGGTAGGCGTCCCCCTGGAATTTGTCGAGGTAGAAGGGGATAACGAAATCCGGCTCCTTGAAATGCTCCTCCACAACCTGCTCCTCGCCCTCCTTCCACTGGCTGCGCAGGTTAATGGCGGCCCGGCGCAGAAGCTCGCCCACCGTCATCAAGCTGCGGGAGGCCACTGTGGGGCCCGAGTCAGGGACGCGGTCGGTATCGGGGTTTTCGTAGCTCACCTTGTCAAGCGGCAGGTTGAGCTCATTGGCGACGATTTTGCAGAAGGTGGTCTTCAGGCCCTGCCCGATGTCGCTCTGGCTGGCCAGAACCTCTACGAAACCCTCCCTGGTCTTGCGCAGCTTGGCCACGGCCTTGATGATGTCCCGCTCGCCGCTGCCGGTAAAGCCAGCGCCATGGAACCAGACGCTCAGGCCGATCCCCTTGCGAAAGCGCCCGCTCTGCGGCTTTTGATACGCGCTCCACTTTTCCCGGTAGCCGCTCATCTCCTCCACCTCGGCGATCATGGCGGGCAGCGGCACGGGGAAGTGGTACTTGCCGCCGGTGGAGGTGGCGTCGTACTGCGCGACCAGATGGCGCTTTTTAAAGCGCAGCGGCTCCTCGCCCAGATCCCTGGCGATGTGGTCCATCATCATCTCCACAGCGAAGAAGGTCTGCGGCGCGCCAAAGCCGCGGTAGGCTCCCGTGGGGATGGTGTTGGTCTTCATGGCGCGGCCGCGCACCTTGAGATTGTTCACCCGGTATACGCCCGGGGCCGCGATGATGCCCCGCTGCAGTACCACGGCGGAGAGGGTGGTAAAGCCGCCGGAATTGAACTTCACGTCAATGTCCATCGCGGTAACACAGCCGTCCTTTACCGCCATCTTGTACCGGCAGAGGGAGGGGTGGCGCTTGGAGGTAAACTCCATGTCCTCCCGCCGGCCATAGATCACGCGCACGCGCTTGCCGCCGGCCTTATAGGCCGCCACCGCCACCTGACAGGCCAGAATGGAGGGATACGCCTCCTTGCCGCCAAAGCCTCCGCCCGTGGTGTCCTGCAGCACGCGCACCTTATCGGGCGTGAGGCCGGTCGCCTTTGCGATGGCGCCGTGCACATAGTACGGGCACTGCATACTGCCGTGCACCGTCATTTTCCCGCCGCGATACTCGGCGATCATGCCCTGGGTCTCCAGATAGGCCTGCTCCTGATAGCCGGTTTCAAACTCCTCCTCATATACCTTATCGGCCTCGGCAAAGGCGGCGTCGGTATCCCCCTGACCGAAACTGTAGTCAAAGAACACCGTGTCCGAATCCCGGACGTCCAAGACGGCGGGCAAAACCTCATATACCACGTTGACCGCGGCGGCCAGGCGCTCCACCTCTTTCTCCTCGGGGCCCACCATCATCAGCACCGGGTCGCCGATGTACTCCACCGTTTCTCCCGCGTACACCGGAGTGTCGTCCATGACGATATGGACCTCGTTCTTACCCGGCACGTCGTTTTTGTCCACGGTGAAATACCCCTCCGGCAGGGGAGGCAGCTCAATATCCAGTACGCGGGCGCGGGCGTAGGGCGAGCGCACCAGCTTGCCGTACAGCACCCCGTCGCAGGGCCAGTCGGCCACGTATATGGCACTGCCGTCCATTTTGGGCGCGTGGTCTTTTTTGATGACCGATTTACTGATTTCTCGCATTGCAAGCATTCCTCCTTTTTCGTGGTTCAAATTGCGCTTTGCATAGGGAGCGGCGCGGGATAGCGGACGCGCTGTTTCTTTTCCATATACCGCAGCAGCCTGCGGTAGTCCTCCGGCGTATCGGTATCAAAGAGGCAGCCGGCATCGTCTACCGCTACCTCTGCCGTCTCGCCCGCGTATTGTCTCCACACTTCGCGCAGCCCGCCCGGGCCGTCAAAGGCCAGAATGGAGAGGACGCACCGGGCGGAGATCAGCGGGGGATGCTTGCGCCGCCCCTCCAGCGTGGGAAAGGCAAGGCTTGCGCCGGTGCTCTGCATAGCGGCGCGCACGGCCCAAAAGGTTTCGCTGTCCACAGCCGGCATGTCGCCCGGCAGCAGAAAAAAGGCCTCGCAGGCCGGCAGGGCGGCAATCCCGATCTTGGCCGACGCCAGCATATCGGTGCTCTCATAGTCCGGGTTGCGCACGATGCTCACCCTTTGGGGGAAGAACCGCCCCCGCAGCACGGTCTCTGCCTCGGCGGCCCGGTAGCCCAGCACCACGGTGACGTGGCGCGCGCCGCCGCTGAGCATGCTCTGGGTGCTGCGCTCAATCAGAGTTTCCGCTCCCACCGGCATCAAGGGCTTAAAGCTGCCCATACGGCTGGAGAGGCCCGCGGCCAGAATGAGACCGTTCACTTTCATTTCTTCGTCTTCCTGTAATAGGTATCCTGCAGCGGCAGGCGTGTGCGCAGTTTGCCGTCATAGCGGTAATAGGCGTGGGAGCAGGCGGGGGAGGTGGGGATCAGGCACAGCTCGCCCACGCCCTTTGCGCCCATGGCAAGGGGCAGCTTTTCGCCCCGCGACTGCACCAGCTTTACCTCGATAGCCGGTACGTCGGGCGCGCGCATCAGACCCAGCGTGCCGAATTTCACCTTTGGGTACCCGCCCTCGGTGGGGAAATCCTCCGTCAGGGCAAAGCCGAGCCCCATCACGATTCCGCCCTCGATCTGGCCCTCTACGCTCTGGATGTTGACCGGCGTGCCCACGTCGTACGCGGCCACCACCTTATCTACTTTGCCGTTTTCATCCAGCACCACGACCTGCGCGCCATAGCTGTAGCTGACATGGCTCACGGGGTTTTTCTTCGGAGTGCCCATGGGGTCGGTAATAGGCACATATTCGCCGTAAAATTCCTGCCCCTCCAGCTCGGCAAGGGTCTTTCCGCCCTTCAGCGCCTCCGCCAGCTTTTCGGCGGCCCGGCGGGCCGCCTCTCCGGTAATCACAGTCTGGCGGCTGGCGGTGCTGGTGCCGCTGTCGGGGGTACGCACGGTGTCGGGCCGCTCGTGGTAAACGCTGCTGGGGTCAAGGCCGGTCACCTCGCACAGCATCTGGGTGCAGACCGTGGCGATGCCCTGGCCCATGCATGCGGCGCTGGTGCGGATGTGGACGACGCCGTTTTCAATGCTGAGCAGGACCCGCCCGGTGTCCCGGATGCCGATGCCCTTGCCGCTGTTTTTAAAGGCACAGGCAATTCCCGCGTAGGGGTGGGCCTCATAAACATCCTTTACCGCCTCAAGGCACTCCGCCATGGCGCAGCTCTCGTCCGCCAGCTGGCCGTTGGGCAGCTCCTGCCCGGGACGGATGGCGTTTTTATAGCGGATCTCCCAGGGGGAAATGCCCACCAGCTCGGCCAGGAGATTGAGGTTATTCTCGGTGGCAAAGCACGACTGCGTGACGCCGAATCCCCGGTACGCCCCGGCCACCACATTGTTTGTGTACACGCTCATACCCAGGATGTCGACGTTCTGGTAGTTATACGGCCCGGCGGCGTGGGTACAGGCCCGCTGCAGCACCGGCCCGCCCAGGCTGGCGTACGCCCCGGTGTCGGCAATAAGGATTGCCTTCATGGCCGTGAGGTTCCCCTCCTCATCGCAGGCGGTGGTGAACTCCATATCCATGGCGTGGCGCTTGGTGTGGTAGAGAAGACTCTCCTGGCGGCTGAACTTTACCTTTACCGGCGCCTTGACGTACCATGCCATCAGCGCGGCGTGGTGCTGCACGCTCATGTCCTCCTTGCCTCCAAAGCCGCCGCCCACCAGCTTGCTCTGGCAGTGCACCTTTTCCTCCGGGATTTTCAGCATGGCGGCGATCTCGTGCTTTTCGTCGTATACGCTCTGCGCGCCGCTGTAGAGCAAAATGCCGTCCTCCCCCTCGGGCATGGCAATGGCGCACTCTGGTTCCATAAAGGCGTGGTCGTTAAAGGGGGTGTAGTATTTGCGGGTCACTACGTACTTGGAGTTTTTGATCGCGGCGTCCGCGCTGCCCCGAAGCAAAATCTCCTTGCGCATAATGTTGCCGCCCTTGTGGATCAGGGGCGCGTCTGCCTTCAGCGCGTCGGTGGGGCTGGTGACGGGAGTGAGCTCGGTGTAGTCCACCTCGATGAGGGCCAAAACCTCGTCCAGCGCCTCCTGGGTTTTGGTGCACACCAGCGCGATGGCGTCGCCAATGTAGCGCGTCGTGTCCCCCTCGGCGATCATCACGTCCCAGTCGGGGATAATATGGCCGGTTTTATTGTAGGGGACGTCCTTGGCGGTGAGGATCTTTACGCACTGCGGATGGGCCTCCGCCCTGGAGAGATCGATTTTGTTCACCACCGCTCGAGGGTATTTGGAGCGCAGGGCCTTGGCGTACAGCATGCCCGGCAGAACGATGTCGTCCACAAATTCTCCGGTTCCAAGCACCTTCTCCCGCACATCAGGGCGCTGGAAACGGCGGTTCACGCCGGTGGAGGTATCCGGTGCGGGAACAGGTCGGTTCTCACGGAAAAAATCGGCGGCCATCAAAATGGCGTCTTCAATTTTTTTGTATCCGGTGCAGCGGCAGATGTTTCCCCGCAGCGCGGCCTTTACCTCGGCGCGGGTGGGGCTTTGGTTCTCGTCCAGAAGCGCCTTGGCTGAGATGACCATGCCGGGAATACAGAAACCGCACTGCACGGCTCCGGCCTCACCGAAACAGTAGGTATAGACCTCTTTTTCCCGCTCGCTCAGCCCCTCCACCGTGACGATGCGCTTGCCTTCAAACCTGGACAGGTTCTGGGTGCAGGCCTTTACCTTTTTGCCGTCCACCAACACGGTGCAGGTGCCGCAGGCGCCCTCGCTGCATCCGTCCTTTGTGGCGGTCAGCCGCAGATCGTCCCTCAAAAAGGACAATAGGCGCTTATCCTTCTCTGTATGGACCTCGGTTCCGTTTACAGTCAGGGTAAACAATAACATCTCCTCCTGCATCAAAAATACGTTGTGGGAATGCGGCGGTAACGATTATCTACATTGTAGCGCGCCTAAAAACGGCATGCCAAATTCTTTGTTGGAGGAACATGCTACCCGGCAGAGGAAAAGCACGGCGTTTTTTGTTGCACTGCACAGAGAAGAGGCGGCCCATTTCATGATGAAATGGGCCGCCTCGGGACGTATTGACTCTATGCTACGATGGAAGAGGGGAGATATCCCGCAGCATCTGAAGGTATCCCAAATAGGCGCACTCAATCGCGCGCTCCTCATAGCGCTGCCAGGCCTTTAAAAAAGAGAGCCCCTCGGGGGTCAGGTCGCTCCGGCTGCCCTGCGTGCCGCCCTTGCGGCGGGTAATGAGGGCATATCCCAGGGCGGCCTCAAGCTTATTGAGCATATCCCATGCCTTGCTCTGGGAGAGCGCCATTATGGCGCTGGCGGTTCGGACCGAGTGGTTCTCGCCGATCAGCAGCAGCAGCAGCTTTGCCCTGGCGTTGAACAGCTCCTCCTCGCGTTCCAGGCTGAGGCGCAGCCGGGGATGTAAAAACGAGGCCTTGTTTTCCTCATAGTGTGCCTGCAAGCGGGCCTGCTGGTGAATCGTAAGCAAAATGCCCTCATCATCGACCTCAACCGGTATGCGGAGACCGGACATGGAGGCGAGGCCGCCCCGCAGGCCGGTCTCCCCCTGCCAGGCGAGAAGATTGGGTATCACAGCGTTGGAGAATAAAATAGGGTGCCCGCCCCTGCCCATATAGGAGGGGGTGACAATGTCTCCCGTCGTCCCAAGCAGCGTATAAAGCGTAGCGGGGAGAAACATCGGGGTGTTCACCGGAGAGAATACGACGCGCTCACATTTGCCACGCAAAAAGGAGAGCCCTATTTTCACCGAGTCGATCAGCTCGGGGTCTTCAAACGCCTCATTGTGCAAAAAAACCACGCCGCGGCCGGCCAGCCGGTACTTGACCTCGTCGGCCTCCACGCCAGTTACCACTACGATGGGAAATACGCCCGCCTGCTGGAAGGTGAGCACGATACGCTCTACCACGCTGATGCCGCCAAGCTGTAATGTGGGACGGCTCGCCCTCTTGCTGGCGGCAGCGATCAGGCCCCCAACTCTGCTTATGCTCAACAGCAATACCCTCCTTTCACAATCGCCGCAGCGCGGCACACCATACGCGCCATAATTGCGGCAGCACCGGTCGGATCTATTAAAGTATACCATAATTTTTGCTGCAGTGCGGTTCAACATAGAAATCTGTGGTAAACAGGGACATATAAATTTGGCTGGGGCACATGTATCGAGCATTCATAACGATGATATCAAAGTCCGGAAATGCTTGCACAAAGGCTGTACTCAGAAGGAAATAATGCCTTTCAGGGTTATACCTTTCTCTAGAGCCTTATCGAACAAGTTTGGTATCCCCGCTGTCGGTGATATCCCTACAGGACGCATCGAGCATTTTCCCCTTACCCCACTCATTGATGATCTCTAAAGCGGGCAGCAACTCATTGCAGCTCTCGGTCAGGGAGTATTCCACATGGGGCGGCACCTGGCAAAGCTCTACCCGCCTGACCAGTCCATGCTCTTCCAGGCCCTGTAACGCTCTTGTCAGCATAATATTGGTAATTCCATTCAGGCGGCGTTTCAGCTCGTTATACCGCATGCTTTTCTGTGCGGAGAGTTCCCAGATAATCGGCAGCCGCCATTTCCCGCCAATGATCTCGAGCGCATGTGTTACGGCACATTTCTTCGTATGGACCGCCTTTGTCTTTTCACATTCTTTTGACATTGTATCGCTCCTAATGTGAGGCACAAAAATGTGCGTACTTGTAGATATGTTCCTTTAAGAATATAC
>DATMXU010000052.1:0-3405 GCA_035562355.1 Pseudoflavonifractor sp.
ATTTTATCTGCTCGGGGCAAGTAAATGCCCCCGTACCAAGATTTTTATCATAGGCCAAAACGCTTGGGAAACCGCACTTGCGGCGTCTATTTCGCTGCGGGGGGTTAACCCCTAAAGTCTTGATTCGTCAGGCCTTCAGGATTTTTCTTTTGCCTTCAATGGGTTTATGCGATATCTTTGCAATATATTCTCCCCTTAACGATATCACTTTGTCTTTGACAAGCTTGAGTTTTAGCCATCCGCCCTGCCAGTCGGGCAATAGGCCGAGAAACGAAAAAAAAACCACCACTCGTCTTCCGAGCGATAGGGGTTCTTTTGCCGCTCTATGCATGGGCGTGGGGATGTGGTATACTTAAGCAGCTGATAACAAAAGGAGGCAAACCACTTATGCAACATCAACTGAAGGGCATAGGGTTACTGTTGTTTGGTATTTTAATTGCTCTGCCCCTTCTCACGGGAGCGGGAGATTTTTGGTACTGGATCGGCCTGGGTTTCGGAGTCATAGGCCTGCTTATGGTGTTTAATAACGCTGACCGCTAAAGGGGCGGCCCCGCCCTCCAGAGCAGCCGCCCTTATGCTGCGGGGCATAGAGAAAACCGGACGCCTGCTCCTGACGTCCGGCCCGCTCTAAGGAAAGAGGATGAAATGAAAAAGCAATTGTCCCTTGCAAGTATTATGATACCCAAGAAGTGTTAAGCAAAAAAGCAAAAAATGTTACGGCAAAATTAACAATTTAAGTATCTCGGTAAAATAGAAGTAAAGGTCCCAGCCCGGACGATAAATCCAGTCCGGGAATTTTTATGTCCTATTCCCCTTTTCACCGCCAAAATGACCAGAGGTATCATAAAGCAGATAAGCCCCAGCCAGACAAATAAAATATCGAAAAGGTCCAACACTAGATACCAAGGTGATCACAAATCATCAGCCCCGCTAACGCTGATTTTCCCCCTCGATTCACATCAAGCTCTGATTTATCTCTTTTCCATCTTCCCAATTTCCCCAGCTTTCGGTATAATACCCTAAGATAGCTATATACTCTTTTTGATTTGGAGGCAGCAGTATGACTTCTTTTGACGATCTGTACCGCGGACTTTTGGACAAGGCCAGCCGTGGCGAGACCGCCCTCCCCGGCGATGACGACTACGATCCCCGGCACCTGGATTGTCTGCTCCACCCGGAGAAATACGGCCCGGTCTGGCGGCTGAAAGACTGTACCTGTGAGGGAACGGACACCCACTGTGCCGCGGCCTGCCTCTTTGACGCCATCACCCGCGACAGCGACGGCGGCGTGACCATCGACCCGGTGAAGTGCGCGGGATGCAGCGCCTGCATCGAGGCCTGCCAGTCGGGCGCGCTGACTGCCAGCAAGGACATACTGCCCACCCTGGCCGCTGTCAAGGAGGCAAAGGGACCGGTCTATGCGCTCATCGCCCCCGCCTTTCTTGGCCAGTTCTCGGCCGAGGTCACGCCGGGCAAGCTCCGCTCCGCGTTTAAGGCCGTGGGCTTTGACGGAATGATGGAGGTGGCCCTCTTTGCGGATATCCTCACCCTGAAGGAAGCCCTGGAGTTCGACCAGAACATCAACACCGAGAGCGACTTCCAGCTCACCAGCTGCTGCTGTCCCATGTGGATCGGCATGATCCGCAAGGTGTACCACGAGCTTATGCCCCACGTGCCCGGCGCAGTGTCTCCCATGGTCGCCGCCGGGCGGACCGTGAAGAAACTCCACCCTGACGCCCTCACCATCTTCGTCGGCCCCTGCATCGCCAAGAAGGCCGAAGCCAGGGAGAGCGACCT
Organism: Pseudoflavonifractor sp.; assembly: GCA_035562355.1. Lineage (GTDB taxonomy): Bacteria > Bacillota > Clostridia > Oscillospirales > Oscillospiraceae > Pseudoflavonifractor. Next base: position 1,798 of record DATMXU010000052.1, read on the forward strand.
GAAGGGCGCCATCGACTATGTGCTCACCTTCCAGGAGGTGCGGGACATCTTCGAGGCCGCGGCGGTGGACCCTGCCGAGCTGGAGGAGAGCGAGAAGGACCACTCCTCCCGCGCCGGGCGTATCTATGCCCGCACCGGCGGCGTGAGCGAGGCGGTACGCGCCACGGTGGACCGCCTGCACCCCGGCCGCGCCATCGGTGTGCGTACCCGCCAGGCCGACGGAGTACCCGCATGCAAGACTATGATCGAGGCCATCCGCAACGGCGAGGGGAACGCCAACTTCTACGAGGGCATGGGGTGCGTGGGCGGCTGCGTGGGCGGCCCCAAGGCCATCCTGCCGAAAGAGGCGGGTAAGGAAAACGTGGAGCGGTACGGTGACGAGGCCGTCTACCCCACCCCCTTGGACAATCCCTACGTGCTGGAGCTGCTGCACCAGCTGGAGTTCGAGACCGTGGAGGAGTTTTTGGAGAAGAGCGACATCTTTGTGCGGCATTTTTGATTTCGTTTTAAACCTATAAATAGATCGCAAAGGAGGGCCCGGGTATGTTCCATACCCGGGCCCTCTTAAGTTCGTCCTACGTGAGCCCCAATATCCGCGCAGTCGTCGCCACCATAAAACAGACAAGCGTCCCCCCACTGCCATGGGGAGGGCGAAGGAGCGCAGGGGCCACTTGGCGCTAAGCGTCTCCTTTGCGATGGTCATACAAGTGGTGGAACAGACCAGTGAATATGGTGGACTTGCCCACGTCGACGTGGCGCTCCTTAAAAATGACCAGCTCTCCCTCCGCCGCCCAGGCTCCGGTGGAGGTGCGGGTAAGGCCCATCAGCCGCTCACCCTATCCAGGCCCACCCCCGCCGTATCGGCGCGCCGCAGGGCGACGACGGCCCCACGGATCAGATAGGCCGCCGGGTCCCCCCGCCGGGCTCCTGGCCGTACAGGTGACTGTAGTGCAGGGGATCAGGCCGATATCGAAAAGCCGCCGCCGCTTGACGGTGGACGCATGTACCTCAGTGGCAGGGGCGCACGCTCCCGGAGGGCGCACAGGAGACAATACTCGCTGGGGAGGCATGCGCCCGGCGGCACGGCCATATGCTGTCAAGGGGGGTGTTTCCATGGATGACAACGCCGATTTCTATACCCAAAAGGGCTATCAATTAAAAAATCGCCCGGCTGTCACCGGGGCCATGGAGGACTATCTGGAGATGATCTGCCGCGAGGGGCGCAGCGAGGGTTTTGGAAGGATCAACACCCTGGGGGGCAAGCTCAACGTACGCCCCTCCTCCGCCTCCAAGATGGTGTACAATCTACGCTCCCTGGAGCTGGCGGAGTTTGAGAAGTACGGCCTCATCCGCCCCACGGAAAAGGGCTGGCGGCTGGGGGACTACCTCCTCTACCGGCACGAGGTACTCCGCAGGTTCTTCCGTCCGGTGGACGGGCAGTACGGGAGCCTGGAGCAGGTAGAGCAAGTGGAGCACTCCCCCACCGAGGAGACAGTGCGCAGCCTGGAGCGGGTGCCCGACATTCTGGAGGGCATGGGCTATGCGCCGCCGGAGGGCTGACACGGTACGGCGGCGGGCCGCGGTAGGGCTGTTGCTGGCGGGGCTGGT
>DATMXU010000053.1:0-2530 GCA_035562355.1 Pseudoflavonifractor sp.
CTGTGGAGCAGTGAGCGCATCTCTGATATGCTGGCAAACGAGACTTACCTTGGTCACATGGTGCAAGGGCGCAGCAAGAAAATCAGCTACAAGTCCAAGAAATGCGTCCATATAGAGCCCAAAGACTGGGTGGTGGTGGAGAATACCCACGAACCACTGGTCACGCAGGAGGAATTCGAAAGGGTGCGTCTACTGGTGGATAGCCGTAAGCACACCCGAAGTCGAACCTATGACTTCCTGCTTAAGGGGCTTATGTACTGCCACGAGTGCGGCTACCCCATGGCGGTCATCAACCGCAAGAAACCCAGCGGCGAAGACTGCCTGTACTTTGTCTGCCGTACCTATCAGCGGTTTACCAAGGTGGGCGTTTGCTCCTGTCACAGCATCAAGGAGGAGACGGTAACAAATGCCGTACTGGAGCAGTTACGCGATGTCTGCGAAAGGTATGTGAACCGCGAGGGATTAACGCCCATTGCCGAGCAGGCGGTGCAGGAGGCGAACGAGGTAGACCGGCTCAAACAGGAGATGGATGGTCTGGCTGGGAAAATTGCGGGGTTGACCTCCCATCTGGATAAGGTCTATATGGATAAACTGAGCGGTCTGCTGAGCGAGGAGGATTTCGCCCGTATCTATCAGAAAGTCAAAACCGAGCGAACCTTATTAGAGCAAAGGCTTGCCAAGCTAACCGCGCAGGCCGAAAGGCCGATAGATCACAGGACGATGGCAAAGACACTGGTAGACCGTTATCTATCTACTACCGACCATAACCGTGAACTTCTGGTAAGTCTGGTTGAGCGTATCGAATACAGCGAGGGAAAACAACTCTATATTAACTTCCGCTTCCCTGCGATGGAGGCGATTTCTTAGGGGCATCTACTTACAATACGAGGTGCGCGATGTATCGCGCATCGAGAAAAAGGCCCTCAAAAAGCTGGAGGAGGCCATGGGGGAACGGGGCTGAGGAGAAAAGGCGCAAAATCCTCGCGCCCCGCCCGCGTTTGTGGTATAATAGCCGCTAAGCGGCTATTATACTTTTTGGAGTCGTTTTTCTCCCCGCTTACGCGGGCAGCCGAAAAGCATGACTCATGATACCGGTCGCTGACGCTTATGGTATCATGGCCGCAGAACAGCTATTATACCGGGATTTTGGCACAGTCGGCTCCCGTTCTGACAGGGGGAACCGCCGATGATGCCATATACCGCGAAGGGGTTCGCCTTTGTGGTATCATATCCCTGAGAGAACCGGCGGGAGGGAAATGGGACATGGGGAAAACTGATAGCGGGGGCGGCTCCCGGTGCTATCTTGTGGGCGCGGGGGAGCGGACGGAGGAGCGAATCACGCCCATGCCCGGCGACCTGGTAATTGCCGCCGACGGCGGCAAGGCCTGGCTTGCCGAACTGGGAATCGTCCCCGACCTGCTGGTGGGGGATTTCGACTCCCTGGGGGAGACACCCGCGGGTCCCGCCGTCGTCCGCCTCCCCGTCGAGAAGGATGACACCGACATGATGGCCGCCGCCCGCCTTGGGATAGAGCGGGGCTACAGGTGCTTTCACATCTACGGCGGCGCCGGGGGCAGGTTCGACCACACTCTGGCGAACCTGCAGATTTTAACCTGGCTCGCCCGCCGGGGCTGCGAAAACACCCTCTACGGCCCTGGCTGGGCCGCAAGCGCGGTGTCGGGCGGTACGCTGCGCCTGGAGGCGCGGGCGGGCGGCATGGTATCGGTCTTTTGCCAGGGGGACACCGCCCGCGGCGTGACCCTGGAGGGCCTCAAGTACCCTCTGGCCGGCGCGGTACTCACCTGCGATTTCCCGCTGGGGGTCAGCAATGAATTTATCGGCGCACCCGTGCGGGTGACGGTGGAGGAGGGGACCCTTCTGACGGTATGGGAGCGGTAGGCCGCCTCATTCCCCGTCGAGCGGCGGCAGCTTGTTATCGCCGGCGAGCCCCAGCTCGTCCTTGACGGCCGACGTGAAGGTGATGGCCTCCTCGCCGTATTTGGTGCGAATCCTGTCCATGGCCTGCTCCAGGCGTTCGCGCCGCTCCCGCCGGGGGGCGGCATCCTCCTCAAAGAGGGAGAGCTGCTCGGTCACCTCGTCCTCCCCCACCAGGCTCTGTCCCGTGATGGTGAGGGCACGAATGGGGTTTTTCATATTCCAGGACGCCGTGATGAGCTCCATGGCCGCCCCACCGATCTCCCGGGCGGTGTAGCTGGGCGTGCGCAGCGGTTTCTGGCGGCAGATATCCTTAAAGCCCGGGTCCCGGATGGTGACCTGGATGGTGGCGCACCTGAGCCCGTGTCGCCGCAGCCGGGCGGCCACCTCGTCGGCCAGGGCTGTCACGCCGGTGCGCACATCCTCCCACCCCAGCAGATTGCGCTTGAAGGTGAGTCCGCTCCCCACCGACTTGGGCGGCGCGGCGGCGGCGGCGGGGGAGACCGGCTCGTGCTCATCTCCGGTGGCGTAGTCGTGGAGGGCGGCCCCCTGCTTGCCCAGCAGCGTCACCAGCGGCTCCCGGCCAAAGCGCGCC
>DATMXU010000054.1:0-27334 GCA_035562355.1 Pseudoflavonifractor sp.
GGATAATTAGCCTATCATAGCCAGTTCATGCTGGTGAAAGGATATAGGAGGGAAGGATCCATGAGGAAATGGGCGGGAAAACGTGTTCTGTACGGAATGGTGAATCTGTTGCTGGTATTCATCATGTTGATGAGCGCCGGAGGGCTCACGGTGCTGGCGCAGGAGGAGGCAAAGCCGTCGCTGATGGCGGCAGGCACCTGGACGCAGCGGGTGGTGACCAGCCAGGACACCTATATTCAGGCTGACAATGCCGGGCCCTTTGGCGGCAACGCGACATTTACAGTGAAAGGGCTGACCACTTCTGCCGCGTATAACCGCCGGGTATTGGTACGGTTTGATCTGAGCGAAGAGGCGATAGGGGCGGCCGGCGGTATTGTTCTCAATTTATATGTGACGGGACAGGATACCTCAGGCAGTGCCGACCGGGGGCTGCGCATTTACGATGTGGGGACCGACTGGGATGAAACTACTGTAAAGTGGAACGACATTACCCAGAGCGATGCCTCTCTGCCCATTGTTATCAATGAAAAGACCTTTACCGCCGCTGAGGTCGCGGAGGGCAGGACCGCCACGTTTGACGTGACCAGCTATATAAAAAATGCGGGCAAAACGAACTTCGGCTTTATGATTGTGGTGAACAGCAGCACGAATCTCTCCAACAGCGGCATCTATTTTGCCTCAAAGGAAAACGCGGCGGAGGCCAACCGGCCCGCGCTGGAGATGACTTATCCGCTGCTTGCGGTAGAGGCGGAAACGGTGGAGGTCTCCACACCCGCCGGCGAGTATCCCGCGCTGCCGGAGACGGTGTCTGTCACATATAACAGCGGTACCACAGGCAGCGAAGCTGTGATCTGGGATGAAATTGCACCGAGCCAGTATGCAGCCGCGGGGACAAGCTTTCAGGTGAACGGCACGGTGGCCGGCCTTACTGCCGTGGCCCTTGTCAGGGTGACCGCTCCGCTGCCCACCATTGTGAGCATTGCCGACATCCCCCCTGTCACTGCAGGGGCGGGTACCATTCTATCCGCGCTGGGCCTGCCCAACACCGTGGAGGTCACCCTGTCTGGCGGGGAGACCGCACAGGCTCCCGTGACCTGGAGCGCCGGCGGCTACAACCACCTGGCGGTCGGTGTTTACACCATCCGAGGGGCGATCGATGCCACGGGCGGCAGTTTCCGCAACCCTGACGGCCTGCAGCCCAGCGTGGAAGTGACGCTGGTGCTCTTCCCCGACAAGAACATTCTCATCTATGCCCTCAACACAGCCCAAAAGGCGGTGGACGAGGGTACGGCGGCCAATTTGGTGCCCTCGGTGCGGGGCGAGCTGCTGGCCGCCATAGCCGCAGGCAGGGAGGTGAACCAGAACTCCGATGCCACCCGGGCAGAGATACAGGAGAGCTATCAGGCCCTGCAGAGCGCACTGTGGAAACTCTCCTACCAGCAGGCGGATAAGGCGGCGCTGACCGCCGCCCTGGCCAAGGCCGCCGCCACCGACCTCACCGGGAAGAGCGCCGCCAAGGCCCAGGCAGTGACTGACGCGGTGGCCGCCGCACAGGCCGTTCTAGACAACCAGGAACTGAGCGTGGGGGACCAGGCTGCCGTGGACGCCGCAACAGAAAAGCTTATGGGTGCCTTGGATGCGCTCACCGCAAACGACGGTGCCTCCAGCGGCCCGAACACGAAACCGACCACGCCTGCCAAACCTGGAACGGCCGTGACTGAGCTGTTCTCCGACGTGCAGGCAGACGCCTGGTATATCCCCGCGGCGCAGTATGTGGTGGATAACGGCCTGATGGAGGGGACCGACAAGGGCTTTGAGCCCAACACCAACGTGTCCCGCGCGATGATGGTGACCATTCTCCACCGTGTGGCGGGCGCACCCGCACAGACCGGCGCAAATAAGGATATTTGGTACGGCGAGGCCCTGGTCTGGGGCATGAGCGCCGGAATTACTGACGGCACCAATCCCGAAAGCATTGTCACCCGCGAACAGATCGCGGCGCTTTTGTACCGCTATGCCGGGGCGGAGGCGGCAGAGGCCGACCTCTCCGCGTTCAGCGACGCGGACAGCATTTCCGTCTGGGCGAAAGACGCCATGGATTGGGCGGTGGCCAATGGGCTGTTTACCGGCAAGACGGGCGGTGTTCTGGACCCGCAGGGCAGCGCTACCCGGGCCGAGGCGGCCGTGCTCCTCATGCGTTTCGCACAGCTGGGAGAAAAAGGTGAAAGGGGGAGTCATTGATGAAAGGGAAGAGATGGCTGGCAGGAGTTCTGACATGCGCCATGCTGCTCACGATGGTCTGCTTGCCCGCTGAGGCGGGAGAGATAACGGGGGACACCATAAACGGAGAACTGATCCTCTACTCCAGCTTTGACGAGGCCGATATGGATGGGACCACGGTAAAGGACCTCTCCGGAAACGGACACGACGGCACGGTCGTGGGTGAGCTGGAGTTTGCTCCCGGCATTTTGGGCAACGCCGTCGTTTTTGACGGAGCCGCCAATGGCGGAGACAATGCGGATGCGAACCGGTACGTCAAATACGGCGCGAGCGCACAGATCCTTCCTGGCACCGGGAATTTTGCCGTGGCGCTCTGGTTCAAATCCACCGGTACCTCTAACAATGGCGCGATTATCAGCAATAAAAATTATTATAGCGGCAGCAATCGCGGGATTACGATCGGCGCGTTTACAAGCGACCTGCGTATCAACTTTTCAGCCACAGGAAACAGCCGCAAAGAACTGAAAAACAACTATACGGTGCCCAAGGATGGGAATTGGCACCACCTGGCCGTGAACTATGACCGGAGCGGGAGCATGACATTCTATCTGGACGGCGCAAGCGCGGGTTCAATCACAATATCGGATACGCCGGACACCATCGATGCCGGGCTGGAATTTGTTCTGGGGGCCGGAGGAAACTTTCAAAACGGTATGACGAATTGCCTGATGGACGAGCTGCGTATCTACGGCGGAGTCCTCCCGGTTGATACCATTCAGGCCCTCTACAACGAGGGCGCGGGCATGGCCCGGATAGCGGAGCGGAGGGCCGCGCTGGCCGCCATGACACCCAATATCGTTTTCCCCCGGGAACGGATTGCCGCAGCCATTGCCGTGCTGGACAGCATACTGTCCCAGCTGGCTGTTCCCGGACTTACCGCCGAAGCCATCCAGGCACTGGTCAAAGAGGGGGAGGAGGCTTATCAGCTCTTTGCCAACGGGGAAAAGCCACTGGCGAGTTTCCATGTGATCTCCGACGTGCACGTGGGAGGCGGTGTCCATGACAGCAGAATCGCGGACTATATCACCGCAATGGAGGACATGAAGACCACCAACGCCGGTACAACCATCGCCTTTGTCAATGGCGGCGACTTTACCCAGAGTACCACGACCGACCAGTATACGGGTTTCTACACCGCAACACGGGAAAATAATCCTGTCAGCGATGCGAAGACGCTCATCCTGCTGGGGAACCACGACGTGCGCGGGGCCGACTCCGGCAAGTGGAACAAGGACCCCACCAAGCCTGAGCTGTGCGACTACTGGGACACCGCCAAGGAGCTCTACAAGACCAACAACGCCCCCTATATGCCTGACTGCGCCCAGGAGACGCTCTACCACTCCAAGACGCTGGGTACCAGCGGGCTGGATGAAAACGGATATACCTTCATCATGCTCAATACGGAACTGGGGCTCAAGGACGCCATGTATATGTCCCCCCAGCAGATCCAGTGGTTTGAGCAGACAATGAGGGAGGCCTATGAGCGCGACCCCTCCAAGCCGATTTTTATTATCTCCCACCAGGCCCTGAACGACACCCACTGGCGCAGTAACACCCTAGATGGCTTTGACGGCTATGGTCAAGCCTATCAGACCGGCGCGGATGCCAAGGTCAAGGAGATCATGGCCCAATACCCCAACGGCGTGTTCCTCTCGGGCCACATCCACAACGGATTCGGCGTGGCCCAGGTGATCCCCCGCGAGTACGGGGTGACAGTGGACGTCCCCTCCTTTATCGCCGCGGATGCGGGCAACGGTTCCAGCGATGTGGGATGCGGCTATGAAGTGGAGATCTTTGAGGGGTATGTGGCTTTCCGCGCCCGCAACTTCATCAGTGGGGAGTGGATGCCTGAGTACGACGTGGTGGTCCCCATCGGAGAAGACGGCTACGCAGCCAAAGCCCAGCGTGCGGAGGACGTGTTGAGCAATCCGCTGTACTACCCGGAGTCTGATGTGGCCAAGGTCAAGGCGGCCTCGCAGACTTTTATGGAGCTGTTGAACCAGTATTACGACCAGACCGGGATCAGTTATGTGGAGCCGGCCCCCAGCAGCTTGCTCTACGGGGCCGCCACCCATGCGGCTCTCGCTGAGGAGGCAGTCAAAGCCGACGCCTCCCTGGCGGGAGTGACACGGCTGGAGACACCCCGACGGGACACCTATGAAGTGTTGCGGGAGAACTGGCGCTCCTACCTGCTGGGTGGCACGGGGGACGACCTGGATCTCGCGAATCCCGCAGTCCTGGCCTACGTGGAGACCCTGAACACCACGGCGGCAGAGCACTGGAACACTATGGTCAAGAGCAGCGACCCCGCCCGGGACGACCTGTGGCCCGACCTGGACATGACCCCCATCAACGATTACAGTGCCGCGGCCTACACCCGGTCGGGCAATATGGCGGCCACCTTTACCCGCCTGCGCTTCATTGCCCAGGCCTGGGGTACCGTGGGCACCGACTTTTACCACAATGATTATGTCCGCAACGAGCTTATCAGGGCCATGGACTACATGGTGGGCAAGTACTTCCCCTACGGGCAGAGGGGCTATGGCAACTGGTATCACTGGGAGATCACCGCCCCTACCGCTCTGGGCAATCTGGTCATGGTTTTGTACGACGAGCTGACCCCCGCCCAGGTAGAGACCTACGCGAAGGCCATGCAGTGGTATGCCCCCTACTGCACCAAGGGCGGCCCCAACTCCAACGGCCCCGCCATGACGGGCGGCAACCTCCTGCTGAAGGCCAATGCCGTGGCCCAGGCCGGCATCCTGCTGGAGGAGGAGAGCATGCTGGAGAATGTGAAGGAAGGGGTCAAGACCGTACTGGTCAATAACCCCTACACCAAGCTGACCACCAGCGATGCCGACGGGTTCTATGCCGACGGCTCCTACATCCAACACCAGGCCCTGGCCTACATCGGCGGCTACGGCGCAGACCTGTTCAACAATCTGGGCGTCTTTTTAAAGACGCTCAACGGCTCTGCATGGGAACTGCGCTATGACGACCAGTCTGAGAATGTGGCCTATGACTTTGTGTTCAACGGCATCGAGCCCTTTGTCTATGAGACACGGACCATGGACATGGTGTCCAGCCGGGACGTTACCCGCAGCGGCTCCTGGGACCGGGAGCGCAGCGCCGAGCTCCTCTCCGCCATCCTGCCCCTGCGGGGCACCTTCCCCACTGAGGAGCAGAACGCGCGCTTTGACAGTATGATGAAGTACCTCCTGTCCTTGGACGCGGAGTACTACTATGCCCATATGCCCAGCATCACCTCCATCCAGATCGCCGAGGAGCTGGTGAACGACGCCTCCGTGCAGCCCCGGAGCGAGTATGCCATCACCAAGACCTTCGCCATGGACAAGACGGTACATATCATTCAGAAATTCGGTTTCGCCGTGTCTATGCACTCCTCCAGAACTTACGGCCATGAGCTGATCAACAGCGAGGGAAAGCGGACCTGGAACACCTCGGACGGCATGTTTTACCTCTACGACGCCGACGAGGAGCAGTATGGCGGCGGCTATTGGGCCACCGTGGACCCCACCAGGCTCCCCGGCATAACCGCCGAGCACCTTGTCTTCAATGACGGTACAGGCGACCGGACCAAGAACATCTACACCTGGACCGGCGGCGCCAGCATCGACAGCTTTGGCGCGGCGGGCACCCATATGCGTACCCTGGGACAGGCAAATAGCTCCACTCGCAGCGGTACCGACGTCAAGAAGAGCTATTTTATGTTTGACGACCGCATCGTTATGATGGGAAGCGACATCACCTCCTCCACCGGAAACGGCGTGGAGACCATTGTGGACAACCGCAAGCTCCTCCAGGATGGCTCCAATGTGGTGACTGTGGATGGAAAGACCCCCGCCCTCACCGATAGCCCTGCCGAGTTCAGCCCCGCCTGGATGCACGTGACGGGCAACGTGGCGGGGGCCGACGTGGGCTACTATTTCCCTGAGGAGAGCACCGTCAAGGCCATCAAGGAAGAGCGCACCGGCGACTGGTCCGCCCAGGGTGCCACCAGCGGCACGGAGACCAACTACTTCGCGACCCTCTGGTTCGACCACGGCGTAAAGCCCTCGGGCGCGAGCTATGAATATGTGCTTCTCCCCGGAAGGACTGCCGCCGAGACCGCCGCCTTTGCCGCCGACCCCGACGTGGAGATCCTCCGCAACGACAGCGCCGTCCACGCCGCCCGAGACATCAAAAACGACGTGGTAGCCGCCAACTTCTGGGAGGACGCTGAGGCTACCGTGGCGGGCATCACCGTGGACAAGGCCGCCTCCGTGGTCATGGAGCGCAAGGGTGCTGCCGTGAAACTGGCTGTCTCCGACCCCACGCAGAAGGACCGGGTCATCACCGTGAGTCTGGGCGCCCCCGGAACGGTGATCGGCTGCGACGCCAACATCACCCTCCTGCAGAGCGAGCCTTTCGTCAAATTCTCTGTGGATACCGCCGCGTTGGGCGGTGCCGGCAGCGTGATCACCCTGGAGCTTGCCCATACCGAGCAGCTGGAGCTGGTGGGCGCGGTGACCAAGGTGGGGAACCTCTCGGTAGAGCTGGGCACCGCTTTTCACGAACTGCCCCTGCCTGAGACCGCCGTGTTCCTGGCCAACGACCTGCAGGAGCATACGCTGTCCGTCAGCTGGCGGCGCAACGGCTATACGGCGAACGCCGCGGGTGACTACACCGTCATTGGCATTCCGGTGCTGGACGAGAACTTCTCCAACAGCGCGGGGGTCGAGCTGCGGGCCGTTGTCCGCGTGGGCGGCGGCCTTGAGGAATTTGCCGAGAGCGACACCTATGTGCAGGATGGCACAACCGCGAACACGGTGATGGGGGGGAACTCCGCGACCTTCCCGGTCAAGCTGGACGCCTCGGGGTACTACCGCAAGGGAATCTTGCGCGTCAGTCTTGCCAAGATTCCTGTGGATGCAGAGACGATTACATTCAATCTCCAGCTTGGTACGCCTGTGGACAGCGGGTTCCAGGGCGCCGCGCTCTATCAGGTGGGCAATGGATGGAGCCAGGACACGGTGACGTGGAACACCCTGCCCGGTTATACCACAGGTACTCCTGCAGCCACGTTCACTCCGCAGGACCCCGCCGCGGACGGCATTGTGCGCCTGGATGTCACCGCTGTGGTGAAGGCGGCGCTCCTTGCCGGCGAGGAGAAGATCTCCTTTGTGCTGGAGGCGACGGGCACTAAGAACTCAAAAAACCAGCTCACCGTCTACTCGGTGGACTCCGACGCACTCCAACGCCCCTCCCTGACCTGGTCGATCGCCCCGGCGGGGGGCGTTGTGGACAAGGAAAACCTTGCGATGCTGGTGGAGCTTGCGGAGAGCCTGGATACCGGGAGGTTTATGAACTTCAGCTCCGCGCGGCTTGACGCCGCCGTCGCCGCAGCCCGGCTTGTACTGGAGGACGAGGGGGCGACAATGAACGACGTCAACGACGCGGAGGACGCGCTGATGCTGTTCCTTCTGGCCCTGCGGGCGAAACCCGCGCCCCTCTCCTGAATCAAAAGGTCCGGCTGCCCCAAATTGAGGCAGCCGGACGCGCCCTGAGAACGCAAAGAAGTTCGCGGACTACATGCTTGGGGTTTTTAAAAAGTACACGGGCTGTTCCCCAATCAGGTTTATCTCCTCCAACGCCCTGTTGGCTGACGCGAATAAAAAGCACCGCCTTTCTTCAAAAAGGCGGTGCTTTTTCTGCTAATCACTTACACAGCCTGCTATCGGCAAGCTGGAGTATTTTGAACGGACCCGTGGCAGCACTGCCGCAGGGCGGTCATGGATTTCCGGCGTGTCCTTCTCTTATCAGTCCGTGTCCGCGCGGACGAGCTCTTCCTTTTTTTGCAGGCGCTTTCGAATGCTCGAAACAAGCAGGCCGGTCGTCAGCATGGAAACGACTGTGCCAAGGCCGACCACACCGCCCATTAGCGCGCCGGCCAGCGTATATAGGATGTCTGCAACCGTTTTCAGCGTGCGGTACGGAATCGTCAGCTTTTCCTCTATGACGAGTAAAAGCGCGTCTAAACCGTTTGTACCAAACTTCACATGGATCACCAGTGCAAAGCCGATTGACAGGGCAAGCTGTCCCAGGACAAAAGATGCAATGCGGGAGGGCAGCGATAAACCGGAAAATTTAATTAGGTCAAATAGCATTCCATACCCGTCTATGAAGCCGCCCACCAGCAGGATATAGACGAAGGTTCCAATTCCAAGCCCCTTTTTCGCAAAGAAGAATGCAACCGCCAGCACAATGGCATTATAGAGCAATGACGCCTGCCCGACTGAGATGCCCAGTGCAAGGTGCAGTCCCTCCTGCAAGACCGTCAGCGGATCGGAACCAAGGTTGGCGCGCAGAAACAGGTTGACACTCAATGCCACAAGGTTAATGCCCAGAAACAAAAAAAGAAGTCTTTTCCACTTATTCATCTAACGGTGCTCCCTCTCGCAATGTAATAATCGTCTCATCCCGCTTAGCCGCTTTCCGACACTTTTCCGATCACTCCATAGCGCAGGTCGCGAGCTCCATCAGATGAACGCCGTTGGCGCCGCCCAGCCGCACCCCGTTCAGGCAGGCGGGGCAATATGTGACCACGCGGTCTGTGGTATACTGCTTTGCCCATTCCTCCATACGAAGTTTCTGCACTTCCTCAGGAATCAGCTCCAGGCCGTGGTCGCGCACCTCTCCAAAATAAACGGGGGCGATATCCAAATTCCGTTGAGGCATGGGATTGAACCTCCAAACCCCGTCAAACTCTGTTTTCTCTCGATGTTCCAAGAGCTCGACTGGTGTGATGTTCATCCGCGCCATACAGCGGCGCACGGCGCTTAGAAGCTCCGGCTTGTTCCGCGCCCGCCAGCAGTCCTGGAGGACCATTGGCTCGCCGCCGTAGTCGGGCCACGGAAAGGCGGCATCCTCCAGAAGATACGCCCATATACTCATTTCCCCAGCCTGGGGGGAGACCTCTCTGGTAATGGCCGAGCAGGCCAGGCACAGGGTGAGAACGGTGTCCTCCCCGGTCAAGCGCACTTGGGCCGGACGGCAGCACCCTGCCACCCTGACATCTGTTTTTTCGTTCAAATAGCGCTGAATCTTCCTGCTTGCCTCCGGGCAGGCCGCTGTGAAATTGCAGCTCGGTAAATAGGTGTACATTTCAGTCCTCCTAACCACAGTGCACCCCAAGACGCACGGGAATAACACGATGGCGGCGGAAACGCTCCCGCCACCATCGCCCTATATAACATTCAGTCCAGATCGGTGCCGTTGGAGGCAATCACTTTTTTGTACCAGCCGTAGCTGTCCTTGAGAATTCTTTTGCCCGTTCCATTGTGATCATTATCGTAATCAACATAGATGAAACCATAGCGTTTCTCCATCTCGGAGGAGGAGCAGCTGACGATGTCGATGGGGGCCCAGGGGTAGTAGCCGATGAGCTCCACGCCGTCCCGGAGTGCTTCCTTCAGCTGCTCGATATGTGCCCTGTAGTAGGCGATGCGGTAATCGTCATGTACCGTTCCATCCTCGCCCAGGGTCTCATTCATGCCAAATCCGTTTTCCGCGACGATGACGGGCTTTTGATAGCGGTCATAGTATTCGTTGAGGGCTACCCGCAGCCCCACGGGGTCCATCCCCCAGCCCCAGGCGTTCTTCTCCTTCATATACTTGTTGGGGAACATCCCCTCGCTGTTGACCATGCGCGAATAGTAATAGGAGAAACTCACAAAGTCCGCCGTGTGTTTCATATCCTCCAGGTCCTGAGGGGTAATTTCAATGTTCAGGTTGTTGTCCTCATAGAACCGGTACATATAGCGGGGGATATAGCCCCGCATCGCCACGTCCGTGGTGTAGTTATACATCTGCTCGTTCTTCAGCGCCAGCATCACATCTGCGGAGCTTCCCGTCTCAGGGAAGGCGTTGCGGTAGCATACCATCACGCCGAACTGAAAATCCGGGTTGATGGCCCGCCCCAGCTCCATAACCCTGCCGCAGGCCACCAGCTCGTTGTGGAGCCCCTGATACTTGGCCTCCAGGAGATTCTCCACCCGGTCGCTGGGGATGCCCAGATGGTTGAAGGACTCTAGGTTAATCATGTTGATCTGATTGACGGGGATCCAGTATTTCACCTTGTCCTTGTAGCGATTCAATACCGTCTCGCAGTACCTGACGAACAGATCGATGGTCTCTCGGCTGTACCAGCCATTGTACTTCATGGCGAGATTGAGGGGCATTTCGTAGTGGGAGAGGGTGACCAGGGGCTCCATACCGTGCTTTCGCATCTCGTCAAAGAGGTCGTCATAGAACTTCAGCCCCGCCTCGTTGGGCTGGGCGTCGTCCCCGCTCGGGAAAATCCGCGCCCAGTTGATGGAGGTGCGGAAGGAGGTGAGTCCCAGCCCGGCCAGCAGGGCCAGGTCCTCCTTATAGGTGTGATAAAAATCGATGCCGAGCCGCTTGGGGAAATTCCCGTCTGGCTTGGCCAGCAGCTCCTCCACCTTGGAGGCGCTCATCTCCTTGTTAGAGCGTTTCTCGGGCGGGAGATGGCCTTGAAACTCGTTGATGTCCGCAAGGCAGAGGCCCTTGCCGTCCTCCAGATAGGCTCCCTCAAGTTGGTTTGCGGCCACCGCCCCGCCCCAGAAAAAGCCCTCGGGAAATTCTTTTCTCACGCTCATGTTTCGGCTCCTTTCTCCGTGACAGGAATACGGAGCGGCAAACGCCACCCCGCATTCCTGTTGTTCTCCGTCTTACCGCTCGCCCGCTTCCTGGGCAAGGAAACGCTTTTCCTCTGTTTTAAAGAAGGGGAAGTAGATCCCAAGGTAGATGAGAAAGTTGACAATGACCAGCGCAACTCCCCTCCAGCTCCCGGTGCCCAGGAAACCGTTCAGGAATACCGGGGTCCTGTTGGCCATCGCAAGCGCGTTCCCCATGGCGGGGACCAGTCCGGTTGAAAAGGCAACATAGGTCGTGATAACGGTTATGATCATGCCAGCCAGGCCGGGGATCATCAGGACCGGGTTCATGACCATGGGCAGGCCGAAGAGAATGGGCTCGTTGATATTCACGAGACTAGGGGCGATGGCCACCCGCCCAAGGCTCTTCAGCGTCTTGCTCTTGGAGAAGAGCATAAGGCAGTTGAGGGGCAGGGTTCCCATCTGTCCGCCCATGAAGACGAAGGTGAACAGGAACCCGACGACCCCGATGTGGGGGATGGGGAGGCCAGCTGCCAGCGCGGCGGCATTCTCGGTGGCGCTGACGGTCCAGATGGGCAGCATGATGCTGTAGAGCACCATGGGATGTACGCCGGCAAACCACATAACGCCAACCAGAGTTACATAGACGAGAGGTACAATAATGGAATCGGCCGAGCTGCTCAGCAGGGGTGCGATGACGACCATCAGGATCTTGTTGATGTTGAACCCAAAGACGTGGACCACGACGGTAAGAACCGTGGCTGAAATGGCCATGGGAATGGCCGGGTCAAAGCCTGCGGCCACAATGGGAGGCACGGAATCGGGCAGCTTGAGCCGGAGGCCGTGTTTCATGCACAGGCGCATCAGCTCCACAGAGAAGAAGGACGCGAGGATAGCGGTGAACATACTGCCGCCGCCCAGGTTATCCAGCTTCAGGGCCGCGCCCTTGTCGGTCACCTCGACGCCGACCATGAGCAAGAAGTTGAGAACCGACATCATGCCGCCGCTCAAGGGGTTGAGGTCATAGGACTTTGACAGGCTATAGCCGATGCCGAAGGCCACATAGACCGACAGCACACCCAGCGTCAGCTGGAAGGGGATCTTGATCAGGGCCACCAGCTCGGGGTGAGCGGCCATAAACGCCACATAGGACTGGGGGAAGGGGAACGTGGCGATCATAAGAGCGAGGGCACCTATGAGAGACAGGCTCAAGGTAGCCACCAGACCGTCGCGCATGGCAGCCAGGTGCCGCTGGGCGCTGATTCTGGCCGTCATTGGCGCCAGTTTTTCTGTCAGCCACCGATTAAATTTTTCCATTAAACTCTTCCTCCTAAAGTTCTTATTCCCGCGTTCTCTATTTGTCTAAAAGCGCATTGATCTGCTTGAAGATGTTCTGTGCGTTGCCCATGGCGTAGTCCATGGGGGCGATGACGTCGATGGGCTTACCGGTCTCCTTTGCGATATCCGCCTTCCTGAAGGAGATCTGTGGCCCCAGCAGAATGAGGTCATACAGCTTATAGATGCCTCTGTACTCCCCCATACCGCAGGCCACAATTTCCTCCAGCCCCATGCCGTTCTCGTCGGAGTGTTTCTGTAGCTTTTTGACGAGGATGCCGGTCGACATACCCCCCGCGCAGATGAGCAGAACCTTCATGTTTTTCCCTCCCTTTCTCATTTGTTGTTGATCAGCCGGTACATCCGCACCAGCTCGGTCACAAGATCCTTGGCCAGGGCCGCCATCATAAAGTGGTCCTGGCAGTGGGTCAGCAGAATGTCGACCTGGGGGACCAGGTTCTGGGCATCCAGCGTCAAAAGCTCCCGGTGGCCCTTTTGGGCCTCGGACAGGGCGGCGTCGGCATCCTTCAAAAGGGCCTCGGCCTGGTCGTAATGCCCGGCCCGGGCCTCCTCCAGCGCTCCAAACGCGGCCCCCTTGGAGGCCCCCGCGTTGGCGATGATCGTCATGGCAATCTCCTGAAATTTCTCGTCCTGAATCATATTCCCTGCTCCTTTCAAGTTCTGCGGATAATGCTGATGATAGTCGCTATCTCATCGTCGCTGAAGATGACGCCGAAACCCAGTTCCAACGGCTTGAGGGCGCGGCGAAGGCCCTTGTAGTCGTCGGCATTCGCCTTGATGATGGCCTCGCGGTTCATGTTCTTCGGCTGAGGGTCCTTACCCAGCATCCGATTGACACTGCAGGCGAGATGGAGGAAAAGACCAATCTCTGTGTCGAGGGCCAATTCGGTAAGTTCAGTATTGATTTGGGAGATAGCCGTGGGTAAAAGTTCCTTGAGTTTTCCAACATCTGTATGTTCAAGGTTCTCCTCCAGGTAACGGTAAACCTCGGCGAAATCGATACGGCCCCGCTCCTGCTTTTTCAGGCGAATGATGGACGGCACCTTGTCTGTGGGGGCGCCGAAGAGGTCCGTGAGGGGGACGAAGGGTAAGTCCATGATGTGGGGATTTACAGGACCAATGAGACATTGGATGACGCCATTTTCCATGACCTGCAAAAGCATTTCCCGGAGAAGCTCCGGATCGGAGAACCCCAGGGGAATGACCTTCATGTCGTCGTCCAGCGCACCGTACTGCTCCACATAGTGCTTGATCTGTTCAGCTCCGCCCACCCCTGTGGCGCAGAGGGTAACGATGACCCGCCACATGGGGCGGCGCAAGTCGGTAAGCGAGGCGAGGACGGTTTTATGCAGACTGTTTAGACCGCCGTTGGACCCCGCATGCCGCGCCCATTCTATGCCCAGGTTGGTGATTGGAAAGCGGACCCAGCGCACCTCTATCCCGGTCTCAGACGCGGCGACGCGCAGCATATTTCCCAGCGTGGACATGTCGTAGAGGGCAAGGACGCCGCCGCCCCGGTCAGCCCGCTCCACCGCCGCTTTGACGGTGGCGTAAATATCATGGTCAGACTGCTCAAACGGCACGTCGCAGGCAAAGACATTACCGCTGTGGGTAATGGTCTCTACTGTTCGGGCCAAAGCTGTCGCCAGAGCATCCCCGTGGTAGAGGAAGAGGAGCGTGGGTCCGGTGGAGGCGGTATCGGCCTCCGGCTGGCTGGCAATAAAGAGCGTGAGAAAGATGATCTCATCGGTGGGTAGATAGAGAGCCAGCTCCTCAGCCGCCCGTGCCGCCAACTGGAGGGCCAGGGTGTACTCGGCGCGGTTTTGTTCCATGACCAGCTTCAGCTTATCTCCGCTGAAACGTTGGTCCCGCGGTCTGCCGTCCAAAAGGCCTTGAATATGCAGGCAAAGGCCGTATACCGCGGAGGGCGGCAGGGTCTGGCCGGTTTTGATTTGAATGGTCTCTACAAATTCCTCCACCAGATTGATGACCCGCTCGTCTACCAGGCGGGAGAGCTGCTCCCGGTTCACCACCTGGCTCATGACGGCACGGCGGTACCGCTCAAACATGGCGGACACCGTAGCGTTCATGGCCGCGCCGATGTCCTCTTCCTCCAGTCCCATGCCGGAGAGCTCGCGGAACCGGCGGTCCATGTCGTCATAAATAGAGGCGTCGTCCAGTTTCTCCCGGTCCATGGGGGTCATCTCCACCGTATCCTGATCAAAGGTGAAGGTGTAGCCGGCAGGTACGATGCTCTCCACCTCGTCCCGGAGCTTGCCATAGTTGAGGAAACCCTTGCGTATGGCGCCGGAAAAGTCGCTCATGTAAAGGTGGAGGGGCTTACTGCTGCCGCGCTCCCGCACATAGGCGTTGGCGCAGCCCAGCTTAACGTCTCCCTTGAGCTGGGTGAGGTTTATGGGGCAGTCGTAGAGGAGAAGACTGCGCAGCAATTCGCCCTCCACGGTAATCCTGCGTTTCGCGCGGGCGGCCTCCAGGGTGAAGAACCGTTCCACCAGCTCCAGCCGTTCCTGCATGGGCCGCTGTGCGAGGGTGGGCAGGGCGATGGAGACAGGCAAGCGCCGCTCAAACTCGGCGATCAGCTCCCGATTCGCGCTATCACAGGTGACGATGACCATGGGCTCCCCGGTTCGGGCCTCCTCAGGCAGGCGTTTGGCCGGGTCCAGCTTGTCGCAAATCAGACTTCGCAGGCGGATGGACAGTAGGTGGGCGTTATCAATGAGGAGTACGCCCGGTCCGGACTGGAAGAGCCCCTGTTTCTTCCCTACCCCGAAAAACGCGCGCAGGGCGCGGGCCTCATCGCCCTGGTAGTCCCGGCAGTTGAAGATAAGGATGGGCACATCGCTCGGCAGCACGTCGCTCTCCACCGTGAACCGGTGGATGACCTGGGCAAGAAAGCTTTTCCCTGTGCCGCTCTCGCCCGAAATCAGGATGTCCAGGCTGCGCTGGGGGTATAGGGCGGCGGCCTTGGCAAGCTGCACCGCACGCCGCAGACTCCCGTTCCAGCCGATCAGGTTTTTGAAGGCGGCGGACTCCGCGCTCTCCTGCCAAGCGTAATATAAGACGGGGCGGCCCTGCCTCTTGCCGATCGCCCCCTCGGCCACCAGCTCGTTGAGTATACTGCTCACGTTGGTGCGCTGAATGCCCAGCTCATCGGCAAGGTATTGCGTGGAGACCCCCTCGCCCCCAGAGCTGGCGGAGTGAGATTGAATCAGGTCAAGAATCTGCTCTCTGTTGGTTTTCATGGTAGAACACCTCCAAAGAGAGTATACACTGGCTCCGACGTGCCTACCATACACTGTTTTTCCCAGGGGGTCAAAGCGGGAAACTTATACACCTTGCCCACGAAGACATACACTGTATTACACTTTTCGAGGGAAATGAGAGACAGTTTTTTGTACATAATATACAATCGTTTGGATGCCAAAGGGCTGTTTTGCGTTCTTATATATTCTGAAGTTTATCGTCTGGGTTAGTGTATATGGGGTGAGAACAAATTTCAGAAATAAAACGGGCCTTGTTGTTAGACAGCTCAACAGGAATGCACCGCCTTTTTCGAACAGTTTTTTCGAAAAAGGCGGTGCATTTTTTCCTCTAAAATCCCTTATTGCTGATTGCCGGTCCAGACGTTAGTGTCGGCGCAGTGGGACAGACAAAATGCCCGGCACCTCCAAATTGAAGTTTCTTTGCCCCAGTGTCAAGACGCACTCCGGCTCCGCGCCCTGTTTCCTCTCGAAAGCGCGGCGTGACACAACTTGGCACGCCGTTTGTTCCTATAAAACGGCAAGGGTGGCAAACGCCCATTTTTAGTAGGAGGAATACAGATGGCAAAAGACCTGAATATAGGGCGGTTGGCCCCCATGGGGCACATCTACCGCTTTTACCCCAGAGGAGACTTCTTTGCCTCGGCGGCCGAGCTCGGTTTCCGGCAGGTCGATCTTTGGACCTGCGGCACCCACTACCTGTTGGAGCCGGACTTCCGCGCAGACGTCGGCCCCCTGAGGGATGAGCTGCGTGGCTACGGGCTGACGGCGGCCTGCGTCACCCCGGAGCAGACCTGCCCTCGTCCCTACCAGATGGCGGCGAGGGAGCCTGCGCTTCGCGCGCGCGCCGAGCGCTACTGGCGCAACGCAGTCCTGACCGCCCACGACCTGGCCTGCGATAAGGTGCTCATCACCTCGGGCTGGGGGTTCTACTCTGAACCCAGGGAGGACGCCTTCCGCCGGGCGGAGGACATGGTGGGTTCCCTGTGTGCCCTTGCGGAGGGCTACGGGGTGTGCCTGTGCATGGAAACCCTCTCGCCCCAGAGCACCAACCTCGTGAATACCTTGGATGACCTCTCCCGCATGGAGCGGGCTGTGGCCTCTCCCAGCTTTGCCGTGACCGTGGACATCGACACGGTGCTCAACGCCGGCGAGGACGTGCAGGCCTATTTTGACCGATTCGGCTCGCGGGTGCTCCTGTGCCACTTTATGGACAACAAGCCCGGCTTTCTGGGCCATCTCGCCTGGGGCGACGGGGAGAGCGACCCGGGAAAGCTGCTGGAGACCTTTGCCGCCAACGGATACACGGGCCCTTTCTCCCTGGAGTACACCCTGCCCAAATACTTCAGGGACCCCCACGCCGTCTATGCAAGGACCATGAATATCTTAAAGCCGTATTTTCAAGCATAGCAAAAACCGTTAGAATGGGATAGACAAGGAGATGTCGTTCATATGAAGAGAAAATTACTGATTGCGACCCACAGCACTCTGGCTGCCGGCCTCTACAACGCCCTGCAGCTCCTGGCCGGCGACCACACCCATATCGCAACCCTCTGCGCCTATGTAGACGGTATGGGCGAGGTGGAAACCCCCGTCAGGACACTCATGGACTCCCTGGGGCCGGACGAGGAGCTGGTGGTCCTCACCGACGTGTTCGGCGGCAGCGTGAACAATGAGTTTATGAAATACCTGAATACCGGCAGAGTCCATCTGGTCTCCGGCGTTAACCTCCCCCTGGCGGTGGAGGTGGCCATGTGCCTGGACCATGAGGACTTCCCCACGGCGCTGGAGGCGGCAATCGAAACCGCCAAAGGCCAAATCCGGTATTGCAACCCTCTTGCGGGCCAGCGGCCGACCGCGGAGACCTTTTAAAGAAGACGACGAGGGCGCGCGCCTTTCTGTGCGCGCAAAGACAAAAGTGAGGGATGGAGTATGCTGAAAGACGAGATTTTATCCTATCTGAAGGAACTCACCCAGGAGCTGGACCTGTCCGCGGAGCCAGGAGACAAGTATACCGCCGAGGCCATCGCCTTCCGTTTCCGGGTAAAACGGAACACGGTCTCCCATTACCTCAACCAGGAGCTAGGGGATACCGTACTCAAGATCAACACCCGCCCTGTGCTCTTTTTTCACAGGGCGGAGTTTGAGCGCAGATTCGGGGGTGTTCCACACGCGACCTTCGACAGCATGGCCGAACTCACCGCCCTGGCGGGGAAGGCCGGTGCGGCGCCCTGCGAGGACCCGCTGGGCCACATCATTGGCGCAAGCGGCAGCCTCCAGTGGGTGATCGAGCAGATCAAGGCCTCCGTCTTCTACCCGGGCGGACTGCCCATCTTCCTCTCGGGCCCCACCGGCGTGGGCAAGAGCTATCTGGCGCGGCAGATCTACAAGTATTCTGTGGACCAGGGTGCTCTGCCTGAAGGCGCGCCCTTCGTCACTATGAACTGCGCCCAGTATGCCAACAACCTGGAGCTCCTCTCCTCCAACCTGTTCGGCCACGTGAAGGGGGCCTTCACCGGGGCATACCAGAACGAGAAGGGCGTGCTGGAGACCGCCAACGGCGGCATACTCTTCCTGGATGAGGTGCACCGGCTCAACTTTGAGAATCAGGAGAAACTCTTTGTCTTTCTGGATCAGGGCATGTTCCGCCGTATGGGAGAGAGCGACGTGTGGCACAAGTCCAGCGTCCGCCTTATCATGGCCACCACCGAGGACATGGAGCGCAGCTTTCTCGATACCTTTCTGCGCCGCATCCCCATCGTGGCCCACCTCCCGGCGCTCCGGGACCGGGGCAGCGGCGAGCTGCTGCAGTTCATCCAGTTCTTTTTCCACCAGGAGAGTAGGATATTAAACCGCCGCCTGTGCATCTCAGGCAATGTGCTTGACGCCCTGTGCGCCCTGGACTATGCGGGCAATGTGGGCGAGCTCCAAAACCAGATCAAGTACATCTGCGCC
The DNA here is from genome assembly GCA_035562355.1 of Pseudoflavonifractor sp. Lineage (GTDB taxonomy): Bacteria > Bacillota > Clostridia > Oscillospirales > Oscillospiraceae > Pseudoflavonifractor. Next base: position 18,569 of record DATMXU010000054.1, read on the forward strand.
TCCACCTACGCCCGGCGGAAGGGGAGCGGCGAGGTGGAGATCGGCGTTCAGGACCTGCCCGACGTCTTTGTCAAGGCCCTGTTGGGCCGGGAGGACGTCAAGGCGCGGCGCCAGGTCGCCCTGGTCATCTCCCCGGACGCGCCGGTGGAGAAAATCTACGACCGGCGGCACAGCCACTCTGAGAGCTACGAGCGGCTCTACCAGCGCATCTCCGGCTTTTTCCGGGATGTGAAAGAGGGAGGGGCGGTCGCGGAGTTCGAAAAGAAGGCTTTCTCCGCCATCCGGGACACCTTGGATCAGCTCTACTTCTCCGAGGAGCAGGACTCGGACAGCGCTCTCATGAAGTACATCATCTACAGCGTGCAGGGTGCTTTTCGGTATATCGAGCACAGCCACAGCGTCAAGTTTGGCGGCGACCTGCTCCACGCCATGACTATCTACTACTACTATCTCAGCTACCCCGCCGGCGGCGGCGACGGGAGACGGCACTTTTCCCGTGAACTCCTTCAATTCCTCCGGGACCGCTACAAGCCCGAGCTGCAGTTCTCCAAGCCCCTTACCGACGTGCTGCTGAGCAAGATGGACATGGTGAGCCGGGAAGAGGATTCCCTGGTCTTGGCGCTCTACCTTCGGGGCATGGAGGTAAAGGCCACCGAGACGGGCATCAAGTCTATTATCCTGGCCCATGGCTTTGCCACGGCCAGCAGCATCGCCGGGGTGGCCAACCAGCTCCTGGGCGAGAATGTCTTTGAGGCCGTGGACATGCCCCTGCAGAAGGGGGTGGACGAGGTAGCCGCCTGGGTCAAGGACTATATCACAGGCCACGACGTGAGCGGCGGACTGCTCCTGCTGGTGGACACCGGTTCTCTCAACGGCATCTATGAGCTCTTCGCGGAGGATATCAAGGTGCCTGTGGCCATGGTGAACAACGTCTCCACCCATATGGCCATTGCCGCCGGGAGCCACGTCCTGAGAAAGGAGTCCTTGGAGCAGGTGCTCAGCGCGCTCCGGCAGGAGACCCACAATGAGTACCGCCTTCTCTACCCCCGGCAAAACAAGGAGCGCATTCTCATCTGCTGCTGCATCTCGGGCGTCGGCGCGGCCGATCAGATCCGCGAACTCCTGGCCGGCGCTCTTCCGGAGGAGGCGGGGATATCCCTAATGTCTTACGACTACCGCAGCCTCAGGGATCCGGTCTTTCTGGAAAATCTGAAAAAGGGGTATGAGCTGTTGGGTGTGGTGGGCACTACCCCCCTCCAGCTGGATCTGCCCTTCGTCTCCCTGGACGAGCTGCTGGACGGAAGCGCCGGCGCCAAGCTGGAGCAGATCCTCATGGGAGTCCTGGACGGCGCGGCCATTGAGCGCATCAGCGACGGCATCGTCCGCTCCTTCTCCATGAAACGGCTGTTAAGCTCTCTCACCATTCTGGATACCGATAAGGTCATTGGCCACATCGAGGAAGGTATTGCCAAGTATGAGCTTCTCTCGGGCACCCGGTTGAAAAACGGCACCAAGGTGAGCTTGACCATCCACATCGGCTGCCTGATTGAGCGGCTTATCAGAAATATGCCCATAGAGGCCTATGACGCTCTGGATAAATTTGAGCAGTGTCAACAAAATGAGATCCGAATGATACGCGAGGCTTTTACTGTGATTGAGAAGACCTACAGTGTCAAGATTCCGCTGTCCGAGATTGGGTACATCTACGATATCCTCTCCAAGCTGTGATCGCAGCCTCTCCGCGCCCCTCTTCCCACCTCCTTCCGCGCCGTTGACACAAGTTGGCACGGCCCTTGCTTTGTATATGGGCAGAGGGTGTGTCCCAACAATACCACCAGTGCGAAAGGAGAAAAAGAAATGATCATCCCTATGGCAGAAATGCTCCGGGAGGCAAAACGCGGAGGCTACGGCGTGGCCGCCCCCAACGTCTTCAACCGGGAGACCATCGAGGCGGCCTATCTGGCGGCCAGAGAGCTGAGGGCCCCCATCATTCTGGACGTGGCCTACGTCCACGGCGTCTACGAATGTGCCGACCTGGCCCGTTTCTATGAGCGGAGGCACCCGGAGGTGCCGGTAGCCCTGAATCTGGACCACGGGGGGCCCTACGAGCACATCATCCAGGCCATACACGCGGGGTTCAGCTCCGTGATGGTCGACCGCTCTACCTGCCCCTACGACCAGAACGCAGCCGAGGTGAAGGAGATCGTCAAGATCGCCCACGCGGTGGGGACCTCGGTGGAGGCCGAGCTGGGCCATGTGGGCCAGGGCAGCGAGTATGAGGAGACCCGGAATACCGGGCTCACCAATCCCGACGAGGCGGGACGTTTCGTGGCCGAGACCGGCGTGGACTGCCTGGCTGTGGCGGTGGGCACCTCCCACGGCGTCTACAAGGGCATCCCCCACCTGGAGTTTGAGCTTTTGCAGCGGCTGGCCCGGGATGTGGAGATTCCGCTGGTCCTCCACGGCGGCTCGGGCACCGGGGACGACAACCTCGCCAAGGCCGTGAAACTGGGTATTCAGAAGGTGAACCTGAATACCGACGTGAGCCGGGCCGGTCAGGCCGCCCTGCGCGACGCCCTTAACGGTACCGCAGAGTTTTCCCTGGACAAGAACGCCACCGGCGAGTTCGCCCCCAAGAAGCTGAACCTGCAGCAGACCATCGCTTTGGGCGTGGGCGGGTTCAAGGCCGAGCTCATGCGTTATATGGAGCTCTTTGGCTCGGCCAAGAGATGGTAAGCGGAAAGGAAGAGGTAATGGATATGAGCAACGGTATCAAAACCACCCGCTTTGCCGTTCTGGAGGCCGAGCGGGTCTGCAAGGTGCATGAGCGCACACTCCCCGAGCTGCGCGACGACGAGGTCCTCATTCAAAACATGGCCTGCAACATCTGCACCACCGACTACGGCCAGTGGTCCGGCGCCCGGAAGAACCTCCTGTTCCCCATGGCCTGGGGCCATGAGTTTGCCGGCAGGATCGTCCGCATGGGCGGCAAGGTACAAGGTTTTCACACAGGCGAGATGGTGGGCATCGGCTATGACAATTGCGGCGAGTGTGAGTTTTGCAAAAAAGGGCTCACCAGCGAATGCGTCCTCATCGGAGCCGGCCGCAACAAGCTCTCCCCCGACGGCTACCACGGTGGTTTCGGCTGCTCGGAGTATGTGATCAAGCCCTACCGTTCCCTGTTCAAGATGGACCCCTCCATCGCCCCTTCCGAGGTGGCCTTTGTGGAGCCGGTGGGCACCGTGTGCCAGGGCATCCGCAAGCTGCGGGTCCAGCCCGGCGAGAAGGTCGTGGTCATCGGCGCGGGCACCATGGGGGTCATCAATGCCCTGGTGGCTCAGGCCGAGGGGTGTGAGGTCCTCATCACCGAGATGATGGACAAAAAGCTCCGCGTTGCCCGAGAGATGGGTCTTACCGCGGTGGATGTGCGGGAGACCGACCCCGTGAAGGCCGTCATGGACTGGACCGGGGGCAGGGGCGCCGACGCGGTCATTCTGGCCGTGGGCGCCACCTCCGCCAACGACCAGGCCCTGGAGATGATTAAGAAACTCCACGGCCGCATCCTCCTGTTCGCGGCCGGCTACCCCGCCCCGGAGCTCCACGTGGACTCCAACCTGATCCACTACCGCAAGATGGAGCTCATCGGTACCTTCTCCGCCGACCGATGCGACTTTGCCCGGGCGGCAGAGCTCATCAGCAGCCGTCAAATCGACTTGAGCAGGCTGGTGGAGGCCCGTTTCCCTCTGGACCGGGTACAGGAGGCCTTCGAGGCCGCCGTAGTACCCGGAGCTTACCGCGTCAGCGTAGTCTTCGGGCAGTGAGGAAGAAAGGAAGGTGATCCGTATGACCCGACTCATTCGGGTGGACTACCGGCTGCTCCACGGCCAGGTGGCCATCTCATGGACGAAGACCATCGGCGCGGACTGTATTTTGCTGTGTAACGACGCCGTGGCGGGGGATGAGATGCGCCAGTCCATGTTCCGCCTCTCTAAGCCCGCCGGGGTAAAGCTGGTCATCAAGTCGGTGGCGGACTCCATCGCCGCCATCAACTCCGGTGTGACCGACAAGTATAGCCTCTTCGTGGTGGTAAACAACGTCCAGGACGCCCGCCGCCTCGCCGAGGGCTGCCGCGCCGTCAAGGCCGTCAATCTGGGTGTGCTCCCTCCAAAGGAGGGCACGGTCGCCCTCAGCAAGGCCATCAACGTCACGCCTGAGGACAAACAGGACCTCTTAGCCATGCTCGCCGCAGGTGTCGCCCTGGAAATTCGCCAGGTACCCACGGAAACGCAGATCAAGGTTACCCCAGAAATGCTGAAATAAGAATCGGGAGGAGATCACTTTGCTGGTACAAGCGCTGTTAGTGGCCCTAATCCTGGGCCTTTGTAAACTGGAGTACATGCTCGCCTATTGCAACATCTGCCGTCCCATCGTCATCGCCACCCTCACAGGCCTCGTCCTGGGCGACCCCGTACAGGGCTTGATGATTGGCGCCACCCTGGAGCTCATGTTCATCGGCTCCTTCCCCGTGGGCGCCGCCGTCAGCCCCGACTACGGCTCCGCAGGCGCCATCTGCACCGCCTTTGCCATCCTCACCGGCGGCGGTACCGGTGTAGCCACCGCGCTCGCCGTGCCCATCGCCCTGCTGGGCGGGTTCATCTTCATCGGCTGCAAGCTCCTCAACTCAGTTTTCTCTCAGGTTATGATGCGCAGCATCGAAAAGGACAACACCGCCGGCGCCTCCACCGCCTTTCTGGTGGGCAGTGTGGTGTCCTCTTTCGTAATCTACTTCCTCTATGGCTTTATTGCCATCTACGCCGGCAACGTTGTGGTAGAGGCCGCAGTCAACGCCATCCCCGTGGTCGTTATCAATGGTCTTTCCGCCGCCGCCAACCTGCTGCCTGCCATCGGTTTCGCGCTGCTGCTCAATATGACCATCAGTAAGAAACTGGCTCCCTTCTTCTTCATCGGTTTCTTTATGGCGGCCTATATGGGGCTGCCCACCATCGCCGTGGTACTCTTTGCGGTGATGATCGTCCTCATCATGGTGATGCAGAAAAACCCCCTCGCTATGGCAACGACAGGAGGTAATGATGACAATGAGTTCTAAAAAGCTGGATAAATCTGATCTCCGGCGGATTTTCTTCCGCTATCTGCCCCTCAACGCCATGAACGACTACCCAGGCCAGATGCACAACGGCTACACCTTTGCCCTTATCCCCGCCCTCAGGAAACTCTATGGGAAGAGGGAGGAGCGGATCGAGGCCATGAAACGCCACATGGAGTACTTCAATATCACCCCAAACATCGCCGGTTTCGCCCTGGGCATCTCGGCCGCCATGGAGGAGGAGAACGCCCAGAACCCCGACTTTGATGAGACCACCATCGGCACCACCAAGACCGCCCTCATGGGTCCCCTCTCCGCTATCGGCGATACGCTCTTCCCGGCCACCCTGCGCATCCTGGCCACCTCCCTGGTCATCGGCATGGCCGCCCAGGGGAACCTGCTGGCCCCGATCCTCTTCCTCCTCATCTACAACATTCCCAGTATTCTGGCCCGGTGGTACAGCCTTAAGTACGGCTATAACCTGGGCGCCGACTTCCTGATGAAGAGCCAGCAAAGCGGTATTATGGACAAGGTGACCTGGGCCTGCTCGGTAGTGGGCCTCATGGCCATAGGCGCCATGATCGTGGCCACTGTGAAAGTTGCTACCCCCATCACCATCGGCGACGTGGAACACGGCGGTCTGGTCCTCCAGAATACGCTGGATTCCATCATGCCAAAGATACTCTCCCTGGGCCTGGTGGGCGTCCTCTATGCCCTCATCCGCAAGGGTGTGAAGATCGTCCCCCTGATGCTGGGCACTATGGCCGCGGGCGTGATCCTCTTTGCACTGGGCATCATCGGCTGAGGCGGCAGATATGACAAAAGAACTTCTGGTGGTAGGGGCCGGCAACATTGGCCGGGGCGTCATTGGCGGGCTCTTCTATGAGTCCGGCTATCGGCTGTACCTCTATGACATTATGGCCGACCGGATGGCCGCGCTTAAGGAACAGGGCCATTATCTCATCGCCCGGGTGGGTGCGCAGGAGGCCCGGCGGGTGCGCGTGGAAGGTTTTGAGGTCCTCTGGGAGGACTCCGACCTGGTGGAGGCCATGACCAGTACCGATCTCATCGCCTGCTGCGTGTACGAGGGGGCCTTTCGCTCCATCTGCGGGCACCTGGCTCAGGCCATTCGCGCCCGCTCCGCCGCCGGGAAGGGGGATATGAACGTTCTCCTCTGCGTCAACGCCCTGGGCGCGCCCGCCTACTTTAACGCCGCGCTCCGCGAGCTGCTCTCAGACGTCCCGGAGGGGCTGGATTACTTTGAGCGGCACGTGGGCATCTGCCAGGTGATGGTGGGCATGGCGGCAATGCCCTCCACGCCGGAGCTGTTGGCGGAGGACCCCTTTGCGGTCACCACCCGCCTGGATGGCCATGTGGACATCGACGCCGACCACTTCAAGGGAGAGCATCCCGCGGTGGGCTGCGTAGGCATGGTGACCAAGGGGGACGCACGGATCTACCGCAAGGTCTGCGCCGGAAACATGAAACACTGCATGACGGCCCTCCTGGGTCATGCGGAGGGCTACGAATTCGTGGCCGACTGTTACGACAATGCCCGGCTGATGCGCTGTGTGGACAGCGCGTTCCTGGAGGCGGCGGCCGCCATACAGGCGGAGTATCACTTCGACGAGGAGGACCACCGCCAGTTCCTGGAGGCCTCCGCGGCCGGTATCCGAAACAGGAATCTCAAGGACCCCATCGTCCGGGTTTGCGCCAAGCCCATAAGCAAGCTGCGCCGGGAGAACCGTTTCGTGAGCCCCGCCTTTCTCTGCCTCAAGCACCACATCCTCCCCTTCTATCTGGCTATGGGCATTGCCTACGGCCTGTGCTACCGGGACGAAAACGACAGCGAGAGTGTGGAGATTACCGACTTTGTAAAGGCCGAGGGCGTGGAGCGGGCCATTGAAAAATACTGTGGGCTTGGCGAGGAGGATTGGCTTCTCAGGCAGCTTATCCTCGCGCAGTACAGGGAGGCCATGGGCCGCCATTGATTACGATTTGGGAGTGTTACAGCATGAGATACAAGCACTTTAAAAACGCGGACGTGGACGTGTCCGCTATCACCGTCGGCACCTGGGGCATCGCGGGCGCCAACTCCACCGGGGTGACCTGGGGCGATGTGGAGGAGAATGAGGCCATCGCCTCTATCCATGCCATGCTGGACGGAGGCGTCAATCTCATCGACACCGCCCCCATCTACGGCGAGGGCACCTCCGAGCTGCTGGTGGGCAAGGCCCTGAAGGGCCGCCGGGACAAGGTGCTCCTGGCCACCAAGTTCGGCAACTACGTCAACCACTTTACCGGAAAGGCCGTCCGCGACTGCAAGTACAACAGAGTCGAGCAGGATGTGGAGGAGTCCCTGCGCCGGCTCCGGACCGACTACATCGACTTCTACATCATGCATTGGCCCGATGTGAACACGCCTATCGAGGAGACTATGGCGGCGCTGAATATGCTCAAGGAAAAGGGAAAGATCCGTTTTATCGGTATGTCCAACTCCCCCAGGGAGCTCATCGAGGAGGCCCAGGCACACGCCCGTGTCGACGTGATCCAGCCTCCCTTCTCCATGGTCAACCAGTCCGAGCGCGCCCTCATGGAGTGGGCCGAGACCCAGGGCATCGGCACCATGACCTATGGCTCCCTGGGCGCCGGTATCCTGGCGGGCGCCATCCGCAAGTGCCCGGAGTACAACCCCAAGGATATGCGTCTGGTGTTTTACCCCTTCTTCAAAGAGCCCACGTTCTCTAAGATCATGGAGCTTTTGAGGACGCTCGATGCCATTGCCGCCGACCACAATAAGCCCGTGGCGCAGGTCAGCATCAACTGGAGTACCCAAAAGAGTTTTGTGGGCACGGCGCTCACCGGCGTCCAGACCCCGGAACAGGCCGCAGAGAACTGCGCCACCTTCAACTGGTCTCTCACCGACGAGGAGATCGCCCGCATCGACACCGAAATTGCCCGGCTTGGCATTGGCTGAGAGGGGACCGTATGGTAAGCTCCAAGACGAAAGTGGTCAATCCTCTGGGCCTCCACATGCGTCCCGCCCAAGTATTTGTCAAGGGGGTCACCCCCTATAAGAGCAGCGTAACCGTCATCACCAATGGCCTGGCCATCAACGCCAGGAGCATCATGATCCTCATGGCCGCCTGCATCAAGCAGGGGACCGAGATCGAGATTCAATGCGAGGGCCCGGATGAGGAGCAAGCTCTCCAGACCGCGGTGACTCTGGTGGAGTCCGGCCTGGGTGAGTGACAGAAAAAATCAGAGACCAAATGCGGCCCGCCCGGTTGATACCGGGCGGGCCGCTGACAAATGGTGACAATAAGGTGGGTTGTACAGCGTCGGCACCTTGCCGGGCCGCCGTGATAAAGGAATGCCCCGCCTGATTGGCGGGGCATGAGAATTACTCAATTTCAAGGCCGAGCTTTTCCGCAATATCGTGGGCCGACATGCCGGCCTGCTTAGCTTTTGCAATGATATCTTTAATGGAAACAGGGTGTTCAAGTGCGTATTTCTGTGATTCCAGTGTTGCAATCTCAGCTTTCTTTTTAGCAATCTTTGCGTCAAGAACAGCGATGCGTTCTTCTAAGGTTTTTATAGTGCGTGCCATTTAACCACCTCATTTGTAATGATGTTTTAATCATAAACGGTTTGGAATAAAT
>DATMXU010000055.1:0-9639 GCA_035562355.1 Pseudoflavonifractor sp.
CTATAATGTTATAATAATGTCAGTTTCTAGGCGATAATGGTGCATTGTGGAAATGGAGAACTCTTTTGAAATTACTGTAAAATATTGCAAAACAGGAAGTGCAAAACCAGAGATAGGATAGACAAAAAGCCTGGCAGGGCAGGCCGCAGGGCATTTCAAAGAGCGGCTTGCGGCTCCTATGAGTATGGTCAGAACCCACATCGTTTCAAGAGAGGAATACTTCGCTAAGGACCCAGCCAAAAACTGCGTGGTCAGCCCGCTGCCACTGATTGTAGCTTAGGCACAAAATGGAAAGAGACCGGACCGATTATCGGATCCGGTTTCAAATCTGTTGTAATAGGAGGAAATAACATGAAATCTACTGGTATCGTGAGAAAAGTAGACGAACTAGGCCGTATCGTGCTCCCCATTGAGCTGCGCCGCACGTTGGACATCGCGGAAAAGGACTCTCTTGAAATCTATGTGGACGGCTCTACCATCGTGCTGAAGAAATATCAGCCCGCCTGCATCTTCTGCGACGACGCCCGTGATGTGGTCAACTTTAAGGGAAAAAACATCTGCCCCAACTGCCTGAAAGAGCTTGCGGGCAGCCTGGACTAACGCTTACTTATGATACAGAGCGCCCCGGTCTCCGGACCGGGGCGCTCTGTATCATTCTTTGGCCATACCTCCTGCAAAAGCGGAGGAATTATATGACAGAAAAGGGGGATTGGCAGACAAAACCGTCATTTTTTTCACATACCCTGTCCACCGTGGCTGAGCGCCAGATTGTAGAGCACGTTTTTTGAGAGGCCCGTCATCTCGGACGCCTTTTTGGCGGCCTCCTTGAGGGAGAGGCCTCCGCTCCGGTACTCCTCCACCAGCCGGAGGCCGTCCTCTTCGCTGGGGCTGTCCTCAGTGGGCGCACAGGCCCCCTCCACCACCAGGACAAACTCCCCCTTGGGTCCGTTGGCCTCGTACCAGGCGGCCGCCTCGCCCAAGGTGGTGCGGCGCACCTCCTCATGGAGCTTGGAGAGCTCCCGGCAGAGGGAGACTCTGCGCTCCGCCCCAAAGGTCTCCCGCAGATCCTGCAGCGTGGCGGAGAGCTTATGGGGCGCCTCATAAAAGAGCATGGTGCGCTGCTCGGTGAGCAGGGATTGGAGGTGAGCGGCGCGGTTTTTCTTGTTCATGGGGAGAAAGCCCTCGAAGGTGAACCGCCCGGTGGGCAGGCCGGAGGCCGCCAGGGCGCACACCAGCGCGCAGGGGCCGGGGATGGGGACCACCTCCACGCCGTTCTCGGCGCATAGACGCACCAGCTCCTCACCGGGGTCGGAGATGGCTGGCATCCCCGCGTCGGTCACCAGAGCGCAGCTCTCCCCCGCCAGGAGGCGGGCGAGTACGGCCTGCCCCCCTGTTTCGGTATTGTGCCGGTGGTAGCTCACCATGGGCTTTTTGAGTCCCAGATGGTTGAGCAGCTTGATGGAGACCCGGGTGTCCTCGGCAGCGACAAAGTCGGCCGCCGCCAGGGTGTCCGCCATGCGCTTGGAGATATCCCCCAGGTTTCCGATGGGGGTGGGGACGAGATAGAGCGTGCCGGGCATGGCGTGGCCTCCTTACGGTTCAAATTTAAGTCCCGGTCTCCCTTGTCTGACCGCCTCCAGGAGGACGGCGTAGGGGGCTTTTCCGGGGGCTGCCAGGAGCTTTAGCCGCTTGGGCTCCAGCCCTGCCCCCCGCAGGGCGCAGAACAGGTCGCACAGCCGTTCCGGGCGGTGCACCAGGGCAAAGCGGCCACCGTTGCGCAGGAGATGGGCCGCCGCCGCGCACAGGGCCTCCGGCGTGCAGCCGTCCTCCATGCGCGAGCGTCCGCCGTCCCCTCCGGAGCCGGCGGCGAAATAGGGCGGGTTGGAGACCACCAGATCGCAGCACCCCGCTGGGGAGAGGATATTCCGATCCGTCAGATCTCCGGTGGTCACAGCTCCGGTCAGACCGTTTTCCGCCAGGTTCCGCCTGGCGTACTCCGCCGCGTGGGGGTCAAGCTCAATACCCTGTACCTGCAGCGACGGCTCCCGGCGCAGGAGCAAAAGCATCAGAGCCCCCGCTCCGCACCCCAGGTCGCAGACTCTCCACCGGGGCCTCAGCGTACAAAAGGCCCCCAGGGCCAGACTATCCTGCCCCAGGGGAAAACAGTCCCCGTCCCAGGCGTAGCGGCAGGACCCCAGCTGTTCTGTGCGCTCCATTCAGAGTTTCTCCAGAAAAGCGCCCAGGGCCGCGGAGAATTTGCCTACGTGGGCGCCGTCCAGCAGCCGGTGGTTGAGCTCCAGGGACAGAGAGAGAATGGTTTTCTCGTCCCTCTCCTCGTATTTTCCCCAGGAGACGCGGGGGACGCTGTCCTCGGGGTCGGCGTTTCGCTCATTGGTGAGGGCGGTGACGGGGAACCAGGGCAGGCAGGAGAAGTAGATAAGCTGGTCCTCGTCCCAGGGGCCGCTGGAGAGGAAAGACGTCTGTGCCGCGCTGGCGGCCTTCGCCCGGCGGCAAAAGTCCTCCAGATCGTCTCCCGCCCCGACGGTGGTGATGTGGAAGGTCTCGCTGCCGGGCATCAGGTCGGTAAAGCTGGGGACCAGGTGGTCATGAAGAATAATATGCGCTCCACGGCACTTGTAGCGGAAGGCCTCCACACTGTCCATAGCCTTGGTGACGGCATAGACCATGGCGAGGTAGAAGGAGACGCTCCGGTCCTTTGTATACCGGCGCAGGGCCGTCACGTCCACCGGAAAGGTGAGGCTGTAAAAGGGCCAGGACATGGGCGCGAAGAAGTCGTACACCTCCCGCCGCGGCCAGGTGCTCTTGTCGATATATCGCATAGAGACATCCCTCCTAATCAGGACTCGGGCCTTGTGAAACGGGCCAGCGGGTTCTCGGACTGCCAGAGCACCACCTGCCCGGCGGCTCGGGTCTTCTCCATGTCGATAAGCCGCTGATTTGTGCTGCCCCGGAATTTGGCGGCGTAGGACTTGAGCGCCAGGACGAAGGGCCCGTCCACCAGCACGTCGGTCTCCTCCAGCAGGGCGAGCTGGCCCGGGTCCCCCAGCTCCAGCAGTCTCTCATAAGTATAGCCCGTGTAGGACCATACATTCAAGCCCATCCCGTGGGCGGCACGGGCGAGGCTTGCGCATTCCTCCGCCTGAAGAAAGGGGTCGCCCCCCGAGAGGGTCAGCCCCTGGGTGAGGGGGTTGGAGCCCATCCTGGCGATGAGCTCCTCCAAGGGGACCTCCCGGCCCCCTGTGACCTCGTGGGTCTCGGGGTTGTGGCAGCCGGGACAGCGGTGGGGGCAGCCCTGAGTGAAGACGGTAAATCGCAGCCCCGGCCCGTCCACAATGGAGTCGGAGATGGTGTTGGCAATACGCATGGCGTTTCCTCCGGAATGAGACGCGGGCGGAGGGAGGCCCCCCCGCCCGCATGGTGATGTCAGGTGCCGTGCTTGACCCGGTCGTGCTCCTCGGCCCGCTTGGCATTGTTAAACCGGTCCAGCGTGCCCACCAGATAGCCGGTGATGCGGCGGATGCGCTCGAAAGGAACACCGTCGGCCTCGGTCCGGCCGCAGCCGGGGCACTGGTCCCCGATGATGCCGGAAAAACCGCAGATGGGGTCCCGGTCCACGGGATGGTTCACGCTGCCGTAGCCGATGCCGCTCTCCTTCATGCAGCGCACCACCTTCTCAAAAGCCTCCAGGTTCTCGGTGGGATCCCCGTCCATCTCGATGTAGCTGATGTGGCCCGCGTTGGTCAGGGCGTGGTAGGGGGCCTCGATGTGGATCTTGTCGTAGGCCGCGATGGGGAAGTACACCGGCACGTGGAAGGAGTTGGTGTAATACTCCCGGTCGGTGATGCCTTCCAGCGCGCCGAAACGGGCCCGGTCCATCTTTACAAACCGGCCGGACAGCCCCTCGGCGGGGGTGGCCAGAAGGGAGAAGTTGAGGCCGCTTTTCCTGCTCTCCATGTCCATGCGCTGGCGCATATGGCCGACGATCTCCAGCCCCAGCACCTGGGCCTTCTCGTTCTCGCCGTGGTGGGCGCCCAGAAGACATTTGAGGGTCTCGGCCAGGCCGATAAAGCCCACGGACAGCGTGCCGTGCCGCAGGACCTCACGGACCTCGTCGTCCCAGTCCAGCTTGTCCGAGTCGAGCCACACACCCTGGCCCATGAGGAAGGGGTAGTTGCGCACATGCTTGCGGCACTGGATTTCAAACCGCTCGAGAAGCTGGTTGACGCACAGGTCCAGCATCCGGTCCAGCCCCTCAAAAAACAGCCCCAGATCCCCCTTGGCCTTGATGGCCAGGCGGGGCAGGTTGATGGTGGTAAAGGAGAGGTTGCCCCGACCGTTGCAGACCTCCCGGGTGGGATCGTAGGTGTTGGCGATGACCCGGGTGCGGCAGCCCATGTAGGCGATCTCGGTCTCCGGGTGGCCAGGCTTATAGTACTGGAGGTTGAAGGGCGCATCCACGAAGGAGAAGTTGGGGAAGAGCCGCTTGGCGCTGCAGCGGATGGAGAGCTGGAACAGGTCGTAGTTGGGCTCGCCGGGGTTGTAGTTCACGCCCTCCTTCACCCGGAAGATCTGGATGGGGAAGATGGGGGTCTCCCCGCCGCCCAGGCCGGCCTCGGTGGCCAGGAGGAGGTTCTTCACCACCATGCGGCCCTCGGGGGAGGTGTCCAGTCCATAGTTGACCGAGGAGAAGGGGGTCTGGGCTCCGGCGCGGGAGTGCATGGTGTTCAGGTTGTGGATAAGGGCCTCCATGGCCTGATAGGTGGCCCGGTCGGTCTCCTTGCAGGCACGATAGTGGGCGAACGCCTGAGCCTTTTTGACCTCCTCCTCAGTGCCGTATTTGTCGGTGAGGCGGGGCAGCTCCTCGGCAAAGTAGTCTTCGCAGCCCTTCAGGGTGGGCCTAAGGCCGGTCTCCTTCCCGATTGCGGCGATGACGGCCTTCAGCTCGCTCTCCGGGTCCTCGTCCCCGGCCAGGAGCATGAAGGCCCGGGCCAGATTCTGGCGGTAGAGCTTGACAAAGGTCTTGCCCACGCCGTCGGCCATGCCGTAGTCGAAGTTGACCACGCTCTGGCCGCCGTGCTGGTCGTTCTGGTTCGACTGGATGGCGATGCAGCACAGGGCGGCATAGGAGGCGATGTCGTTGGGCTCGCGCAATGTGCCGTGGCCGGTGGAGAAACCGCCGACAAAGAGCTTTTTAATGTCGATCTGGCAGCAGGTGGTGGTGAGGGTGAGGAAGTCCAGGTCGTGGATGTGGATGTCCCCCTCCCGGTGGGCCTTGGCGTGGTCGGGGTTGAGGACAAACATATCGTAGAACTGCTTGGCCCCCTCCGAGCCGAACTTGAGCATGGAGCCCATGGCGGTGTCCCCGTCGATGTTGGCGTTCTCCCGCTTGATGTCCGAGTCCTTGGCGGCCGAGAAGGTGATGTCCTCGTAGATCTTCATCAGGCGGGTGTTCATCTCCCGACTGCGGTTGCGCTCAGAGCGGTAGAGGATATAGGCCTTGGCGGTCTGGATGTATCCGTCGTCCATGAGCACCCGCTCGACGAGGTCCTGCACGTGCTCTACATCGGGCGTGGGGCTGCCCTCCACCTCCAGGATAGACATGACCTCGTCCGCCAGCTTTTTGGCGGTGGCCTCATGGCCGGGCTTATAGGTGGCGTCAAACGCCTTGGTAATGGCCTCGGCGATCTTGTCCACGTCAAAGGGCACCAGCCGCCCGTCCCTCTTTTGAATACTCTGAATTGTCATCATTTGTTGCTCCCTTCCGTCCTATCTGCTGAAAAAGGCCCCCTTACGGGGGCTAAATCTATAAAAGACATATACAATATCTTGTGCCATTTCTCTGGGGCATTGAATATATAATACCGTATGTTGAGCAATACGTCAATGGGTTGCCGCGGATTTACTGTTTTTTTCCCACCAAAAAAACGGTGGCTTTTTTGGAGAGGTTGCCCATTTTTCTGCGGAAAGGGGTAAAAAGGGACTCCGCGCGGGGCGCGCCGCACAAAAAACCGCCCCGGCGTATTGACGCCGGGACGGCATATTTGTTTTTGCGGTCAGAGCAGGACCAACCCGTATTTCTTCCGCATGGCCTCCAGGAATTCATCCTCCAGGTCGGCGGTATGATCCCAGAAGGCCCGGCCCTGATAGAGCCGTAGGGCCTTTTCCAGCAGCTCCGGCACGTCGGACCAGAGGCACAGCGCGTTGCGCACCGCATACTGGTACGCGGTGAAGAGGTCCAGGTCGTCCTCGTCCAGAATGGCGATCTTCACCGCGCCCTGGGGCAAATCCTCCGCCCGCAGGATGTCCTCCAGCAGGTCGGGGGTGCACGACAGGGTCTCCCCCACGTCCACGTCGGGGGTGATGAAACGGGCCTCCTGCCCGCTGGCGCAGGGGATCACATCGGGGTCCTGCTCCATGGGGACAAAGGGCGGCAGGTGCAGGCCGTCCACCGCGCGGCTGAGCGCCGCGATCTTCTCCGGGCCGGTACCGCAGCAGCCGCCAAAGAACCGCACGCCCCGTGCGGCGTAGTCTCCGGCCAGAGCCGCGAACGATTCCGGCGTGCTCTCCAGGGAGCAGGGCATGGCGAGGAGAGGCACGCAGGCATACTGGGCCAGTCGCTCCAGCTGGCCGGCGATGTGGTCCGGGGGTGCGCAGTTGAGGCCGAAACCGTCCACCCCCATGCCCTGCATGACGATGAGGGCGGCCAGTACGTCCGTACCGTCTGGGGTGCGGCCCTCCTCGTCGCAGTAAAAGCTGACAAGGATGGGCTTTGCCCTGTCGGTCTCCCGAATTGCCAGCACGGCGGCCCGGGCCTCGGCCAGCGTGATCATGGTCTCCACGATGTAGAGGTCCACCCCAGCCTCTTGGATGGCCCTGACCTGGGCCTTATAGTTGTCCACGATCTCCTCGAAGGAGAACTCCCCCGCCGGGGCAAGGGCTATGCCGCAAGGGGCCAGGTCTCCGGCCACCAGGGCTTTCCCTCCCGCCGCCTCCCGGCTGAGGGCAACCAGCCGGGCGTTGTACTCAGCGGTCTCGCCCGCCAGCCCAAAGCGCTCCAGCGCGGCGGGGCTGGCCCCGAAGGTGGGGGCGGTCAGCACGCCGGCGCCCGCGTCCACGTAGGCGCGCTGGAGCTCCAGCAGGGCCTCCGGGTGCTCCAGGGCCCACTGCTCGGTACACACGCCCAAGGGCATGCCGCGTTTTTGCAATTCCGTCCCGGTCGCCCCATCCAACAGGAGGGGCTGGGGTAAGGGAATGTCCATCAATTTGTTCCTCCCAATTACCGCTGGTTTAATCTGGATACAGTATACTCTGTCTCACATAAAAATGCAAGACGGAGTGGGGCCATTCCGCATCAAGCTATCCATAAACGCTCTATCTGGGTGTTTCGGAGGGAGGGATAGTGTGAAAGGGAACCGTCAGGGTTCCCTTTCGCGTGCAGGAAAACCGCTTTTCATCTCAAAGAGATGAAAAGTGCACCAGCCTGTCGGAAATAAATTTCCGACAGGCTGGTGCACTCCGTCTTGCATCAGATTTTTTACATTTTTTCGGGCGCGGATACACCCAGGAGCTCCAGGCAGTTGGCAATGACGCTGCGTACCGTGTCGGCCAGCTTGAGCCTGGCGGAGCGCAGGGCCGGCGCCTCCTCCCGGATACGGCAGGCGTTATAAAACCGGTGAAAGTCCCCCGCCAGGTCGACGAGGTAGCGGTTCACGTGGCTGGGGTCATAGTCCCGCGCGGCCAGGCGCAGCTCCTCCGGGAGCCGGGCGAGGTTTTTGACAAGGGCCAGCTCCTCCGGCGCGGTGAGCAGAGCCGCGTCCACCTCCGCGGCGGCAGGCACCGCGATACCCTCCTCCGCCAGCTTGGCGACAAGAGAGCAGATGCGGGCGTGGGCGTACTGGACGTAATAGACCGGGTTCTCGCTGTCCTGCCGGACAGCCAGATCCAGGTCGAAGTCCAGCGCGGTGGTGGAGGAGCGGGAGTTGAAGAAGTAGCGGGCGGCGTCCACGTTGATCTCATCCAGCAGGTCGTGGAGGGTGATGGCCTTGCCCGACCGCTTGGACATGCGCACCGGCTTACCGTCCTGCAGGAGGTTCACCAGCTGCATCAGCACCACCACCAGCCGATGGGAGCCGTCCAGTCCCAGCCCGTCCAGGGCGGCCTGGAGCCGGGCCACATGCCCGTGGTGATCGGCGCCCCAGATGTTGATGGCCTTATGAAACCCCCGGGTCTCCAGCTTATTGCGGTGGTAGGCGATGTCGGCTGCGAAATAGGTATAGAATCCGTTGCCACGGCGCAGCACGTCGTCCTTCAGGTCCAGCTTGTCCACCTGCTCTTGGCTTTTCCCCTCACGCAGGAACTTCTCCTTGAGGAGCCGGGTGGTGTCCAGCCACAGGGCGTCGTCCTTCTCATAGGTCCAGCCCTTGGCGGTGAGGGCGTCTACCGTCTCGGCCACGGCGCCGCTATCGTGTAGGGCAGACTCATAGAACCACTCGTCGTACTCGATTTTGTACCGGCCCAGGTCGTCGCGCATCTTGGGAAGATTCCGGTCCAGACCGAACTTCGCCATGGCATCCAGGCGCTCCTCCTCGCTCTTGTCCCTGTAGCTGTCGCCATAGGCCTCATAGAAACCCGCCGCCAGCTCCCGGATGTCGTCGCCGTGGTAGCCGTCCTCGGGGAACGCAAAGTTCTCCTCCCCCAGGAGGAGCTGCAGATACCGGGCATTGATGGACAGGGCAAACTTATGGATCTGGTTGCCCGCGTCGTTGACGTAGAACTCCTTCCAGGTGGAGTAGCCCACCCGTGCCAGGACGTTGGCCAGGCTGTCGCCCAGCACGCCGCCCCGGGCGTTGCCCATATGCATGGGCCCGGTGGGGTTGGCCGAGACGAACTCCACCATGACCCTTTCAGCCTGCCCCTCGTCGCTGCCGCCGTAGGTCTGGCCCTCGCGCTCGATGTCGGAGAGCACCTGGCCGAACCACTTGGCCCCAAGCGTGAAGTTGAGGAAACCCGGCCCGGCGATCTCCGCCTTGTCAAAGTAGGAGCCGCTCAGGTCCAGATGGTCCAGGATGATCTGGGCGATGGCCCGGGGGGGCTGGCGCAGGGCCTTGGCTCCCGACATGGCGAAGGAGGAGGCATAGTCCCCATGGCTCACGTCCTTGGGGATCTCCACGGTGGCATTGGCCTCCGCGCCCCCGGGCAGGAGCCCTGTGGCGGACGCCTTTTCATAGGCGGCCTGGGTAAGGGCGCCCACCTGCGCCTTAGCCGCTTGTATCAGATTGGACATGGATGATCACCTTTTCACTTTTGGTATCGGTCGGGAGAACAGAGTATCAAGGTTTTGCCTCCGGCAGAAAACTTGTGACGCGCCGGTGCGGCCCTGGAGATCGATCGCGCTGAACTTATTGCGGAATCGTACCCTTTTTCTCTCGCACGTTGATTTTAAAGAAATTCAAGCCCGCAACTGAATGATCGATCTCTAGGGCATAGTCGATCAGGATGTCTCCGCCGCTGTCACCCAGGGAGGAGCGCATCTTGCGGGTGTTTACCCCGATGGAGAGAGACCCGTAAGGGGTCTCGTACATGGAGAGATGTCGTCGCCCCTCCTCAAAGACCATCTGG
>DATMXU010000056.1:0-14199 GCA_035562355.1 Pseudoflavonifractor sp.
GCACAGAACCGCCGTGAAGGCCAGCAGGACTAGGCGCAGCAGGATATGGAGGGCATATCCATGCCAGTTGGGAAGGGCGCCGCCCACCACCGCCCCCGCCGTCAGGCCCAGGGTCTGCCACAGGGAGAGCTGGCCTGTCACCGTGGCCAGGGAGGACTCCCCCTTTTCCCGCAGGCACTCCTCCACAAAGAGGGCATCCAGACTGCCCGAGGCGAAGGCCCTGCCCAGGCCGTGGATGGCAAATCCGGCGAGGAGCGCCCAGAAACTACGGGAACATAAAATCCAGACCATGGACGTGCCATAGAGCACGCAGGAGATTAAAAACGTCCGTTTCCGTCCGCACAAGTCTGCAAAGACGCCGCTGGGCATCTCGGCCGCAATGGCGACGGCAGCGTGAATCGCGGCTACGAGGGGTAACGTCTCAAGGGTGCAGCCCCGCTCCAGCAGCAGCAAGCCCAGCACAGGTGTGAAAAGGCCGGCAGAGAACCAGTTGAAAAACAGGATGGCCCGGCGGGAGGTCCTCATAATTCCTCCCCCGGTTGGTAAGCCAGCACCACGCAGTCCCAGCACTCCGTCCGCTCGGGGGAGGGGGCGTCGTGGGTGAGTAGGAACTCGTTCACCAGCTCCATCAGCTCCTCCCGCTCCCTGGGCGACAGGCGCACCACTCCGTTTATGATCATGCCGTGCTTTCCCAGCTCTTCGGCGGGCAGGCCCTTCGGCGCGGAGCGGACCAGTTTCAAAAAGCCCTGGAACGTGCGGTTTACCATGTCGGTCACCATGACCTCCCACTCCTCCCGCACCTCCTCCCCGCGCTCCAATCCGATGCGGACGGTGGCGAAGCTCTCGCGGTAATAGGTGGCTGTGATGCCGTTGATGACCTCCTGATGGTCCACCTCCACCACGCCCAGAGACAGGAGCTTTTTCAGATGGTGCTGAACCGAGGAGGGGGAGATACCCAGCCGATCCGCCAGGCCCTTCGGCGTCATGGGCCCGCCGTTTAGCCGCAGGGCGCGCAGCAGCTCCTGACGCACGGGGCTCATGTAGATATTCAGCTCCTCCCGCGTGCTCAGATGAATGACCCTATGTTCCATGTGATGACCTCCATTCGTTACATATATTATAACGTTACTATTTATATAATGTCAAGTAAAATTGAAACCGCCCATATAACGGTTTCGCATATTCTTTTGCTATCGTCTCAATAAACAGTTGACAAGGACGGCGCGCTGCGCTATTATGACCGTAAGGTCATATGACCTATAAGTCATATTTAAAGCACGGTGGTGATTTCTATGCCCAAGAATACCTTTTTCAACCTGCCTGAAGAAAAACGTCAAACCATCATCGGCGCGGCGCTGGATGAATTTTCGACCTATGGCTACGGCAAAAGCAATATGAACCGCATCGTGGAGATCAGCGGCATTGCCAAGGGCAGTTTCTACCAGTATTTCGAGGATAAAAAGGACCTGTACTACTACCTGGTCGACACCATGGGGCGGCGCAAGCTGGACATGCTGGCCCCGGCATTCGAGGCCATGGCCGAGAACAGTTTCTCCCGGAACCTGGAGGAGATTTTTCGCATCGGCATCGAATTTGCCGACTCCGACCCCAAGTTCTACAAAATCGGCCAGGACTTCGCCTCTCCCGCCAACGGCGAACTGATGGCCGGGTTTTTAGAAAAATACCAGGTGAGGGGCACAAACATCTACATGGATTTGCTGACGGCCGCGCAAAAACGGGGCGAGCTGCACGACGACGTCGACCTGCCGCTGGCCGCCGGCATGGTTGCGGTACTCATCAGCCAAACCACCGTGATGGCCATCTCGCAGTCGTCGGACAAGGAAAGCCGGGACCGTATTCTTGCCCAGCTAGTGAAGTTTGTAGAGCGTGCGCTGCAAAAGCACGCCAAATGAGGAGGCGTAAACATGATCACCGTAGAAAATCTGTACCATTCCTACTCGAATGACGGGGACTATTCCATCAAAGACGTCAGTTTCTCCATCGGCGAGGGCGAGATATTCGGGTTTCTTGGACCCTCGGGGGCGGGCAAGTCCACCACGCAAAACCTCATCACCGGCCTTTTGCCGCTGCAAAAGGGCAGAGTACAGGTGGCCGGGTACGACATGGCAAAGCCGCACCTGAGCATGTATAACGACATCGGCGTCTGTTTCGAGCAGCCCAACCTCTATGGCAAGATGACCGCCGAGGAAAATCTGCGATTTTACGCAAAGCTATTCGACGTACCCACCCGCGACCCGCAGGAGCTCATAGACATGGTGGGCCTTTCCGGCGTGGGCAAAAAGAAGTGCGGCGAGTTTTCCAAGGGGATGCGCCAGCGCATCAACTTTGCCCGCAGTATGCTCAACAGCCCCAAGCTCTGGTTTTTGGACGAACCCACCAGCGGCCTTGACCCCTCCATTGCCGATACCATCAAGGACATCATCCGCACCTGCAACAAAGAGGGGGTTACGGTGTTCCTCACCACCCACAACATGTACATCGCCGACGACCTGTGTGACCGCGTGGCCTTCATTGTGGACGGGGAGATCAAGCTGATCGATTCGCCCAAGGAGCTGAAACTGCGCTACGGCAAGCAGCTCGTCGATGTGGAGTATATCGACGGCGGCCAGGTGCAAAAAAAGATGTTCTCCACCCAGGACGCTGAGAGTCGGCGCCAACTGGCCGAGATCGTCCAAAATCACACCATCCGCACCATGCACACCGAGGAGGCGACCCTGGAGCAAATTTTCATCCAGGTGACTGGGAAGGGGTTGACGGGCGATGAAGCTAACAGCCAGCCTTAGCCGGGAATTCACCCTGCTATCCCGCAGCCTGTATTTTTACGCCGAGCTTATCATGACGGTACTGCTTTTGACCATCCTGCTGTTTGTGGTACCGGAGCATTTCGATGGCCAGAGCGTGGAGTACTTCTACCTGGACATGAGCGGGGAAGAAACGGAGTTTGTGCAGCAGAAGCTGCTGGACACCTCGGAGGGCATCACCAGTATGCGCACCGAGACGCTGAACATCCGCGGGCAAAAGATAGACGCGATGCTCTATGAATCAGATGAAAAACTCAGCTATCAAATGCCCAGCCGCGAGAGCCTGATCGCCGCCTGCGAGGACACCGGGGACATTGGCAGTGTCATCTCCCTCTCCAAGGAGAGCGGGCAGATGAAGCTGGAAATCTACCTGCAGGGCTATGAGACCCAGCGTTTTCAAAACGCCATGACGCTGCTGACCGCCACAAACCTGGCACAGGTGACAAAGCACGCCGAAAACCAGCCTGTCATCACCTTGGGGGACGGCGGGTCCATCCTTAGCGACCGGCAGAACATCCTGCCCATCGCCCTCACCGTCAACAGCGTATTTATGGGCGTCTTTGTCACAGCGGCCCACATCGTGGAGGATAAAAAGAGCAAGACCATCAAGGCCCTGCGGGTGGTGCCCACCTCCATCATCGGCTACCTTTTGGCCAAGATGCTGACGGTGCTCATCACCTCCCTCGCCGGCTGCATGGTCATCACCGCGCCGGTGATGGGCGCGCAGGCCAACTATCTGCTCCTGGCGGCCATCGTCCTGTGCGGCGGGTTCTTTGTGGTGGCGCTGGGGACCCTGCTGGCCAGCTTTTACAGTGACATGAACAAGGCCTTTGTGGGCATTGCCTCCGTGCTGATGGTCTTTCTCATCCCCACCATGCTTACCGTGATCCCGGGACTCTCCGCCTGGTGGATGCAGCTGCTGCCCAGCACCTGGGTAGTGCAGAGCGTGAAAGCGGCGCTTTTGAACACCGATGCGGGCTACGTGCTGCTGTGCAGCGCCGTGTTCCTGGCGGCGGGACTGGCCTTGCTGCCCCTATGTGTGCGGCGCTACAAAGCCGCCGGGATGGGAGGCTGACGGGATGAAAACACTGACGATTTTCCTGCGCGATTTGAAGGTGAGCCTGCGCGAGTTCATCACCTTTTGGATCATGGCGGCTCCCATTCTGCTGGCCCTGCTGGTGCGTTTCGTCTCGCCCGGTCTTTCCGATACCCCCCTCACTTTGGTCGTGGTCGAGGGCGAAAACCCGCAGCAGGCGGCCTACATCGAACAGTTCGTGGCGGTGGAGGCGGTATCCTCGGAGGCGGCCCTGAAGGAGCGGGTGCTGGCCCGGGACGACGTGATGGGTCTTCTGTCCCAGGACGACGGCTACGCCATCGCAGCCCAGGGCAACGAGCCGGAGTACCTCATTACGGCGTCCAAGACACTGCTGGCCTACTGGCAGGAGGGCGTTACGGGCACCCCGCCGATCTTCCACAGCTTTGGGCGCACCGCCCCTCCGCTGAAAATCACCCTTACCACCTCCCTACTGGTGCTGGTCACCATCCTGTCGGGCATGCTGATCTCCATCAATATTGTGGACGAAAAGGCCGACAAGACCTTAAAGGCCATCCGGGTGGCGCCCGTTTCCATCGGCAGCTTTGTGGTGGGCAAAAGCCTGATGGGCGCTTTGAACAGCATGGTGTGCGGGCTGCTCTGCGTGCTGGCGGCGGGCTTTGCTGGGGTGAATCTCGTTCAGGCACTGCTCGTGGTGCTGTGCGCCTCCTTCCTCTCCTTTGCGGTGGGTTTTCTCATCGGGCTCACCAGCGAAGACTTTATCTCGGCGGCGGGCAGCATGAAGCTGCTCATGATCCCGGCCCTGGCCCCCATCCTTGTATACGAGCTGGCCGGAGACCGGTGGCAGTTCCTGGTCTGGTGGAGCCCCTTCTACTGGGCCTACGACGCCATGAAGGGAGTGCTGACGCAAACCGTCGGCTGGCCGCGGCTGGGCTTTGACGCCGCCGTCGTCATTGCCATCACCCTTGTGCTGTACCTGCTGCTCTATCCGAAAATCCGTAAAGAACTGACCTGACACACTATCATATTGAACGGGAAAGGATGGTCGATCATGGACTGGTTGGCATTACTGGGCGTTTTGTGCATCGCATATGGCGTATTCGCGATATTTGTCGCCATCAAAAAGCCGGATCAGATTTGGCAGATGAAAAAGATACAGGCATTCCTCCGCAGGCTGGGCAGCACCGGCACGGTGATATGGTTTTGCGTATTCGGCCTTGCGATAGCGGGCCTGGGCGTCTGGCTGCTGCTGCGATAAGTCAATATCACGATACAAATTCATTCCCCCGACTTCGTTTCGGCTGCGGCACATCGGGCGCTCCGGGCCTATCGGGTATATGCACAAAAAGGGCGCGCTCCGGGAAAATCCCGGGGCGCGCCCTTTTGATTCAGTACGTCCGCTCGCAGACCTCGTGGATCTTGGCCTGGAGGCTCTTCAGGTCGGCGAAGGCCTCCGGTTTCTTCCGGGGGTCCCGCAGGAGGGCGGCGGGGTGGTAGAAGGCCGTCATCCAGACCCCCGCCTTCTCGGTCCACTGGCCGTGCTCCCTGGTGATCTTAAAATCCTCCCGGATGAGCTTCATGGCGGCGATGCGGCCCAGGCACACGATGATCTTGGGCCGGATGATGGCCGTCTGGTTGCGCAGGTATCCGATGCAGGCCTCCTGCTCGACGGCCAGGGGGTCCCGGTTCTGGGGCGGGCGGCACTTCACCATGTTGGTGATGTACAGTTTCGTGCGGTCCATGTCGATGATCTCCAGCATGTCGTCCAGCAGCTTGCCCGCCCGGCCCACAAAAGGGAGCCCCTGCAGGTCCTCGTTCTCCCCCGGCCCTTCGCCGACGAACATGACCTCCGCTCTCGGATTTCCGTCTCCGAAGACCACGTTGGTCCTCGTCTCGGCCAGGTCGCATTTCCGACAGTTCAGGCACTCGGCCCGCAGCTCGTCCCAGTTTTTCAAAGCGCGCCACATCCTCTCCCATGTTTCGACTTATTATAGCACGCCGTCCCCGCTCCTGCAAAACATTTTCCTGGACAAGCCCCTGGAATCCCTCTCGCCGAAACCGGATTTTCATGGTATGATGGACAAAACCCCCGTAGGAGGTACGACGAAATGGAGTTCACACCCGAGCAGATAGACCGCCTTTCCGCCCTCGCCTGCCTTTCCCTCTCCGCCGAAGAACAGGAGACCTTCGCCCTGGAGCTGGAGCAGTTCGCCGCCCGGCTGGACGTACTGCTGGAAGAGTCAGTCTGGGCCGCGGAGCGGGAGGGCAGATGATGGAGCTGCGCCGGCTTTCCGCCCTGGAGCTGGGCCAACTGTTGACTAAGCGCGCGCTTTCCCCTGCCGATGTTCAGAAAGCAGCCGCAGCCGATACCCTGAACGCCTTTATTACGGGGGTACCCTTTCCGGAATCCACAGCTGAGGGCTCCTCTCCTTTGGCCGGGGTCCCCATGGCCTATAAGGACAACCTCTGCACCAAGGACCTCCCCACCACCTGTGGCTCCAAGCTGCTGCGCGACTATGTGCCCTCTTACGACGCTACGGTGGTAGAGCGCCTCACCGCCGTCGGGGCGGTCTCTCTGGGCAAGCTGAACATGGACGAGTTCGCCATGGGCGGCACCTCCGAGACCTCCCACTTCGGTCCCACGCGCAACCCCTGGGACCCCAGCCGCTCCCCCGGCGGGTCCTCCGGTGGCTCGGCGGCTGCGGTGGCGGCGCGTCAGGTCTGGTACGCCTTGGGTACCGACACCGGCGGCAGCGTCCGCCAACCCGCCGCCTACTGCGGCGTCACGGGCCTGAAACCCAGCTATGGCAGGGTGAGCCGGTACGGTCTTATCGCCCACGCCTCCTCCCTGGACCAGATCGGTCCCATCGCCCCCACCGCCGCCGACTGTGCCGCCGTGCTGGACCTGATGGGCGGGAAAGACCCCAGGGACGCCACCAGCCTGGACCTGCCCCCCGTGGGGCCGCCTGACGGCGACCTGCGGGGCAGGAAGATTGGCCTCCCGGCCGAGTGCTTTGGCCCCGAGGTGGAGCGCGACGTGGCCGCCGCCGTGCTGGAGGCCGCCCAGGTTCTGAGGGCCAGGGGGGCCACGGTGGAGACCTGCTCCATCCCGGAGCTCAGGTACGCCATGGCCGCCTATTATGTCTTCTCCGGGGCCGAGGCCAGCTCCAACCTGGCCCGGTTCCACGGCCCCCGGTACGGCGACCGGGCGGAGCTGGGGCGGGAGGTCAAGGCGCGCATTTTGCTGGGCGCCTTCGTCCTCTCCGCTGAGGGCTACGAGGACTACTACCTCGCCGCCCAGAGGGCCAGAGCGCTGATACGCCGGGCCTTTGCCGCCATCTTTGAGCGGTACGATCTCCTCCTCACCCCCACGGCCCCTGCCACCGCCCCCCTGCTGGGGCTATCTCCGGAGGAGCGCCGCTCTACCGACCTGTACACCATCCCGGCCAACCTGGCCGGGCTGCCTGCTCTGAGCATGCCCTGCGGGTTCGATGCGCGCGGCCTGCCCATCGGGGTACAGCTCATGGGCCCCGCCCTGGGGGACGCGCTGGTGCTGGGCGCGGCCCACGGCTACCAGCTGGAGACCGACTGGCACCAAAGAATACCGACAGAGGGGGACAGGCCATGACCTGGGAGACCGTGATCGGGCTGGAGACCCATGTGGAGCTCTCCACCGCCCAAAAGCTCTTCTGCCGCTGCCCCGCCGCCTTCGGCGCTCCGCCCAACACCCAGTGCTGCGGCGTGTGCACCGGGCTGCCAGGGGCGCTGCCCGTGCTCAACGCCCAGGCGGTGGAGTACGCCGTCAAAGCCGCGCTGGCTCTGGGCTGTACCGTCGCCCGGCGGTTCACCTTCGACCGCAAGCACTACTTCTACCCCGACCTGCCCAAGGGCTATCAGATCACCCAGCTGCGCACCCCCATCGGCCGGGACGGGGCGGTGACCCTGCCGGGGGGCAGGGCGGTACACATCGCCGAGCTGCACCTGGAGGAGGACGCGGGAAAGCTGAAACGCGGCGACGACGGGGCCGTCCGCTGCGACTACAACCGCTGCGGCGTGCCCCTCATCGAGATCGTCACCGCCCCCGACTTCTCCTCCGCGGAGGAGGTGGTCGCCTACCTGGAGGCCCTGCGGGCCACCCTCCAATACCTGGGGGTATCCGACTGCAAGATGCAGGAGGGGTCCCTGCGGTGCGACGTGAACCTCTCGCTCCGGCCCGCCGGGAGCAGAGCGCTGGGGACGCGCACGGAGCTGAAGAACCTGGCCTCCCTCAAGGCCATCGCCCAGGCCATCAAGCACGAGAGCGCCCGGCAGGCCGCCGTCCTGGAGCACGGCGGGGCGGTGACCCGGGAGACCCGCCGCTGGAGCGAGGACGAGGGCAGGAGCTGCGCCGCCCGGAGCAAGGAGGACGCGCTGGACTACCGCTACCTCCCGGAGCCCGATTTGCCGCCCGCCGCGCTCTCCGAGGCGTATATCGCGGCCCTGGCCGCCAGGCAGCCGGAGCTGCCGGGCCAGCGCCGGGCACGCTACCAAACTGCCTACGGGCTGGGGGAGTACGACGCGGAGATGCTCACCTCCCAAAAAGCGCTGGCCGACTTTTTTGAGGAGACCGTGGCCCTGGGCGCCCCCCCCAAGCAGTGCGCCAACTGGGTTTTGGGCGAGGTGCTGCGCGCCCTCTCGGCCCGGGGACTGGAGGCGGCGGCGCTGCCCCTCTCCCCCCGCACGCTGGCCCGGCTCATCGGGCTGGTGGAGACGGGCGGCCTCAACCGGAACACCGCCGCCGTCGTCTTTGACGCGGTGTTCGACAGCAGCGCGGACGTGGACGAGTACGTGCGCGCCCACGCTCTGGAGCAGATCGGAGATACGGACCTGATCGGCCGGGCAGCGGAAGAGGCCCTTGCCGCAAACCCTAAGAGCGTGGCCGACTACCGGGCCGGGAAGGAAAAGGCCCTGGGCTTTCTGGTGGGCCAGGTCATGCGGAGCTTGGGCGGGAAGGCAGACCCCCATGCGGTGAACCGGGCCGTGAGGGAGCGGCTGGAACGGTAGGGGCGGGGTGACCCCCGTCCCGCCGTCGAGGAAAACGTCGGCGGGGGCAGGCCCCCGCCCTGCGGGGCCCGCAACGCGGGTAGCGGGGGACCGGGCAAAAATTTTTCTTGCATTTTTGCTCCCCATCGTGTAACATGATTGCAGTATGTCCCGGGGAACGGGACGAAGAAGGAGCTGGTGAATTGTGACGTCGGCGATTTTTGAGGTGGCTCTCGCCTGAAAAACTGAATACCGCGGAGCGGGATGGGGATGATTCTGCCATGCCGTTCCAGTCACCTGTCGTGAATACTGTCGCACCCAAAATGGGTGTATTGCAGGACACGTCCGGCGTGTCCTTTTTTGCGCCCATTTTTGGGCGCGGCACGGCGGAGGTTCCCGCGGAGGCAGACCGCTTTAGGTGCTGTTTCCGCGGGATTTTTGTACCCTTTTCAGAGAGAGCCACGATTTGAAAGGAGAAATGAACTATGACTGTATATTTTTCGCATAACATGATTCTTAACTTTTTGGAGGAACTACCACTTGAAGATAGAAGACTATGGGTTCGACAGCGCTTTATTCAGCGAGAATGAGACCGCCGCGGGGCTGCCGGGGCGGGTAGCCGCGGTCTATCGGGACCGCTTTGAGATTGTCTGCGACGCCGGGCGCGGCCTCGCCCGCCTGAAGGCGGGGGACTATTACGCCGGGAACGGCGAAACCCCCACGGTGGGGGATTTTGTCCTGCTGGACTGGCAGGCCGGGGGCGAGAGCCGCATTTTGAGGACCCTGCCCCGCAAAACCTATTTCTCCCGCCTGGACCCCTCCTCCTCCGGCCACGGGGAGCAGGCGGTGGCCGCCAACTTCGACCACGTCTTCCTCGTGCAGGCGCTGGGGCACGACTTCAACCCCCGGCGGCTGGAGCGATACCTGACCCTGGCGTGGCAGTCCGGGGCGATCCCAGCCGTGATTCTGACGAAGGCGGACACGGTAGAGGACTGCACACCCCAGCTCCGGGCGGCCCGGCAGCTGGCGGTGCGCGCCGCGGTCTTCGCCGTCAGCGCCCTGACGGGGTACGGCATGGCGGACCTGGAGCGTCTCCTGTCACCGGGGAAGACCGTCGTGCTCTTGGGCTCCTCCGGCGCGGGGAAGTCCAGTCTGGTGAACGCTCTGGCGGGAGAGGAAGTTATGTCAACCGCAGCTGTCCGGGGGAAGGATGACCGGGGCAGGCACACCACCACCCACCGGCAGCTGATTCTGCTCAGGAGCGGCGCACTGGTCATCGACACGCCGGGCATGCGGGAGCTGGGCATGTGGGACGTGAGCGAGGGGCTGGGCCAGAGCTTTGCCGACGTGGAGGCGCATCTGGGCCGCTGCAAATTCAGCGACTGCCGCCATCAGACCGAGCCGGGCTGCGCCGTCAAGGACGCCATCCGTCGGGGAGAGCTGTCCCAGGCGCGGTGGGAGTCTTACCTGCGCCTTCGGGAGGAGGCTCAGTTCTCGGGCGACAAGGCGGGCTACCTGCGCAAAAAGCAGCAGTGGCATAAGGACCTTGCGAAGGCCCAACGGCAGCAGAGAAAGGCCCCCGACTACCGGCAGGAGCCGTGCCGTGAGAGCTTTACCTGCAGGGTGTGCGGGAGTCTGGTGGTGCCCGAGGATGCGGGGACCGAGCACCGCAACCACTGCCCCAGGTGCCTCGCCAGCGTCCACGTGGACCACCAGCCGGGAGACCGGGCCTCCCTCTGCGGCGGGATTATGGACGCCGTGGGCGTATGGGTGCGCAAGAACGGGGAGTGGGCGGTCATCCACCGCTGCCGGGACTGCGGCGCTTTCAGCTCCAACCGCATCGCCGCGGACGACAACCCCGCCCTGCTCATGTCCATCGCCATGCGGCCCCTGGCCTCGCCCCCCTTCCCGCTCTGGCAGCTGTCAGGCGGAACAGAATAAAAAAGGCCCCCGCGGCGCTGCCGCGGGGGCCTAGCCTGTCAAAGAAGTCCTACGGGACCTCTTTGACAGGCTGCTACACTTTTTGAAATACCGTAAGAAGTTTCAAAAAGTGGTTTTCCTACACGTGAAAGGGAACCCTGACGGTTCCCTTTCACACTATCCCTCCCTCCGATTCCTTCAGATTGAGGGTTTATCGACAGTCTGGGCCCCCGCGGCGCTGCCGCGGGGGCTTTTACATATTACGGGAGATCGTGATAGGCACACCAGGCCATGTGGTCGTTGACCACGCCCACCGCCTGCAGGAAGGAGTAGACGATGGTGGGACCGACAAACTTGAATCCCCGCTTTTTCAGGTCGGCCGAGAGGGCCTGGGAGAGCGGCGTGAAGGGCGGCACCTCGGACATGGACTGGGGGCGGTTGACGATAGGCTTGCCGTCTACCCACGACCAGAGGTAGGAGTCAAAGCTGCCGAACTCGGCCTGGAGTTTCAAAAACGCCTGGGCGTTGGTGACCGCGCAGCTCAGTTTGGCGCGGTTGCGGAGGATGGCGGGGTTTGCCATCAGCGCCTCGATCTTCTCCGGGCCATAGGCTGCCACCAGCGGGGGGTCGAACTGGTCAAAGGCTGCGCGGAAAGCGGGGCGCTTATTGAGGATCATGCTCCAGCTCACGCCCGCCTGCATCCCCTCCAGGATCAGCATCTCGAAGAGGGCGCGGTCGTCGTGGAGCGGGCGGCCCCACTCCCCGTCGTGATAGGCGAGCTCGGCGGGGTTGGCCGCGGCCCAGGGGCAGCGGAGGATGGACATAAGAATGGCTCCTTTCCGGTGAATCAGGCGGGGGACGGTCTATACCCTGGCCAAAGCCTGCTCCAGGTCGGCCAGGATATCACGCACATCCTCAATGCCACTCCCATAAAATGCACACATTTTATGGGTCCCCCTTTAAATGCTCGGGGCAAATAAATTGCCCCAGCGCCAAGGTTTTGCCTGCGGCAAAACGCTTGTACGGCGCATACGCGCCGGGCTCTCGGTGGGCGCTTTGTCCGGCGCTATACCCCGGCCAGGGCCTGCTCCAGGTCAGCCAGGATATCCCTCACATCCTCAATGCCCCTCCCATAAAATGTGCACATTTTATGGGTCCCCCTTTAAATGCTCGGGGCAAATAAATTGCCCCAGCGCCAAGGTTTTGCCTGCGGCAAAACGCTTGTACGGCGCATACGCGCCGAGCTCTCGGTGGGCGCTTTGTCCGGCACTATACCCCGGCCAGGGCCTGCTCCAGGTCAGCCAGGATATCCCTCACATCCTCAATGCCCACCGAGAGACGGACCAGGTCGGGGGCGACGCCCGCGGCCAGGAGCTGGTCATCGTTCATCTGGCGGTGGGTTGTGCTGGCGGGGTGGAGCACACAGGTCTTGGCGTCGGCCACATGGGTGGCAATGGAGGCAAGCTCCAGTCCCGCCATAAACCTACCGGCCGCGTCCCGGCCCCCCTTCACGCCGAAGGAGACCACGCCGCAGGTGCCGCCCGGCATATACTTCTCGGCCAGGGCGTGGTTTTCGTCTCCGGGCAGGCCGGGGAAACGGACCCAGGCCACTTTGGAGTGCTGCTCCAGATATTCGGCCACCGTCTGGGCGTTGGCACAGTGCTTTGCCATGCGGAGGGGCAAGGTCTCCAGCCCCACGTTGAGAAGGTAGGCGTTCATGGGCGCTGGGGCAGAGCCCAGGTCCCGCATGAGCTGGACGGTGGCCTTGGTGATAAAGGCCCCGCCCAGGCCGAACCGCTCGGTGTAGGTCACGCCATGGTAGCTCTCGTCCGGGGTGGTGAGACCGGGGAATTTGTCGGCGTACCTGTTCCAATCGAAATTGCCGCCGTCCACGATGGCGCCGCCCACGGCGTTGGCGTGGCCGTCCATATACTTGGTGGTGGAGTGGGTGACAAGATCGCACCCAAAGGCGAAGGGGCGGCAGTTCACCGGCGTGGGGAAGGTATTGTCCAGAATGAGGGGCACGCCGTGGGCGTGGGCTGCGGCGGCGAACTTCTCGATATCCAGCACAGTGAGGGCGGGGTTGGCGATGGTCTCGCCGAAGACGGCCTTGGTGTTGGGCCGGAAGGCGGCGGAGAGCTCCTCCGGGGTACAGGCGGGGTCCACAAAGGTGAAGTCGATGCCCATGCGTTTCATGGTGACGGCGAAGAGGTTATAGGTGCCGCCGTAGATGGCGGAGGAGGAGACCACATGATCGCCGCAGGAGGCGATATTGAAGATGGCGTAGAAATTGGCGGCCTGGCCGGAGGAGGTGAGCATGGCCGCCGTGCCCCCCTCCAGGGCGCAGATCTTGGCGGCCACATGGTCGCTGGTGGGGTTTTGCAGGCGGGTGTAGAAATAGCCCGCGGCCTCCAGATCAAAGAGGGCTCCCATGGCCTCGCCCGTGGCGTAGCGGAAGGTGGTGGACTGGACGATGGGGATGTTGCGGGGCTGGCCGTTTTCGGGCCGGTAGCCCGCGTGGAGGCAGTCGGTGCCAATCTGATAGTCGCTCATAGCAAAGTGGTCTCCTTTTTCTCCTGATTTTTCTCTCTTTGTATCTCTCAGCTCGCCAGGCCGTAATTGGGCTCCAGGGGGGACAAGGTGGGCAGGCCTCCGTAGCTCTCGACGCTCTCCCCCTCCACCAGGAGCTGGACGGCGCTGACCCGCCCCGCGTCCAGGGCGCAGAGGGTGTTGACGATGGAGTAGACGGTGGCGCGGGCCTGGGTCTCGTCCTCCGGCTCCCCCTCCAGGAAAGCCCGGGAGAGGTCCACGAGGCAGATGTCGTTCTCGATGCGCACCGAGCGAAGGGCGGTGCCCGCCGGGATGGCGGAGGCGAGCCCCTCTCCCGTCGGGCCGGCCAGCAGGGCGGCGAGGACGGCGGTGGGCAGGCTCTCGTTTTCGGTCTTTACCACGGTGCGGTATTCCCGGCCCAGGCCCTCCCCGGCGGCGCGGGGAAAGTAGAGCAGGGCGGTGAGGCTGATGGTCTCCTCCTCCCCGCCGGAGATGAGGAGGTCTGCCAGCGTGAGAGGCTGGACCGTCTGGTAGGGCAGGCTCTTCCCCTCCACAGTGATATAGAGGCTCTCCACCCCCTTTACCTGAGAGAGGGTGAGAACAAGGCAGGAATTGGCGACGGTGAGATAGACGCCGGGGAGGCCGTTATACTGCTCGGACAGATCCAGGCGGAGCTGCCCGTCCTCCCCCAGCTCTGCCGAGCGGAGGGCGACGCCGGAGAGGAACGGGGAGGCAAGACTGGCCGATTTGGGCCCCGCCAGGAGGAGACGGACGAGGCCCTCGACGGTTTCCTCCCCCGGCTCCAGGTCCCGGTACTCAAACCCCACCGAC
>DATMXU010000057.1:0-6106 GCA_035562355.1 Pseudoflavonifractor sp.
ATTATGAGAAGAACAAAAATCATCTGCACTCTCGGTCCGGCTGTGGACAGCGAAGAGATGATCCGCAAGCTGATCCTAGCCGGCATGAACGCCGCGCGCTTTAACTTTTCTCATGGCACCCACGAGAGTCACAAGGCTCAGCTCCTGAAGCTGCGCCATGCCCGGGATGAGCTGGGCAGCCCCGTGGCCGCCATTTTAGACACCAAAGGTCCGGAGATCCGCATCAGGGCCTTTAAATCCGGGAGCGTCGAGCTGTGTAAGGGGGATAAATTTATCCTCACCACCGCCGAGTGCGAGGGGGACGGCAAGAAGGTCTCAGTCACCTATGAAAACCTCCATAACGAGGTGGCTCCCGGGAACCATATCCTGGTGGACGACGGCCTCATTGACCTGATGGTGGACAGCATCAATGGGCAGGAGATCATCTGCACCGTGGAGAACGGCGGCCCCCTCTCCAACAACAAGAGCATCAATATCCCTGACGTACACATCCTCCTCCCCTCCCTTACCGAAAAGGACCGGGAGGACCTGAGGTTCGCCTGTGAGAACGACTTCGACTTCATCGCAGCCTCTTTCGTACGCAAGGCCGCCGACGTGGAGGACATCCGGGCCTGCCTCCATGAGTACGGCGGAGATAATATCCGCGTCATCTCCAAGATCGAGAACCGGGAGGGAGTGGACAATCTGGAGGAGATTGTGGCAGCCTCCGACGGTATTATGGTGGCCCGCGGCGACCTGGGGGTGGAGATCCCCGCCCATGAGGTGCCCATCCTCCAGAAAAAAATGATCCGCATCACCACTATGAGCGGCATCCCGGTCATCACGGCCACCCAGATGCTGGACTCCATGATCCGCAATCCCCGCCCCACCCGCGCCGAGGTCTCCGATGTGGCCAACGCCGTGTTTGACGGCACCTCCTGCGTGATGCTCTCGGGCGAGACCGCGTCGGGCAAGTACCCCATTGAGTCTGTGAACGCTATGGTGGCCACTATCGTGGCCGCCGAGGGCGCCATTGACTATTGGCACCGGTTCCGTGAGAAAATCTCCATGATCGACTGCTCCTCCATCTCCAACGCCATCACCCACACCTGCTGCATGGCGGCGATGGATCTGAACGCCAAAGCGATTCTGGCCCCCACCGAGTCGGGTTATACGGCGAAGGTCATCTCCCGGTTCCGCCCCGCCTGCCCCATCGTGGCCCTGTGCCAAAGGGAGAAGGTGCGCCGCCAGCTCTCCATCTCCTGGGGAGTGGTGTCCTTCCTCTCCGGCTTTGTGGACTCCACCGACCGGCTTTTCTCTCTGGCGGTGGACGTGGCCGCCAAGGAGGGGGCCGTCGCCCCCGGCGACACCGTGGTCATCACCGCGGGCGTGCCCATCGGCGAGAGCGGCACGACGAATTTAATTAAGGCGCAGGTAGTTGGTGAAAAGCTTACAAGCATGATATAAGCAAAACCTGCCTGCCGCTCTCGCCGCCGCGCCTTTGGCGCGCACAAGCGTTTTGGCCGCAGGCCAAAACCTTGATACCGGGCGGATTCACTCCGCCCGAGGAGATGAAATAAGGGGTCCCCGCAGAAATTTATTTCTGTGGGGTGAGCGCCGGTATCGGAGGATACCGGCGCTCTTTGTATCTTATCGGTCCCACTTGTCGATGAGGGCGCGGAGCTGGTCGGCGAACTTGGCCAGGTCCTTGTTGGCGCCGCCCCGGTTGCGGCGGATTACCTCCAGAACCTTTTGGCCCACCTCCTCCAGGCGGCGGAAGGCGGGAGAGTCCCCAGTCTGGGGAGAGGAGGGGCGGGGCACGGGCGGAACGCCCGGGGTGAGGACGCGGCCCGCGAGAAGGTCGTACACCTCGCGGTGGTCAGGGGCGTGAGCCGAGAGCCCCCGGGTACGGAGCGTTTCGGCGTAACCCATGGCCACCTCGGCCTCACCGTGGACGACGAAGACCTCCCGGGGAGCGGGTGAGAAGGCATTGATCCAGGCCAGGAGGCCGTTTCGGTCGGCGTGGGAGGAGAGACCCTTGCACTGGGCGATTCTGGCTCGAACGGCGATGGTCTCGCCAAAGAGGCGCACCGTCTCCGCCCCGTCCAGAAGACGGCGGCCCAGGCTGCCCTCGGCCTGGTACCCCACGAAGACCACGGCGCTCTCCGGACGCCAGAGGTTGTGTTTCAGGTGGTGGCGGACACGGCCCGCGTCGCACATACCGGAGGCCGAGATAATGACCTTGGGGGTGGGGTCCGTGTTGAGGGCCTTGGACTCCTCGCTCCCCTCCACCAGGGAGAGCCCGGGGAAGGTGAAGAGGGCCTCTCTGTCCTTCACCAGCTCCAGGGCATCTTCGTCCAGGTAACCGTGGAGGTCGCCGGAGAAAACGCGGGTGGCCTCCCGGGCCAGAGGAGAGTCCACCACCACGGTGAAATGGGGGGCGCGTTTGACAAGGCCTTCCTCCTTTATCTCCCGGATGAAGTAGAGCAGCTCCTGGGTGCGGCCCACAGCGAAGGAGGGGATGATGACGTTGCCGCCGCCGCCCAGGGTCTCGTCGATGATGGCGGCCAGCTCCTCCTTGTACTTTCCATCTCCCTGGTGGATGCGGTCGCCATAGGTGCTCTCGGTGAGTACGTAGTCGGCGTCGTGGATGTGCTGAGGGTCCCGGATGATGGGCTGGTTGAGGTTGCCGATGTCACCGGAGAAGGCCACTTTGCGGGTCTCGGCCCCCTCGGTGAGCCAGAGCTCGACGCTGGCGGAGCCCAGCAGGTGCCCCGCGTCTACAAAGCGAGCCCGCACGCCGCCGGTTATCTCCACCTCCTGCCCGTACTCATGGGGGACCAGGAGGGCGAGGGTGGCCTCCGCGTCGGCCAGGGTGTACAGCGGCTCCACCGTTTCACGCCCGGCGCGGGAGCCCTTTCGGTTTTCGTATTGGGCGTCGCTCTCCTGGATGTGGGCGGAGTCCCGGAGCATGATGGACAGGAGCTGGGCGGTGAGGCGCGTACAGTGGATGGGGCCTCCATAGCCGAGCTTGACCAGCAGGGGCAGGCGGCCCGAGTGGTCAATGTGCGCGTGGGTGACGACGACGGCGTCCAGGTCGCCCGGATGGAAGTCCAGCTCCCGGTTATCCCGCTCATCCCGACCCTGCTGGAGTCCGCAGTCCACCAGAATCCGCCTGCCGCCGCACTCCACCTGGTAGCAGCTGCCGGTGACCGCCTTGGCCGCGCCGAAAAAGGTCAGTTTCATGAAAAATACCTCCTTTTCTGTCTTCCTTGCGCTCTATTTTACACCGAGTGAGAGCCGCTGTAAATGAGAAATCAGATGCTTATAGGTGGGAAAGGAGAGATTGCGCCCGGCCAGGGTAGACAGGGCGGCGTTCCAGTCGGACAGAGAGAATCGGTCTAAAGGGAGGACCGTGAGGAGGGTGAGGAGCCAGAGGTAGTCTGGCTTTGGGACGCCCAGCCGGTCCCGGAGATAGGTGAGAATAGGGTTTCCCAAGGGAGAGACCTCCTGCCGTGCAGTGATAGCTCATACTATGTGAGATGAAAAAATTTTGCGTTTAGCTATAATTTGTCCCGCCAGCGCCATACTAAACGAGGAAGAAGGAGGTGGACGTATGAGCGAAGTAAATGCGGACGGCACGCTGATCAATCCCCAGCAGCATCTTTTGCGGGAGGTCCAGCATCTCACCAACAGCCTGATGGCCGACGAGCCCGAGCACCAGGACGAGGAACCCCAACGCGTCTGGGGCGCACGGGCGGGCAACGGCGAGGAGGCGGGCCTCGTGGGAGGTGCGCCCCATATGCCACCTGGGGCTTTCTCCCAACGGAAGGCCGGAGGCAGACGGAAAAAGAAATGAGCTGAGGGAGTGGGAGAGCGGATTCTCCCACTCTTTCTTTTTCGGGGCGGCTGGCTTATACTGGGGAGAAAGAACGGGAGTGATCAAATATGGATACGCTGCTGCGTACAGACGGAGAAGTTTCTTTTTGGATGTCTGATATCTTTCGGGGCGAGCTGTTAGTCCCGGTCGTTGAGAATCTGCTCTGCAAGGCAAAGTCCGGGTGGGACGATTATGATGAGGTCTACCACTGCTGCCGGCTGGTGGAGCAGGTGCGGCAGGGCAAAGGCATGGAGATGGATTTCCATTTCCTCAAGCGGAGAGAGGAGCACGTGGGCTTGGGCTTAGTGACCCGTGGGGCACTTGAAGGGTCGCTCTTCTTTCCAGCGGGTATGGCCCTCTCCGATGCGGTGGATAAGAGCTTGGTCTTCAATTACTTCCACATTTCGGCTCCGGCGCGGGGGAACGGCGAGCGCTGGCTGCGGGAGGTTATCCTTCCCCACTATCGGGACAAGGGCTACCAAGCCCTCTACGTCAAGTCGAGCCACCCCAGAGTATTTTCCCTATACGGACGTCTGGGGCGGGACGTAGGCGGCTACACCGGCCAAAGCGACAACGACCTCTATGAGCGCCCTGGGCGTATTTTTCGCATCCCCCTCCTGTGAGGACAAGCGCAAGGACATTTATGGAAATTTTAATCTGTTTTCTATGATTTGATAAAGACGGGCATGCTATAATGTCCACACCACAAAATCAAAAACGGGGGAGGAATTTCAGTGGTCGCCGTCTACATCCTCTTAGGTATTTTTCTGGTCATGCTGGTTCTGGGCCTGGCCGCCATGGTTTTCTTTAAGCTCATGATCGGCGCACGGGATAGCTGGCGCAAGCCGGAGGAAAAAATCGTGGGGGATGGAGAGAAGAGAGCCCTTCTCCTCTATCAGCCCTCCAGCGGGAAACACAACGTGCCTATGGCACTGGCCCTGGCGGAGCTGGCGGCATCGAAGGGATACACCGTCACGGTGAACCACCCTTCCGAAAAACTGGGGTACGACCCGGCGGAGTACGACCTGCTCATCTACGGCAGCCCCGTCTACATGGGGGATACCTCCAAGGCGCTGCGCAACTACATTCAGGCCCACCCGGTGACAGGCAAGGACATCCTGCTCTTTATTACCGGATTGCAGCCCGAGAGCCCGGAGGGGGAGGCCCTCAAGCTGCTCCTGCCCGACGCCAACCGGGTGAGCATCATCAAAATGACGACCAAGGAGACCGGGCGGCTGCTGGACTTCGGACGGCTCCACATCCCGGATGGGAGTTCCCGGTCATAGCCTGGGACAAGGGCGCATATACATACTCCAGTGATGCAACAAAAGCGGGAGTGTGAATACGATATGCGCAATGGCTGGAATGAGAACCAGGCCCTGCTGCGGGGGCGGGTGGCTGAGGCCCCCGTTTTTTCCCATGAGAACCATGAGACCACCTACTGGGTTTTCCCGCTGGAGGTGAAACGCCTCTCGGGGACCGAGGACCGGGTGAACGTGTTGGCCCCTGGGACGCTGCTGGGGCAATGCTCCGTTGTCGCGGGGATGGAGCTGGAGGTGGAGGGGGAGGTGCGCTCCTTCAACAACCGCAGCGGCCAGGGCAGCCGCCTGGTCATCAGCCTTTACGCAAAAAAAATGGCCCCCTCGGCGGAGGAGCACAGGAACGAGCTTATCCTGGCGGGGGTGCTGTGCAAACCGCCGGTCATCCGGCGCACGCCTCTCGGGCGGGAGATCTGCGACCTGATGCTGGCGGTGAACCGCCGGTATGGGCGGGCCGATTATCTGCCATGTATCGCCTGGGGGAGCTTGGCCGAGCGCTGCGGCGAATTGGCGGTGGGGGACGGACTGCGCATTGAGGGCCGGTTTCAAAGCAGGCGTTACGTCAAGGTAGAAAACGGCCAAAATCAAGAGCGAACAGCATATGAAATTTCTGTTATGAAATTGGAGCCGATCGAGGAGGAAGACGTCGAATAATGGGGCGCGCGGCATTCGACAAAGATGGCCGGACGTCGCGCTTTCCTGAATTTAGCAGGCTAAAAACACGCATAGAAAGACCGAGCGGGGCAAAGCTATGGTTGGATTCTCAATCCAAACATTACGAACAAGGAGATGCAAAGCATGACTAGTTCCAATAAGGCTGTTGTCCCCAGCGCCCGCGAGGCTCTTAACAAGTTCAAGATGGAAGCCGCTTCTCAGGTCGGCGTGAACCTGAAGCAGGGCTATAACGGCGACCTGACCTCCCGTGAGG
>DATMXU010000058.1:0-21617 GCA_035562355.1 Pseudoflavonifractor sp.
CTCGCCCGAATTTCCCTACCTGGACATCGCCCGGGACTACCGGGCGGCGGGGGCCGACGCCCTCTCCTGCCTGACCGAGCCCCGGTGGTTTCTGGGGTCGGACCGGATCTTTGAGGAGATACGGGGGGCGGTGTCCACCCCTATGCTGCGCAAGGACTTCACGGTGGATGAGTACCAGATCTACCAGGCCAGGGTCATGGGGGCCGACGCGGTGCTCCTCATCTGCGCACTGCTGGATACGCGGACCATCGCGCAGTATCTGGAGCTGTGCAATTCCCTGGGCCTCACCGCGCTGGTGGAGGCCCACGACGAGCGGGAGATAACCTCCGCCGTGGCCGCCGGGGCCGCCGTCATCGGCGTGAACAACCGCAACCTGAAGAACTTTCAGGTGGACTTCTCCAACGCCGCCCGGCTCCGGGACTCCATCCCGCCCCACGTGCTCTACGTGGCCGAGTCGGGGATATCGGGCCCCGAGGACGCGGCCGCCCTCCGGGCCATCGGGGCCGACGCGGCCCTGGTGGGCGAGGCCCTCATGCGCGCAACCGACAGGCGGGCCCTGCTCGCCGCCATGCGGGGGGAGGCTCCACAGTGACGAAGATCAAGATCTGCGGGCTGTACCGCCCTTGCGACGTGGACTATGTCAACGAGGCAAGGCCCGACTACTGCGGCTTTATCATCGATTTTCCCAAGAGCCACCGCAGCGTCACGCCCGGCCGGGCGCGGGAGCTGGTACAGAGCTTAGACCCAGCCGTCACCCCCGCGGGGGTATTCGTGGACCGGCCGGTGGAGGAGGTTGCCGCCCTCCTCCTTGACGGGACCGTTTCCGTGGCCCAGCTCCACGGGCACGAGGACGAGAGCTACCTCGCCGCCCTCCGCGCCCGGACCGGGGGCAGGCCAGTGTGGAGGGCCTTCAAGGTACGCTGCCCCGCCGACCTGGCGGCGGCCGCCGCCTCCACCGCCGACCAGATCATTCTGGACAACGGCTACGGCACCGGGGAATGCTTTGACTGGAGCCTGACCGGGGGGATGCGCCGCCCCTTCTTCCTGGCGGGGGGGCTGAGCCCCGCCAACCTGGCCGAGGCCATCTCCCGGGCGTCCCCTCTGGGGGTGGACCTGAGCAGCGGCGTGGAGACCGACCGGCTTAAGGACCGGGAAAAAATACTGGCGGCTGTGGCCGCCGTGAGAGAGACGGATAGGAGGAGTGCGACATGAACGTGGGACGCTTTGGCATCCACGGCGGGCGGTACATCCCGGAGACGCTGATGAACGCCGTCATCGAGCTGGAGGAGGCCTATGACCGCTACAAAGACGACCCGGACTTTAAGGGCGAATTGACCGAGCTCTTGAACGAGTACGCCGGGCGGCCCTCCCGGCTGTACTATGCGAGGCGGATGACCGAGGACCTGGGGGGCGCGAAGATCTACCTCAAGCGGGAGGACCTGAACCACACCGGCGCCCACAAGATCAACAACGTGCTGGGGCAGGTGCTGCTGGCCAAGCGGATGGGCAAGACGCGGGTCATCGCCGAGACCGGCGCGGGCCAGCACGGCGTGGCCACCGCCACCGCCGCCGCCCTCATGGGCCTGGAGTGCGAGGTCTACATGGGCCGGGAGGACACCGAGCGCCAGGCCCTGAACGTCTACCGCATGCGCCTGCTGGGGGCCAAGGTCCACGCCGTGGACAGCGGCACCGCCACGCTGAAGGACGCGGTGAGCGAGACCTTCCGGGAGTGGACCGGCCGCATTGCCGACACCCACTATGTGCTGGGCTCGGTCATGGGCCCACACCCCTTCCCCACCATGGTGCGGGACTTCCAGGCCGTGATCTCCAGGGAGATCAAAGAGCAGATGCTGGAGAAGGAGGGGCGGCTCCCCGACGCGGTCCTGGCCTGCGTGGGGGGCGGGAGCAACGCCATCGGCAGCTTTTACCACTTCATTGGGGATACATCGGTCCGGCTCATCGGCTGCGAGGCGGCGGGCCGCGGGGTGGACACCGCCGAGACGGCGGCCACCATCGCCACCGGGCGGCTGGGCATCTTCCACGGCATGAAGTCCTACTTCTGCCAGGACGCCCACGGCCAGATCGCCCCGGTCTACTCCATCTCGGCGGGGCTCGACTACCCCGGCGTGGGTCCCGAGCACGCCCATCTCCACGACCTGGGCCGGGCCGAGTACGTCCCCATCACCGACGCGGAGGCGGTGGACGCCTTCGAGTACCTCTCCCGCCTGGAGGGCATCATCCCCGCCGTGGAGAGCGCCCACGCGGTGGCCCACGCCAGGAAGATCGCCCCCGCCATGGGGAAGGACCAGATCATCGTCATCACCCTATCGGGGCGTGGGGACAAGGACTGCGCGGCCATCGCGCGCTATCGGGGGGTGGACATCCATGAGTAAGCTATCCCGCGCCTTTGACCACGGCAAGGCCTTTATTCCCTTCCTCACCTGCGGCGACCCGTCCCTGGCCGTCACCGAGGCGCTGGTGTACGCCATGGAGGAGGCGGGGGCCGACCTCATCGAGCTGGGTATCCCCTTCTCCGACCCCACGGCCGAGGGTCCGGTAATCCAGGGGGCCAACCTGCGGGCCCTCAGCGGCGGCGTGACCACCGACCGGATTTTTGACATGGTGCGCCGCATCCGCGCGCGCACCGGCATCCCCCTGGTCTTCATGACCTACGCCAACGTGGTCTTCTCCTACGGCACGGAGGCCTTCCTCGCCGACGCCGCCGACCTCGGCATGGACGGGCTCATCCTGCCCGACGTGCCCCTGGAGGAGCGGGAGGAGTTCGCACTCCCCTGCCGCCGGTATGGCCTGGACCTCATCCCCCTCATCGCCCCCACTTCCCACCAGCGCACCGCCCAGATCGCCCGGGAGGCCGACGGATTCGTCTACTGCGTCTCCTCCCTGGGCGTGACGGGGGTGCGCAGCGAGATCACCACCGACGTGGGGGCCATGGTCAAGCGGGTCAGGGAGGCGCGCAGCATCCCCTGCGCCGTGGGCTTTGGCATCTCCACCCCACAGCAGGCGGCAAGCATGGCCGCCGTCTCCGACGGGGTCATCGTGGGCAGCGCCATCGTCAAGCTCTGCGCCCAGTATGGCGCAGACTGCGTCCCCCACGTCAGGGACTACGTCCGGCAGATGAAGGATGCCATAGCCCCCAAGGCGTGAGGGACAAAGCGCTCTCCTCGGTAAAACTCTCTCCCGGAAACCGACAGGAGGCCGCACAGGTGTGCGGCCTCCTCAGCTTAGCAAGGACAAAATCAGGTTGATGAAGTTCACATCAAATGTTATGCCTCCAACATAGCGAGGGGGCTTACGCAATGCTTCGGGATGTGACTCACGGTAAAGTCTCGTTCTTCGTCAACTTGGCCTGACTGTATAAAAACCTATAGCAGCCAGGAAATTCTGAGTATGGTAGAAGTTGCTGGCTTTAAGATTAAGCGGGCCTTTTTCGATTGGGATAGAGAGCCGAAACCGGCGATGGGTATAGAAAAAAGGCTGGATGGGTTGGATGGAAAATTGAACGAGCTTATAGACCTGCCAAATGATCGGGAGCTGGCTGAAGGTCTTGCCCAGATTAGGGCCAGTCAGGTAAAGAGTGGGGCTGCCTTTGCCGCTGCTTTCGTAGTCTTTGGAGAGAAATAACGCAATGATGGCGTGAGCAGTTCGTACAATCTGCATGGAAGGTACGTGGCCCGCAATCCAGAAACTATATGATACCCTTACCGGCACTCAATGGGGCAAATACTGGGCCCCAGGAGATTGCATCCGCCAAAAATACCCGCCATATCGTTTGATATGGCGGGTATTTTTATTCTCAGAACTATCTCTGCTATCGGCGTGCGCAGCATGGCGGAAAACCATGTGGACCTGACCCAAGCGGCGCAGCCTGATGATTGCCGCTGTTATCTTAGTCGCCGGCCTGGGCATGATCACTTTCGGAGACAGGCTCTATACCTTCTCGCTCCCTTCCTTTTCCCTCAGCGCCTTTAACACCTCCTCCGGGGTAATGGGCATGCGACGGAACCGCACGCCGATGGCGTTGTAGACAGCGTTGGCAATGGCCGGGGCTCCGGGCACCATCAGAGGCTCGCCCACGCCCCTGGCCCCGTAGGGGCCGGTGGGCTCCGGGTGCTCCACATATTTGACGACCAGCTCCGGCGCGTCGTCGGCGGTGGGTATCTTATAATCCACAAAGCTCTTATTCAGCACCTTGCCGTCCTTGAGTTTCAGCTCCTCAAAGAGGGCGGTGCCTAGGGACTGGACCATGGCCCCCTCCGACTGGCAGGTGAAGGTCACTGGGTTGATGACCTTGCCCGCGTCGAAACAGGAGACCATTTTGAGAACCCTGATATGGCCGGTTTCAATATCCACCTCCACCTCCGCTCCGTTGAAACCGATGGTCCAGAAGGCTGCCGGGTGAGAGCCCATACCCGTCTCATGGTCCACGTTGCGGTTGTTTTCCAGGGTGTAGGTGCCCACTCCGATGGCCGGACCGCCGTAGCCGGAGCCGTCGGGAAAGGTCAGGCCCAGGGCAAAGTCGCTCAGGGGGAGTTTCCGGTCAGGGTAGAGCTTGTGGACCACGAAACCATCCACAATGTCCAGCTCCCGCTGATGGGCCCCCATTTTGATCTGGGCGAGGGCCAAAATCTTGCCGCACAGATCCTCACAGGCCAGCTTGACGGCGTTGCCCGCACAATAGGTGGTGCGGCTGGCCACCGTCTGCCACTCATAAGGGGTGTAGTCGGTGTCTCCAAAACGAAGGGAGATCAGGGACGGGTCCACATTCATCGCCTCGGCGGCGATCTGGGTGAGCACGGTCTCCGAGCCCTGACCGATCTCCTGGCCGCTGGTCATGAGGATGAAGGTCCCATCCTCATTCATGCGAAGAATGGCCGAACTGCCCGCATTGGTGGGCTGGGATGGAGACTTCCAGCCCGCGGCGATGCCTTTGCCCCGCAGCCGGGTGGGTGATGGGGAGACTGGGGGCTTGTCATACTCGATATCCCTGAGCACCTGCTCCAGAC
The DNA here is from genome assembly GCA_035562355.1 of Pseudoflavonifractor sp. Taxonomy (GTDB): domain Bacteria; phylum Bacillota; class Clostridia; order Oscillospirales; family Oscillospiraceae; genus Pseudoflavonifractor. Next base: position 5,025 of record DATMXU010000058.1, read on the forward strand.
AGTCGTGGAACCCGGAGACCTCCATAATCTCCCCCATGCCGGTGGCGTCGCCCGGGCGCAGGCCGTTGATGCGGCGTACTTCAGCGCTGTCCATGCCGATTTGGCGGGACACCTCGTCAATATTCTGCTCAATGGCGAAGTGGATTTCGCACATGCCGAAACCGCGGTAGGGGCCGCCCACCGGGTGGTTGGTGTATACACAGTAGCTATCGGTCCACACGTTGGGGATGTGGTAGGGTCCGGCGGAGGCCCAACCGCCGGCCTTGGTAATATTGACGCCGTACTCGGTGTAGGCGCCGCCGTCCCACACAAGCTCGTTCTTGACGGCCTGGAGTTTCCCGTCCCGGTTAATGCCGGTCTTGATCCTGCAATGCAGCCCCTGGCGGACATAGGAGTTTTCAAACTCGTCCTCCCGGGAGTACTGGAGCTTGACGGGCCGGCCGGGATTCATCCTGGCCAGCGGAATAATGATGCCTTCCAGGGTGGTGCCCGCCTTGGCGCCAAAGCCGCCGCCCACATAGGGGGAGATGACCCGCAGCTTATGAAGGGGGATATCGAAGGCGGCGGAGAGGGCTTGGCGCACCGCATAGGGGGACTGGATGGACCCCCAGACGGTAGTCTTTCCGTCCAGCTCATACCGGGCCACGGCGCAGTGGGGCTCCAGGGGCACATGCTGCACATGGGGGATGTAATAAGTGTTTTCACAGATTACGTCGCAGGTCTTGAATGCCTCCTCCACATCCCCCTTGCGCAGCTTGTAGTGGTGAGAGATGTTGGTATGGGGCTCGGGGTGGAAAATGGGGGCAACCTTATAGGTGTGCAGATCAGGATGGATCAGGGGTGCGCCGAGCCTCATGCCCTCCAGTGCATTGGTGACCGCGGGCAGCTCTTGGTACTCCACCTCGATAAGTTCGCAGGCCTCGTCGGCGATCTCAGGGGTCTCGGCAGCCACGGCGGCCACCGCCTCGCCCCGGTACTTGGCGGTGCCGACGGCCAGGAAATTTTTGTCCTCCAGGTACAGGCCGCAGCGCTTGGTATAGTACTCGCCGGTGATGACGCTGCGCACGCCGGGCAAAGCCGCGGCCTTGGAGGTATCAATGCGCAGGATCTTCGCATGGGGATAGGGAGAGCGCTTGACCTGGGCGTAGAGCATGCGGGGCATGATGAGATCGCCCACATACTCGGCCTGCCCGGTCACTTTTTTAATGGCGTCTACCCGCTGGATGGAGGTACCGACCGTCCTCATGCCCCCGCACCTCCCCTGTCGGCTGCGGCATGCTCAATGGCCTCTACGATGCGGGCGTAGCCCGTACAGCGGCACAAGTTGCCGCTGATGGCGCCTATGATTTCCTCCCGGCTGGGGTGAGGACTCTCGTCCAGCAGGGCGGTGGCCGACATGAGGAAACCCGGCGTGCAGAAACCGCACTGGAGGGCGGATAGATCCACGAAGGACTGCTGAAGAGGGGTGAGCACCCCGTCTTTTGCCAGCCCCTCCACCGTGGTGATGTGCATGCCGTCCATCTCGGGGGCCAGGACAAGGCAGGCGTTGACGGCCTTTCCATCCACGATGACGGTACAAGCGCCGCACTCCCCCGCGCCGCAGCCCTCTTTGCTGCCGGTGAGGGCCAGATCCTCCCGGAGCACCCGCAGCATGGTCTTATTGGCGTCTACATAGAGCTCCACAGGCTCATCATTGATAAAAAAATTAACTCTGTATTTCATGGGGCATCCCCCTCACATCAGTGCCCGCAAACCCCTTGCAAGCACAACGCCGACGACTTCCAGACGATAGGTCTTGCTGGCGCGCACATCGTCGATCGGCGTGACCTCGGCGCGGGCCAGCTCTGCGGCCTGCCGGATGACCTCCTCGGTCAGCGGCCGGGAATCCAGCAGGGCCTCGGTCTTTCTCAGACGAATGGGCGTAGGCGCCACCGCACCAAAGGCTATCCGCCAACCGGCGGACGTGGTCAGGCAGGTAACGCAGACGGTGGACAGATCCACCTCCCGCCGCCGTGAGACCTTGAGAAACACCCCATGGCAGCCGGGCAGATAGGGGACCCTGATCGAGGTGACAATCTCTTCCGGCCTCAGGCTGGTCTTGCGGGCAGAGATAAAAAACTCCTCCAGAGGGATCTCCCGCGCACTACCGCTGCTCCGGGCGATCACCACGGCGCCGTGGGCCAGAAGGGGGGTCGCGGTGTCGGCCAGCGGAGAGGCGTTGACAATATTCCCGATGCAGGTGGCCCGGTTGCGCACCTGCTTGGAGCCCAGGCTCATGGCCGCGTCACTCAGGGCGGAGTAGCTCTCCCGGACGAAAGGGCTGCCGCCCAGGACGTTGGCTGTGACGCACGCGCCAATGGTCAGGCCCTCCTCTTCGCTGAAGGTAAGGGAGTCCAGGCCGGGGATGCGCTTGATATCGATGACCGCCCGGGGAGCGATCAGCCTGTCGCGCAGCTGGATCACCACGTCGGTGCCGCCGTTGAGAAGCTTGGCGTCCGGCCCGAAACGGGCCAGGAGCTCGAAAGCCTCCTCCAGGGATGTGGGAGCATAGTACTCAAATGGCCTCATCTGCGTTCCTCCTAGCCTATGGAGTGCGAACAGGAGATTGTACTTATGCGTCTTCGAAGCCGTCAAAGGCCACAATGCGGCTGATGCAGCTCTCCCCGCCCACCAGGGGCCACGGGAAACAGCCGATCACCACGCGCTTGTTGGACAGCTTATCGATCTCGCCGCCCACACATTCGGCGTGAATGGCCTCGTATGGCTTGCAGAATAGCTCGATGTGCATGGCCTGATAGTGGTCGGGCCAGGGGTAGATCTCGTTGAGCGACTTTCCGTACCGCTCCCGGAAGAGCTTGTCGCACTTCTCAGCCTCCATGGGTTCCCACTCGCGGATCTTGGTATTCATGGGGTGGTCGGCCGAGCCGCAGTCCACACCGATCCATCTGAGCTTTTTATCGCGGACCCACTGGATGAATTCCAGGGAGGGGCCGGGGTGGCGCAGCATATAGCGGCGTTCATCCGCGGTGGGGGAGTCCCAGCCGTAGATGTGATAGCCGGTGTTGATGATAAGGATGTCCCCCTCCCGCACCTCGGCCCGCGTTTCGATGTCCGCGGGAGTGTAGATGCCGAAATCCTCTTTTCTGTCGGATAGGTCCACCACGACGCCGGGGGCGCACAGTTTCGTCAGCTCCAGAGAGGCCATGTCCCGGCCTGCGGTGTCGAAGTGCAGGGGACCGTCCAGATGGGTGCCCACATGGTTGGAGTGCGTGATAAGCTGCCCGTTGGCGCCGTTGGGGGACAGGCGCTTGAAGAACTTCATCTGCAGCGGCTCATAGGTGGGCCAGGGGGGCGTATTGACGCCGATGGGGATGGTGAGGTCGTACATTTTAATGTCTGCCCATTTACTCATGGTGATTACCTCCTTTATAGTTCGGCCGCCACGATACCGGCACCGCCGGAGTCAGGCCCATGCCTGGGCGCAGGCTTGGACGGCCGCGCGGAAACACTCCTCGGGGGGGTGAACCAGCCCCGCGCCCACCTGGCCCACGCCATAGTCCCTGTGGGCAATACCGGTGTTGATGATGGGGCGGATACCGGTCTCAACGATCTTGAGCAGATCAATACCGGTAGCGCTGCCCCGGAAATCCAGGGCGGGAATCCGGTAGGCCGTCCCCTCGCCCACTGTGATCTCGTACATCTGGGTGGAGTAGTCGATGGCGTCCTGTACCTGCCCGCCCACGAACTGCACAATGGCCGGGGCCGCCGCCATGCAGAAACCGCCGATGCCCGCGGTCTCGGTGATACAGCTGTCCCCCAGGTCGGGGTTTGCGTCCTCCTCGGTGAAACCGGGGAAATAGAGCCCCTTCACCATCTCGGCGGGGGCGGTGAACCATCGGTCCGGGCTCAGGCCCGCCACGCGGATACCGAAGTCGGTTCCGTTGCGGCACATGGTGGCCAGTACGGTGCAGTAGGGTATATCGAAAATGGGGTCCATGGTACACTTGCAGGCGGGCATAGACAGATTGAGGAAGGTATGGTCATTGCCGTTGAGGAAACTCAGCACCGCCTCCTGTTGCTCCCTGGGGAAGTCGGTCTTGAGCACATAGGGGAAGAGCTCCCTTAGAAAGAGCGAGGTGGCCGCCTTGTTGCGGTTGTGGGCCTCGTCTCCCATCTGGAGGCACTGGGCAATCAGAACCTTCATGTCCATCTCGCCGCGAAGCGCCAGGGTTTCCCTGAGCACCGGGTAGTACTCGTCGCGTATGCGGCGCAGGCGGGCAAAAACCTCCTCGTCGCAGGCCCCGAAGCGCAAGACCTTGCCCAAGCCCTCGTTGACGGTGCAGTAGGCGCTGTTTCCGTAGGTCTTATTTACCATGTGCCACACGGGCATGGAATAGGTTACCACGCCCGCCATGGGACCCACCGCGCTGTGGTGGTGGCAGGGGGAGAAGGTGATCTTACCGCCGGCCGCAAGGGCCTCGGCTTCCTCCAGACTCTTGGCCAGGCCCTCGTAGATGAGCCCGCCCATGACCGCGCCCCGGACCGGCGGGCACATGCGCTCCCAGGTCACTGGCGGACCGGCGTGGAGAATGGTGGTGGGAGTCATGCCGGGAACGGCCTCCCCGGCGGTGGACATGCCTACCAGCACCGGCTGGGCCGATAAAATACGGGAGAGGGCCTCCCGGTTGGCCGCGTCGATCTTTTCGCCCAGCGCGCCCTGTCGGAGTCTGCGCAGGCAGTCCGCAATTTTTTCATCTCCGCCCGCCACGGGCTTCCAATCCACATGGATGACGTTTTTGCCCTGCCTCATCAAATCCTGGTAGAAGGACTCAATGCCGAAATTCACCACCGAGAGTTTTTTGCCGAAGAGCTCGTTCGTTTTGCTCATATGCGGTCCCTCCCCTCATAGATGCGCCAGGACGCGCTGCGTAAAGCGGACAGCCTGAGCGTTGGACGGCAGGACGACGGCGCCGGCATTGGCCAGCTTGAGCCGGGAGGCGGCGAGACTCTGGGGATCGCCCTCGGTACCGCATACCGAGGCCACCACGGCGAGGTAGCGGCCCTCCTTGGCGCACAGCCCCTTGGCGGCACGGATGGCTTGAGACAGCTCCTCCGCCGGGTCCTCGTGTGAGCCATAGCCGATGACGCAGTCCACCAGCAGCACCGCCGCCGCCGGGTCGGCGGCCTCGGCCACCACCCGCTCACACCGAAGGGATGGATCGATCATGGGATGCGGGCGGCCCAGCGTGAATTCATCGTCCCCAAAGTCCAGGAAGGTGTGCTCCCTGCCGGGGGCGCTGCGGGCGTTGTCAAGCCTGTCTTCCGGGTGCAGTGGGATATTGGACCAGATATGGCCTAGGGAGCTTATCATTAGTTTCATGGCCTCGTCGCAAAGCGTCCCGCCGGTGTAGAGGCCCCGTACGAACTTCTGTCCCAGGGCCATTCTTGCCGTTTCGGACGCGGCCAGCTCCTCTGCCCGGTGCTCCCCCATGGCAAAACCGGTGAAGTCCTCCGGTTTCCGGCCTTGGGAGAGGGCTACGGCTTTGTGGGCTGCGTCCTCCAAGGAGAGGGCCGCCCACAGGCCCCGGGCCTCAATCTCTGCGGGGTTTCCTCCGATAAAACAGGCCACAGTGGGTTTACCCCCGGCCGCGGCGCGGTCCAGAATTCTGCGGGCGATTTCAGGGGCCGGGGGCTTGGAGACCAGCACCAGCACTTTGGTCTTGGGGTCGCGGATCAGAGCACTCATTCCCAGCTCCATCATCCTGCCGCCGATCTCCATCCTCAAATCCCGCCCGCCGGTGCCCAGCAGTTGGGAGATGCCGCCGCCCAGCTGGTCGATGAGGGAGGAGACCTCCTGGGCACCGGTGCCCGAGGCGCAGACCATGCCGATATCCCCGCTCTTGACCACGTTGGCAAAGGCCAGGGGCGTACCGCTCACAATGGCGGTGCCGCAGTCCGGCCCCATGACCAGCAGCTCTTTGGACGCGGCGTACTCCTTGAGGTCCCGCTCCTCCTCGATGGTCACGTTGTCGCTGAAGAGCATCACGTTGATGTCCCTCTCCAGACAACTGCGGGCCACCTGATGGGCGTACCTGCCGGGGAGAGAGATGACGGCCATGTTCAGCCCGGGCTCCAGTTTCAAAGCGCCCTCCAGCGTGTGCGGGTAGTGGTCGGCCTTGCGGCGCTCCGCCCTTTTACCAAGCAGCTCCTCCACTTTGGACGTCACGGCAGCAAAGGCGTCCTCGCCCTCGCAGTCGGCCGCCACGAAGAAATCATTGGCAGTGACGGCGTCAAAGCCCTCGCCGGCAAGACCGATGTTGCGGGCGATCTCACGATTTAGCTCCGTCCCCATGCCCACCAGCGCTTCGCGGACACCGGAGAGCTTTTTTACCTCTTTGGAGATGATCATCAGGCTAACCGAGTCGTAATAAGCATTTTTATGTACTTTCAGGCAGATCAATGCACATCCCTCCAATGGCACAGGCGTCCAGGACGCCGAAATAGACCCCCGTCAGGAAATCATAGCCTGAACTGCTGCCAAAGCCGGCCACCCGCAGCAGAGCGCGAGTCAGCGCCTGTCCCTCCGTTCCGGCACGCAGGCGGGCAACCAGAGCCAGCACGTCCTCGGAGAAATAGCCCTCCCCTGCGGAGAGAAGGAGGGCCGCACTGATGACATTGGTGTTTGGAGCGGCCGCAGCGGCGATGGCGGACGCCATCGCCACCCGGGACCCTCCGGAGGGCAGCAGCGCCAAATAGCCGCACAGCAGGTCGTCCGACGAGGGGGTGAGGCCCGGCCCGCAGCCCGCCATTCGTCCGGCGGCAGCCGCTGCGGCCGCGATATCGCCTGTCCGTACCGCCCGGCGCAGTGTTTTAAGCCGCGGGGTAAGCAATGCGGCGTAGATTCCATCGCTCCGGCCCAGCGCCATCCGGGAGAGGCCCTCGTCCGGCGCGGAGGCCAGGAAACGCCGAATGGCCCAGGCTGCAGAGGGCTGCGGCATAGGTCCGGGCGGCAGGAGCAGGTCGATGGACTCAGCGCCGGAGAAGGAAATGACCGCCGCGCCGTCCATACTGACGCCTTCGGGGCCGAGCGTCAGTGCGCCCGGCTCCAAAAGCCCGTAATCAAAAACATGGTTTAATCTGACCGCGTGAGGTTGGAGGCACCGCCCCGGCGAGAGCAGCGTCACCAGCCCCCGGGGGGTGGACAGATTGGCCGCTACCCGGAAACGGGAGTGGAGTTTCACGGGCACAGGCCCGCCGCTCAAGGAGGCCAACAGCGCCCCGCAGATCCGTTCCGCCTGTGCTGTAATCATGGATTCAGGGTTTTTGAAAAATGAAACCGTAATAGTCCTGACCTATGCCTTCTTTGACGATACCTATAGAAGAGACCAGGTCCATCCCCAGCTCGGGGGGATCGTCAAAGCCGAGCTGACCGGTGGCGGTGACGCCATTGTCAAACCGCACGATTCCAAAGTTCATCCACGCCTTCATATAGCCCTCGGGCAGGTTGAAGACCCGGGTCCAGGTCAGCAGTGTACAGTGGCCGCCCAAGGGTTCGGCGGTGAAGGAGCGGCCGTCGCACGCGGGGTTTTGACAGACAGCGTAGCTGGGGTGGTGAAGCTTTCCGCAGTTATCGCACTGGTGGGCATACAGCTGTTGCATTCCGATCCCCTCCCTACTTCGTGGTGATGATGGTGGCGACCACGTTGTTGCCGAAACCGCCAAAGTTGATGGCAAGACCCGTGGCGGCGCCCTCGACCTGACGGCCCTCCGCCTCGCCCCGGACCTGACGGACCAGTTCCACCACCTGGGATACGCCGGTAGCCCCCAGAGGGTGGCCCTTGGCCTTCAGCCCGCCGGATGTATTGATGGGCAGCTTGCCGCCGATGGCCGTATCGCCATTGCGGGCGGCGATATGTCCCTGCCCCTTGGGAAAAAGGCCGCATTCCTCGCTCTCAGCGATCTCCAGGATGAGGAAGGCGTCGTGGAGCTCGGCGCAGTCGATGTCCTCCGGTCCCATGCCCGCCATTTGGTAGGCCCTCTGGGCGGCGAGACGGACCGCCAGCAGGTCGGTAGGCTCCGCGCGGTCAGCCACATAATGTGTGTCGGTGGCGGAGGCAATGCCTGCGATGCGGGCAAATGGCTTGTGGCCGAACCCCAGCTCCTCCTGTTTGTCCCGGGCCACCAGCAGCACCGCCGCCGCGCCGTCGGAAACCGGGCACATGTCAAACTGGCGCAGGGGGTCCGCCACCATGGGGTTGGTGGCGTCCACATACCGGGGATCGCTGATACGATCCAGTTTCACATGGCGCTGGATGTGGGCGCAGGGGTTATGGGTGGCGTTCTCATGGTTCTTGACGGATATGATGGACAGGTCGCGGCTGGTGACGCCGTACTTCTCCATGCGCAGGCGGGCGAACATACCCGCAAAGGAGGGCAGCGTCAAGCCGTAAGGGTACTCTCCCGTGGGGTGAAGCATGGTGGCCACAAAGTCGGTAGCCTCCCATCCGGATACCGCCCGCATCTGCTCACCGCCCACCACCAGCACGCAGTCGGCCAGCCCCGACGCGATGGCCATATACCCCAGCTTGATGGCGGAAGCGCCGGAGGCTGGGCCGTTCTCCACGCACTCCGCCATGGCGGGGCGGATATTCAGCGTGTCCACCAGGGCGGAGGCGGAGCCGCTGATCCGATTGAGGATACCGGCGCCCATGGAAGCCACAAATACCTGGTCAATAACGTTCTTGGCGCAGGTCTTGGCCCCGGCGTCATCCATTGCCTCGAGGGCAGCCTGGGTAATCAGCTCAAGGAACGTGCCCTCCCATTTACCGAACTTGGTATGGCCTATGCCGACAATTCCTACCTGCCGCATACAGGTACCATCCTTTCCATCAGACGATGATTATTGGGGGCTTATGGAGCATCTGGTTGGCCTCGATCACATCCTCAAAGGCGGGACGGATGCCGTTGCACTTGCTGCCCTTGTGTTTCTCCCACAGGGTGCGGGTAAGTACATAGGTGGGCACGCCCCCCAGCTCATGGGGGCAGTGCAGCCTGGGCTCAAGCTCGTACTCGATCATCCAGCGCTTAAAGCCATTGGGGCTCTCCGCCACAATCCAGACCTCGTCCTGTCCCATCACGTCCATGTGATACTCCATCTTGGCGGCGAACAGATGGGCTCCCACCCGCGCGCCCCGGCGCAGAGTGATGGTGTGATAGCTCATGCCAACCTTCTCATTGACAAAGCGGCCGTTGACGATGCCGGCGATTTCGCCATCCACCGCGCCCACGAAACAGTACTCGTCCTGCACACGGTAGCGGAGCATCCCCAGCAGTTCGGCATAGATGCGGGACGCCACGATGTCATAGAAATCCTTGGGCTGTTTCATCAGGGGCTCGATGGTCTCCATCAGCAGTGGGATCTCATCTCTGGAAACCTCGCGGACCAGCATATCCTCTCCGGTGGTCAGCGGAATGACTTTGGCCTCATAGGGCTTGAGTCCAATCGTGGGGGGCCTGAGCTGCTGCTCCATTTTGTCGATAATCGCCATATCATTTCCTCCCTTTTATAAATGGTATACACAGTCGACTGAGTTCAATAAAAGCGGGAATAGAGGAACACTTGTCTACCTTTCCTATTGTATTAGATAAAAATGGCAATTCATATGTTGACTCTTCACAAAAAAATTTCTATACTATTGTTAGAGCATACTTGTTTAGGTGCGTTTGGGAATTGGAATATTTTTAGGTCAGGGGGCGCTCAGACCGTGGCGGTACAGAATGCTGGGGAACTCTCCTATTTTCCTTGCCTGTCGGAGCTTTTGGCGCTTCCGGTATTCCAGGGGAGCCTTGTGCTGACCGGGGAGGCCGGGCTTGAGGCGCCGGTGACCGGCGTAAACCTGAGTGACACGCCGGAGTATTACAACTGGCTCTCCACCGGGGAGCTAATGGTCACCACCTGCTATGCCATCCATGATGACCCGGAGGCCTTGGCGGGTTTCATTCCGACACTGGTGGAACGGGGGATGTCCGGCCTGTGTATCAAGCCGGTGCAGTATCTGGGCACCATTCCCCAGGTGATGGTGGACAAGGCCCGGGAACACGCATTCCCGCTGGTCTTGCTGCCGGACGGGGTACGCTTTGCCGACATCATCAAGGCGGTGTCGGACGAGCTTCTCCGGCGGCAGACAGCCCTGCTTAGCAGCATCCTCACCATTAATAAGATGCTCACCCGCACCATCGTGGAGGGAGCTGACCTGGATGAGATTGCCGGCATGGCCCGCAGCCTGACGGGCAGCAGTATCCTTATCCTGGACTGCATCAACGGCCGCCGCTCCCTCCGCCTGACCGAGTCTGCCGCCGCCCGGTTTTGCGGTATGGGGGACGACGAGGTCTGCGCCGCCATTATATCCGGGGCCAAGATGTACGTGCTGGAGGTGGGCGGCTACTCCTTCGGGTTCCTATATATTTACGATCCGGCCCACCTGCTGGCAAAGTGGGACGAGGGTATCCTGACCCAGGTGCTCCAGACCATCCCTCTGGAGATTTCCCGGGAGCGCACGGTTCGGGAGAACAGCGACCGCTTTCTGGACGATTTCGTTCTCCACCTCCTGTCCGACAATATTCTGGACGAGGAGCGGGAGTGCGCCCGGGCCATGGGACTTGGCATGGACTTAAGCGAGAATTGCCTGATTATCCGCGCTCAGCTGCAGGAGCGCCCGGACGCGTCAAACAAATACGCCGGGCTGTTTCAGCGCACCCTGCTGGCCAGCGAAATCAAGTCGACCCTTGCCAACCTGGGTATATCCATGCGCAAGATACATACCGGCGGGGAATACCTGATCATCCTCAGCAGCGCCATGGATCAACGCAGCTTTTCCGGCGTATGCGAGCGATTTCCCGAGGCTGTGGAAAAGCTCAACCGGGAGTACACGGCTCTGTGCATTACGGCAGGCTGCGGGCGTCCCCACGAGGGGATCGCCGGTCTGAGGCAGAGTGATCATGAGGCGCGTGTGGCGTTTCGCGCGGCGCGCCGGAGTACGGGGCTGCTTTTGTTCAGCAAGCTGGGTCTGCTGCGTGTGCTCTATGCCAGCGAACCTGAGGAAGAGAGCGCGGTCTTCGTGTACGAGACCCTGGGCAAGCTTCTGGAGCGGGAACAGTCGAAGGGACAGGAACTGCTCAAAACCCTGGAGAGTTACTTCCGGAACTTCGGCAATCTCAGGCGCGTCTCGGAGGAGATGTTCACCCACTATAACACGGTGGTATACCGCATCAAAAGCATCCAGGAGGCGACTGGCCTGGACCTGCACGACGCAGACCAGCGTTTCCTGCTGGAGCTGGCGCTCTATCTTCACCGATATGAGCGGCGGGAAAGCTAGGAACCTATTGATTCTGCGCCTATATAACGTACTCCCCACCGCCATGGTGGTGACTGCCGTACCCACAGATGGGCAGTACGAAACCGACGAGGTGAATTGACAATGACTACAGATGAACTGATGTTCTTCAACAGGATGCCGGGGGCGTTATCCCTGTACGAAACCTTATCCGAGCGGATGCGCGCCGCCTTCCCGGATGCAGATATCACAGTGCGGAAAACCCAAATCACCTTTCGGGAGCGGTATGGCTTTGCCTTTGTGTCACTCCCCATTCGGAGGGTGAAGGGCTGGCCGGAGGTCTGCATCATCGTATCCTTCGGCCTGCCGGCGCGGATGGAGTCGCCCCGCATCGCAGTTGCGGTGGAGCCATATCCGAACCGCTGGACCCATCACGTCATTGTACAGAGCGAGGATGAAGTCAACGGGGAGCTTATGGCCTGGCTGGAGGAGGCCCATACATTCGCACTCATAAAATAGGCCGTGATCCCCCCTATTCCCGTAATACATCTTTTAATACAGAGTGAACAGGAACAAAGAGTAAGGAGCCAAGAACTGCGTTCTTGGCTCCTTTGACAGACCATTCAATACTGACCTCTCCGAGTCAGGCGATTTCACTGCGAATGGCGTCTACAATACTGACCTTGCGGAATTTGCGTTTCCCATACTGCATGGTGGAAAACGTCAGCGCGAGGACGGCGGCGGCGCTGATGAGCATCGCGTCCCAAGGCAGCGCATAGCGGAATACAAAGAGGTTTTCCATCATGCGGTGCATTGCGATCGACAGTCCCACGCCGATCGGCAGGCCAAAGGCCAGCGATTTTATGCCGTACAGCAGGCTCTCCAGGTGCAGCATTTTATCCATGCCACGCGGAGTCATGCCGGCGGAATAGAGCATTGCAAACTCCTGCCGGCGCAGCTCCATGCCGGTTGAAATGGTGGTAATCGCGCTGGTTACGGCAATCAGGGACAGCATCCCGATAAAGCCATACCCAAACAGCATGATGACCAGCACGAGATTCTGATTGATACGCGCCGACTGCGCTATATTTTGAATTTGGATGGTCTCGCCCAGCGGGAGCAAAAGCTCCTCCGCTCTGTCGCAAAAGGCCTGCGGGTCCCTGGCGGTCACGGCATAGGCCGTCCGGGAATTGTCCGCTTGGTACAGGCTGCGGTATATGGATTCCGGCACCAAGATGTTAATCACACCGCCGCTAAACATAGCCTCCGGGATACTGTCAGGGATTTTATCTACCGTCGCGGCAATGGTTACGTCGCCAAAGGTCTTCGTTTCTTCATTTACCCATCTGCGCTCCACGGGCAGCTTTGTGCCGATTGGGGCCTCATAGGGGACAAACTCCTGCACCTTGCCGTCCTTTTTGAGCGCACCGGTCGTGTTGATGAGAACGCCCGGAATTTCCCCTTCGGCAATCGGCACCAGCGCCGCAAAGTCGGCGTCCGGCATCGCGTAGAGATTCAAGTCCCAGTCCAGCTCCCCCTCAGCGCCCGGAAACAGCCTCTCCGTGACGAACCCTTTGGGCGCGGTGGTAGAAAAATGGGTCTCTTGAATCTTTTGAAACGCCGCGTCCGGGATGGTGCGGAGGAGGGCGTCGGACTTGTCCGCCGTCTCCAAATTGCCTTGGGTTATGACAACCGCATCAAAATCAAGCCCGCCGTACTGCATTTCGGCGTCCTTCTTCATAAGGTCTACCAGCGACCACATGCTCACAAACATGACGACACTCACGGTCAGGCTGATGACAGTCGCGCGATATTTGCCGCGGCTGCGCTTGAGGGACTTCGCCGCCAGAGTACCCTCAAAGCCGAATAGTTTACGCACCACGGGAGAGGTCTTTACGCGTTTGCCGCTGATTTTGATGTCCTTTGTCTGCCGAATGGCTTCGATTGCCGTCGTCTTAGCGGCCTTTCGGGCGGGCAGCCATGCGGAGATGAGGATGGTAAGCAGCGCCACCAGCAGGGAGATTATGGGAATCAGCGGGTAAAACACCACCCGGAACGAGAACGCGCCATTGTTCAGGCGGCTCAAATCCAGCAGCAGGAAATTGGTCACCCATAGTACAAAGGCGTCAATCAAAAAGCCAAGCGCAATCCCGAGCGGTATGGAAATCGCCGCAAGCACCAGTGCTTCAAAGAGAATGCTGCGCCCAATCTGGCCGCTCGTCGCGCCGACACTCTTGAGCAGGCCGAACTGCCGCACCCGCTCGGTGGCCGAGATATAAAAGGCGTTGGAAATCACGATGATTGAGCCCGCCATAATAATGGCAACGGCAATCGCGCCGACTCCAATAAAGCCGATGATGACGCTCTTGTGGATCATGACGCCCTCTAACGCCAAGAGCTCATAGTTTACTCCATATTGTCCCGCGCCGAACTTCTGCGAGACCCGGTCCGCGACATCCCTTACATCACGCCCCGGCTTTGCAAGGCGCAGATAGAGGTTGACCCGGCCGGGGGTATCGCTGTCCTGAGTGTAGTGTGCGGAGAATGGCTCCTCGCCTGAAATCTCCGCGGCAGTTTCCGGCGTGACATCGGCATACACGATATGATAGTCACCCTTCTCCTTTATCTGCCGCAGCAGCACATCGTGCATACTCGCGACAAAACCCGCCACCGCGCAGACCATGGCCACCGACAGCATGATCCCCAAAATAGTCATTAAGGTGCGCGAGCGATTGAGCCGCAGATGCCGCACGGTGAGCTTGTTCACGATGTTCATGAGAGCGCCTCGTTTCTGATGATGCGCCCGTCCTCGATGGCGATGACGCGGTCAGCCTGCACGGCAATACGCTCGTCATGGGTGATGACAAGCAGGGTCTGACCGTATTTTTTGTTGGACAGCTGCAGGAGCTCCATGACCTCCTTGCTGTTTTTGCTGTCCAGATTACCCGTGGGCTCATCCGCCAAAATGATTGCCGGATTGGTGATGAGCGCCCGCCCGATGGACACCCGCTGCTGCTGCCCGCCCGAGAGCTGGTTCGGCAGATGGGAGACGCGCTCGGTCAGCCCGATGGTGGTCATGATCTCCTGGAGCCGCGCCTCGTCTACCTTGCGTCCGTCCAAGAGCTGGGGCAAGGTGATGTTCTCTTTGACGTCCAGCGTCGGGATCAGATTATAGAACTGGTAAACAAGACCGATATGCCGCCGCCGAAAGATCGCCAAATTGGACTCGTTCAGCGAATAAATATCGGTGTTGTCAATGAGGACCTTCCCGTCTGTCGGCCTATCCACACCGCCGAGCAGATGTAATAGCGTAGACTTTCCCGAGCCGCTCGACCCGACAATCGCCACAAATTCGCCCTTGCGCACCGAGAACGACACATGGTCCAGCGCCTTTACCGCGGCGTCGCCGGTTCCATATACCTTTGATAAGTTTTTTACTTCTAACATCTTGTTTCACCTCGAGCCTATGATACCACCCGAACATGACCCCTCGGTGACGACGAAGGTGACAGTTTTGTCACTTACCGGTACAGCTTCAGCGTGAATACGGCGCCGTTGTCATTCATGGCGTCGATGTCACCGTTTTGCTTGCGCAGGATGGTACGGCTCATGGCGAGGCCGATGCCCACGCTGTTTTGTCCGGCGTCCTCCGCCATTGGGGGATGCTTTTTATTGCCGCGGTAAAAGCGTTTGAACAGGTGCGGCAGATCCGCGCTGTCGATGCCGGGGCCATTGTCACGCACCTGGATGAAGGTATAGAGCAGATTTTTGCCATAGGTAATGTCAATGACGGTACCAATCGGTGTGTTCTCAACAGCGTTTTTGATGATGTTGCCAAGGGCCTCCACCGTCCAGTTCGGATCGCATTGGACATGGGTGTCCTCACCCTGGACATGGACAATTTGTTCCTTGATCTCTATGGGGATGAGCATGGGAGAGAGCGCCCTTTCCGTCAGTTCAGAGAGCAAAATAGGCGTTTTCGTGAGCACCGCGGCGTCGGCGTCCAGTCTGGCCAGCTTGAGCAACGTCAGCACCAGCCACTCCATCCTGTCAAGCCCCTGCCGCATGGAGGCAAGGAATTCCCCGCGTTTTTCCGTGGGCAGGTGCTCCTCTTCCAGTAAGTCCGCCATGATGCCGAGGGAGGTAAGCGGGGTTTTGAGCTGGTGGGAGATATCCGATAAGGCCGCCGCAAGTTCCGATTTATCCCGTTTCAACGCGTCTGCCTGCTGAGTCAGAGCGTTGGCGGCCTTATAAATCTCATTTTTCAGAATGCTCAGCTCGCCCTCGCTGTTATCACGAATGTCCAGCAGCACCTCGCCACTGACGACTCTCTGCAGATACAGGCTCAGCTCCGCAAGCTCATGGTAGCGCTGCCGCGTGAACAGGATGCCGACCGACAGTACGCCCATACAGCCCAAAAAGCAGAACAATCCCGACCAGAGATTGACTGCCAGGCAAGCGCCGGTGGCTACCAGGGAAATGCCGGCGGCCGCAACAAGAAACGTTCTAAAAACTCTATTGCGAAGCATATCAGTCCCCCGCCTTGTAGCCCAGCCCGCGCACGGTCAGGATGATTCGTGGATTTTGGGGATCATCCCCCAGCTTTTCACGCAGACGTTTCATATACACCGAAAGGGTGTTGTCATTGACAAAATTCCCGGCCGCGTCCCACAGGCACTCCAATATCTGATTGCGCGACAAAACCCGCCCTTTGTTGTGCGCAAAGGTCAGGAGCAGCTTATACTCCAATGCGGTCAGGGTTATTTCCGTATTATTTCTATAAACCCTCGCCTTTGCCGTATCGATTTTCACATCGCCGACGGATATGTCGCCCGAGGCATCCGACCTGCGCCGCAAAACAGCCTTCATCCGCGCGATCAGCTCCCGCACCCGAAACGGCTTTGCGATATAGTCGTCCGCGCCCAGCTCCAGGCCCTTGACCGTATTGCCCTCATCATCGGCCGCTGTGACGAAAATGACAGGGATGTCCGATACCCGCTTGACGCGTTCAAACACCGAAAAGCCGTCTCCGTCCGGCAGAGATAAATCAAGCAGCGCAAGCGAGAACGGCACGGTCTCCAACGCGCGGAACGCACCCTCCGCATCCGGGCAATGCGTTACGGCATAGCCCTCGGTCTCCAATGCGTAAACGAGCCCGGACGCTATCATCGCATCGTCTTCTACGAACAGAATATGCACCAAACTCACCACCCCCTATGTGCTCTTATCATAATTTACATTGCTCCATAATGCAAGTTAA
>DATMXU010000059.1:0-4156 GCA_035562355.1 Pseudoflavonifractor sp.
CCATCCTCGATCTCCTGGCGGGAAAATCCGCCTGCAGCCAGTTCCTGGTCGGAGAGGAGGTTGAGGCGGGCATAAAAGTCGTTGGCCACGTCCAGAAAGGCGGGGCCAGGTTCCTCAGCCTCGTCCAGCGTATCAAAGAGAAGGTTTTCCCCGTCGCTGTATTGACCCTGGCCGGTGAGAACCAGAAGGGAGGTATAGAGCGCGTCCGCGTCGGTACGCTCGTCCTCTCCCGGGCGGTATTCGGGGGTATCCTTTTGGAAGATAAGCTTGGCGATCGTGAGCGTGAGGGTTTCGATCCGGCGCATGATCCAGTCCTGGGTGAGCATGGGGACGACCTCTCTTTCAGTCCCATGGGGGGGACAATATTAGAGTAACCTTCTATATAAATGGCCTGCCGGGCTCCCCTCCCAGACGCGGGAGGGCGGGAGAACGAAAAGCATGGCCGCCCCGAAACGGGACGCCATGCTCTATGGTGGAGGAGGGTGGATTCGAACCACCGAAACTTACGTAACAGATTTACAGTCTGCCCCCTTTGGCCACTCGGGAACTCCTCCATATGCAGTTGGAGCTGGTGGACGGATTCGAACCCCCGACCTGCTGATTACAAATCAGCTGCTCTACCAACTGAGCTACACCAGCGAATCAGCTCGTCCACAGCAAGGGTTATTTTATCAGAATCGAGGGGGGTTGTCAATATGTATTTTCAGCGGAGGGGAAGAAAAAAACGGTTTGGCACAGGCCGGCCCACAGGGATTCCCCCGTGGGCCAGCCGCTTTACGGCGGGGCAGAGCGGACACAGCGCGGCTGCGCCATCCACCGGGCGGCGCTTAGCCCCAGGTGAAGTGATCCTTCCCGGCGGCCAGCTCGAAGTGCAGCTTGGCAATGCCCAAATCCACCCTGGAGTTGGGGCCGCCGGTGGACTTGGCGGACACCCTGTTTCCTTCCGAGAGAGTAAACAGAAACTTTTGCTGGTTGATGGCGGTGGGGGACAGAAGGGCCGCGTCCATACCCCGGCGGAACCAGTCGGGCGTTTCTCCGCTGACTCTATACAGCTCTGCCAGAGGTCTGCTCTTATGGGGGACGCCTTGGTTCTCGCCGTAACCCATGGCAATTACGCAGACCAGTTTCTCCCCGTTTTCAATGGTATAGCGGCTCTTGCTCTTGCGGAAGGTCAGTGCCACCCAACAGGTGTTGAGGCCCAGGCGCTGGGCCTCTAATACCAGGTGCTCCCCGTAATACCCCGCCTTTTCCTCCAGTTCAGTCCCCTTAGCGCCCACGAGTGCAAGGTAATTTTTCACGTTGCGAAATTTCCCATAGTGCGCCATCAGGCCGCCGAACGCCTCCGGCTCATCGGCGGCAAGCTGGATGTGGAGCCCGCTCTCCCGGTTACAGCGGTCGATCTCCGTCTGAAGGGCGGCGAGTACCGTGGGGTCAATGGGCTTGTCGAGGTAGGCACGCACCGAGTGGCGCGTTTCGATGGCTTGCAGCAGGTCCATAGCATGATCCCTCCTTCTGTTCTTTGAGGTTATTATAGCACAAAAGAAACCATTGAAAAAGAAAATTGGAACGGAGAGGGCAATAAGCAAAAAACATGCCAATTCGACAGCGCGGATTGAAAGCAGGGCCGGGGTGTGATATACTGTCCCCACACAGAGCGAGGAGGGATGGCTATGGAACTGAATATGAACCTGCGGCAGACCCAGACTCTGTCCCCCCAGATGCTCCAGTCGATGGAGATCCTCCAGATGGGCTCTCAGGAGCTGCTGGAATATATAGAGGAGACGGTGCAGGAGAACCCGGTGCTGGAGATGGACGAGCGCGCCGGGAGTCAGGACAGCTTTGAGCTGATGCGCCGCAAGCTGGAGTGGCTGGAGTCTACCGACGTGCAGAACCGAAGCTACTACCAGCAGGACAGCGACGAAGACACCGATCCGCTGGCAAACTACGGCGGCGTGGAGACCGGGGAGGGGGATATCTACCGCTACGTCTTCTCCCAGCTCCACATGCTGGAGTTGGACGCGCCACTGATAGCGGCGGCCGACTTCGTGGTGGAGAGCCTTGACCAGAGCGGCTGGCTGGATGAGGACGACGCGGCCCTCGCCTCCGCCCACGGGTGCGGCGGAGCCCTGATGGCCCGTGCGGTGGAGATCGTACAGGGGCTGGAGCCGGCGGGTGTCGCCGCCCGAAATTTACAGGAGTGCCTAAAGCTCCAGCTTATCCGCCGAGGCGAGGAGGATGGCCTTGCCTGGGCCATGGTGGACGGCTATCTGGACGCCCTGGCGAAGAACCGCCTGAGCCTTATCGCCAAGGAGCTGAAGGCCGACATGGAAGAGGTGCTGGCCGCCCGGGACCTGATCCGGAGCCTCAATCCCCGGCCCGCCTCCGGCTTTTCTGCCCGGGAGCATCTCACCTACATCAACCCCGACATCATCGTCGTGAGCTTTCCCGACCATTTTGAGCTGCTGACCAACGACTATTTCTTCCCCTCCCTCCACATGAATTCTTACTACCAGGGACTTTTAAAGGAGAGCGACGATGCCGAGGTGAGGGAGTATCTCTCGGGGAAACTCAACCAGGCCAAGTGGGTGGTGCGCAGCATTGAGCAGCGGCGGAGCACCCTTCTGGACTGCGCCCAATGCATCCTCAAACGGCAGGAGCCCTTCTTCCGCCGGGGGGCGGGGCACCTGGCCCCCATGAGCCTGGCCGATGTGGCCGGCGAGCTGGGGATACACGAGTCCACCGTCAGCCGGGCGGTGAGGGACAAGTATCTCCAGTGCAGTATGGGGGTCTACCCCCTGAGCTACTTTTTCTCCCGGAGCCTGGGCAACCCCTCCCCCGGTGGCGGACAGGGTATGAGCCCGGCCTCCCCCGATTTTGCCAAGGCCCTTTTGAAACGGCTGGTCGCCGAGGAGGACAAGCGCAAGCCCCTGTCCGACCAGAAGCTGTGCGAGCGGATGGAGCGCGAGGGCTGCGCCATCGCCCGGCGGACGGTGGCGAAATACCGGGACGAGCTGAACATCCCCGGCACATCGGGCCGAAAAAACTATGAGTGAGGATGCATGATGCGGTATAGGGGCGTATTTTTTGATTTTGACTACACGCTGGGGGACGCCACCGACGCCATTTTCGCGGGCTTTACCCACGGCATGACCGCGCTGGGCCATCCGGTCCCCGAGCGGGAGGCGGTGCGCCGGACGGTGGGTCTGGTGCTGGAAGATGCATACACCGCCCTTTCGGGGGATGACACGGAGGAGGGGCGCAGCCGGTTTCGCACCCTCTTCTCCGAGGTGGCCCGGCCTATGCAGGCCCAGGGCGTGCCTCTGTGCGAGGGGGCATCCGAGCTCATCCAAGCCCTGAGGGCGGCGGGGGTCGCCACGGCCGTGGTGAGCACCAAGCACACCCCCACTCTGGTGAATATCCTGGCCGCGCACGGGCTGGAGCGTGCCTTCTCCTCCATCTTGGGGGGCGATGTGGTCCACAGGCCCAAGCCCGACCCCGAGGGCATTCTGACCGCCATGGCCCGGCAGGGGCTGAAACCCGGGGCGGTCCTCTACTGCGGGGACACGGTGATTGACGCCGAGACTGCCGACCGGGCGGGGGTGGACTTCTGCGCCGTCCTCAACGGCACCACGCCGGGGGACGCCTTTGCGGCGTACCCCCACGTACACATCGCGCCCAACCTGGTAGAGCTGAAGAGCTGGCTGGAGCTCTAAGACAGGGCCATGCCTAAACAAGTAAAAATTTTAAAAAGAGGTGCGCCACAGGGCGCACTTCTTTTTTTTGCCGAAATTTTACTTTACGAAACCGGCGGCGGACTGCCGGAAATGCGGACGGGGACTACAGGGCCCGCCGCGGCGTCACCGGCGGGCCGGTTGTCCCATGGATATTCCGACCTATATCGACTTTACGCAGACTTTACATTGCCCTGTGAGACAACTTTACAATGGATGGGTATACTGAAAACTGTAAACGACGAAACTGTATGGATTGGAGCATGAAATGATGAAAATGAAACGTTTGTTCACCCTCGGCCTGTCGGCCGTCCTCTCCGCCGCTCTGCTGGCCGGCTGCGGCGCACCCGCCGGTGGAGGCACCTCTTCCCCCAGCACGTCTCCGAGCACATCCCCCAGCGCCTCTACTTCTCCCTCCACCACCC
>DATMXU010000060.1:0-3517 GCA_035562355.1 Pseudoflavonifractor sp.
ATATTGATCTCCATGTGCCTTTACAATGTTTTCGAAATTAAAATTAGTTGTACCTTTGCTTGATCTTACATAAGCGTCTTCTTTTACTACATATTCAGTTATACTCTCCTCGACCGCTGTGGCCGAGGGAATGGATATGCTTAATAATGATAAGATCATAGCCAGGCATAGAATTAAAGAAACGACTTTCTTAAACTTTTCCCGCATAATTGTTAACATCCCCTTGTCATAAAACTGCTTTCAACTTCTTTAGCGCATTTCACCCTATCCATACTTAATTAATCCGTTGCCTTATATCATGTGCTTTACAGTATCCCTTTCCCTCAAGAAAGTTGATAGGTGAGAACGGTGGTCTTTCCTCCCGTGGCGTTACCTGGGAGGGGCTTGAGATTGTGGATCATCTCCAGATTCGTAATGATGCAGGGGGAGACGGTGGGGATACCCTGATCCATGATGAAGGGGAGGTCCATCTCCATGACCAGTTCACCCCTATGTACCTGCTGTCCCACCGCGATGTGGCAGGTAAAGCCCTTGCCATCCAGCTTGACGGTATCCATCCCCAGGTGGATGAGCACTTCAAGCCCGTCGTCGGACACGATGCAGAAGGCGTGGAGAGAGTGGGCCACTTGGACCACCTTGCCATCCACGGGAGCATAGACCCTCCCGTCCGTGGGAATGACGGCGACACCGTCCCCCAGGACTTTCCCAGCGAACACAGCGTCGGGGCACTGTTCCACGGGGATGACTTTTCCCGTCATAGGGGAGAGGAGCTCCAGCCACTGCTTGCTCTTGCTAAAAAGACCCATAAAATTAACTCCTTCGTGTCGTGCCCGATTTTAACTCTGCCCTCTCCGCCGGGACGGAGAGGGCAAGTCTGTTATAGCATTTTATTTCAGATTTCTATTTTGCGGCGGGGAGGAACTTCTTCATGGCGTCCACCAGGAGCTCGGCCTTGGTGCCGACGATGACCTGGGTGACCTGAGTGCCCGCCTTCATCACGCCGGAGGCGCCCAGAGCCTTGAGCGCCCTCTCGTCCACGTTCTTGTTGTCCTTGAGGACAAGGCGGAGACGGGTGATGCAGGACTCGATCTCCTTGATGTTCTCGCTGCCGCCCAGCACGTCGATGTACTTCTGGGCCAGACCGTCAAAGCCCAGGTCGGCCGCCAGCTTGCCGAAGTCGCCCGTCTCGTCGTCGTCCTCACGGCCCGGAGTCTTGAGGTCAAACTTCTTGATGACGAAGACGAACAGGAAGAAGTAGATGACCGCCATCACAAGGCCGATGAGGATGGAGAGCCAGGGCTTGGTGGAGATGTTCCAGTTGAGTACCATGTCAAAGAGGCCCGCCGAGAAACCAAAGCCCATCTTGATGCCGAAGAGATAGCTCAGGGCCATGGACACGCCGGTGAGTACGCCGTGGATGACGAAGAGCACAGGGGCCAGGAACATGAACATGAACTCGATGGGCTCGGTGATGCCGCAGAGGAAGGCGGGGATGGCCACGGAGACCATGGCGCCGCCGATGAGTGCCTTGTTCCCCTTCTTGGCGCAGACATAGATGGCCAGGGCCACGGCGGGCAGGGCGAACATCATGATGGGGAAGAAACCCGCCATGTAGTCGCCGGCGTTGGGGTCAAGGGCGAAGAACCGGTTCAGGTCGCCGTGGACGACGGTGCCGTCCGCCTTGGTGAAGTCCCCGAACTGGAACCAGAAGTAGGTGTTGAGCACGTGGTGCAGGCCCACGGAGAGGAGCACCCGGTTGAAGAAACCGTAGACTGCGGCGCCCAGCGCGCCCAGCCCGGCCAGGAAGTTGGCGAAGTTATCCAGGGCCTTCTGGATGAAGGGCCACACAAAGCCGAACCCGATACCGGCCAGCAGCGTGTAGAATCCGGTGACGATGGGCACGAACCTGCGGCCGCCGAAGAAACCCAGCCAGTCGGGGAGCTTGGCGCTCTTGTACTTGTTGTAGCACAGCCCCGCGATGACGCCCGCGATGATACCGCCGAAGTGGGCCATGTTAACGCTGGCAACGCCGCTGTACAGGCTCTGAGCCCAGGCAAAGCCGCCCACGCCGCCGAAGAGGCCGGTGGCGCCCTCGGCCACGGGGGTGACCAGCCAGGAGAAGAGGGCCCCGGCGGTGCCGTTCATGACGTAGAACCCGATGGCGCCGGCCAGGCCGGCCGCGCCGTTGTTGTCCTTGGCGAGGCCGACGGCCACGCCGATGGCGAAGAGCAGGGGCAGGTTTGCGAAGAGCGCGTCGCCGGCGGCGGAGATGAACGGGAGGTTCAGCAGGTCGCCCTGGCCCAGACGGAGCAGCAGCGATGCCACAGGCAGAGACGCGATGGGGAGCATGAGGGCCTTGCCCAGCTTTTGGAGTTTCTGCAGGAACGAGGATTTCATAATACTACCTCCTCAATGTATTTGACGCCGTTCCCTCCACACACACAGGAGGAACGGCCTCTCCTATATCACGGGATCCCGGCCCCGTCATATACCATAAATTAAATCTGCACCAGCAGGTTAATGGAGACTGCCAAGTAAGCCAGCGCATCGTCCGAAAGCTCCACGCCCAGCTCCTTTTTGAGTAAAAAGGCCAGTTTCTCGGCAGCTTGATAATGCCCCCTCATGGTGACACGGACATACTGCTTGACAGGGAGCTCCAGCGGTATCCCGCTCAACGCCGAGTTTACCAGGTGGTTTAAGGTCATCAGGAATCCCCGGCAGGCGGGAGAGCTCTTCTCCAGCGCCACGCCATAGATGTGGCAGACGGCAGCGAGTACGTCCTGGTACACCCGGGCATCCTTCATGGCGGCACTGATGTGGCGGTCGCCCCGGGCAGAATAGAGGTGGAGGGCGATAAAGCCCCGCTCGGCCTCGCCGATGTCCACATCCAGCTCCTGGCGGATCAGGCGGGAGGCCAACTCGGCCACCTCGAACTCCCTTACGCACATGACCGAGATCTCCGCGATGAAGGGGTTTTCGATGGGCAGGCCGATCTTCAGCCGCTCAATGGCAAAGACGATGTGATCGTAGAGGGCCTCATAGAGCTTGTCGTTTTGGATACCCAGCTCCATCGCGGCCTGGACGATGTCCCGGGTAACCTTTTCTACCTTGGCTATGTCGTAGTCCAGGCGTTTCACGTTGTTGAGATCCACACTGCCGTCCAAAATGGAAAAGACCCGGTTGTCTGGGTTGGAGTCGTCGATGTAAGCGCCCCTACGCATGCCGAAACCGACCCCTTTGCCTACGATGACCACCTGGTCTCCAGAGGGCTTGCGGGCCAGAACCACGTTGTTGTTGCAGATTTGAACCGCTTCGTAACGCATCGCTCAGCTTTCCTCCCCTCTTCAAAAAAAAGACGGGCCCAGACTGAAAAACGAATACTTCGTTTTCAAGTCTATGCCCGAATTCAATCAGTTACATCACTTACAATATTTAGTTTTCAGGTCGGTTCTGCTTGTTATGTCCATTTATATCAAATTAAGGTGCAGTTGTCAAGACAAAATTAGACAGATTCCAC
>DATMXU010000061.1:0-13125 GCA_035562355.1 Pseudoflavonifractor sp.
GATTAAAACCATTTCTTTTTCTTGAAATAATAGATCATGCAGCCTGCGACTATAAGCATTACGGCCCATACGATCCCATATCCCCACTCAAACTGGAGCTCCGGCATATAGCGAAAGTTCATGCCGTAAACGCCTGCAATAAAGGTCAGCGGAATAAAAATGGTGGAAATGATGGTCAGAACCTTCATGATTTCATTGAGCTTGTAGCTTGTGTTGGAGATATGGAGATCCGCAAGCCCGGAGAGAAGATCGCGGCAGGTCTCCGTCGTGTCGATCGCCTGCACGATGTGGCTGTATACATCCCTGAGATACGGTTCGGTGGATGGACGGATCAAGGTCAGGGATTCTCTTCCCAGCAAAGACGCGACATCCCTGAGCGGCCAAATACATTTGCTGACGCGGATGAGCCCTCTTTTTAAGCTTTGAATCTCCTGTAAATGCTCCTGCTGCGTGTTTATCATGACCCGGTCTTCCAGCGTGTCGATGTTTTCCTTCAGTGTTTCCAAAACCGCGAAGTAGCCCTCAGCCAACGCGTCAAGCATCAGATACAGCAGATAATCCGCGCCGGAATTTCTGACGGGCGATCCCTTCGCGGCGATATGAGCGCGAATACGCTCAAATACATCCCCCTTCGTTTCACCAACCGTGATCACATACCGGGGCCCCAAGATGAAACTCATATGCTCGACGATCAACTCATCGCTTGAGAAGAAAAGCATCTTGCCGGCAATATACAGGCAGTTTTGGTACTCTTCAACCTTTGCGCGCTGTGCGGTGTCGGATATATTCCGCAATACCAGGGAGTGTATGTCAAAAGCGCGGCCAAGAGCCTCCAGTGCGGATTCCGGGCACAAGCCGTCCGCGTTGATCCAGCGGATACAGGATTCCGGGATCTTCGCCAGCTCCTCAATGGCCGCCGCATCCCCCATATCGACCATATAGGTCCGATAGGCAGCCTGGCCATATTCTATCACTTCAATCATGTCGGCAGGTGTGTTCATATTCGAAACCTCATCTTTTCTTTCTTTTTGCATAGAGACAGACATCAATCGCAAAACAGAGGACAGACCCGAAGACGACAGCCAGAACGATGGGCAGAAACCAACCGGGAAGAGGCCTTGCCATAGAGGTATTGACCGTCAGAAAACTGAAAACAGCCAGCATCTCCACGTTCAGCATGAGCAGCATCGTTTTTATCCGGCTGTACACGCCCGGCTTATTATCCTCCGCAGCCACTTCCAGCGCCGCTTGAACCCTGGTATATTTTTGCCCCATCGCACCCATTCCACCCTTCACCCTGAACTTCCATCATCATAACTCTTTTTCGTCTCTTTGAAAAGTTGAAGATGCCAAATCACCCTTATATGATCACGGCCAGTTATTCCGTCCCTCTTTTACATCACTCCTTAAAACCGAAAAAGCGAAAGGGAGAGCCCTGCACTTCAATACGAATTGCAGGGCTCTCCCGGTACACCCGGGAAACGCCTATGACATAAGCCGAAAGAGTTTTTTCGCGTTTTGACTGTAAATATTGCGCAGTGGTGTGTCCTCAAGCTGAAACCCGTAAATCTTCCAGCGGCCCTGCGTGGGGAGGGCCCCGCAGCCGTAGTCGAAATATTCATCTCTGGTCTCCAGCGCGCGGTAGTAGATGGGATGGTCGGTGGGGTTGGTATAGCAGAAAGAATCCGTGCCGAAGAGGATCCGGTCGGAATAGCTTGTGAGAAATTCCCGCGCGGAATAGGGCTGGCGCCCCAGCTCACCCAGCCGGGCCGCCAGGTCTACATACAGGTTGGGATACCGGTCCAGCCAGGCCGCGACAGCGGCGAGGTTTTCCGCGTAGGAGCCGCAGTGGGCGACGATAAAGGTGGTGCCCGGATTAGAGGCAATCAGCCGTTCCTGCTGCTCCATCAGCGCCTCAAAGGAGAAGAGCCCGGGCGCGCAGAAGGACCAGTCGGGGTGCGCGCCAAGCTCCTCCACACGCTCGTTGAAACGATCCACGGGAGAGAAGAACGCGACCGGGTCCGCGATATGGATGAGCACGATGAGACCCAGCTCGCCCGCATAGCGAAAGATCGGGGCGAGGCGGGGGTCGTCTACAGGGATGCGGCGGCCCTCCCGGTCCCTTAACACAAGGCTGATATTTTTCCAGAGCTTGATGCCCTTGCAGCCCTTCTCCGCAATTTCCCTCAGCGTGCGGTATACGTAGTGTTCAAAATCCGGCCCGTCCATCCGGGACACCTCTACCGTACCGAAATTGATAAAGAAGTCCTCGAATCCTGCCACCTTTTTTAAAAAGCGGTCGATATGCGCCCCGTACATGGCGTCCAAGTTCACCACGTGGGAGACGCCCATGGCGCGGTAACGCCCGACGAACTCTTCGGTGTCGAAGAGCTCCTCAAAGTTGGGACCGGCGAAGAGCTCACCGCAGTGGGTATGGGCGTCGATCACCTCAAACCTAGGCTTTGTGACGATGTGCTCCTCCACGACCAGATTGCTCCTCGGCGCGAATTCGTCGAGGTAGATGCGGGGCATCATAAGAAACACTCCGAGGCCGGGGCAAAGGCGGCCAGATAGTCGTCGATCACGCTCCCCACCTTATCCATGGTCAGTGCCACCGGGTCGGCGCGCAGCTCCCCCATGCGGATCTTCTGGTACTGGAGGGGAAGGTACTGGCTGATAAGCGGAAGGGGCAGCTCAGTTCCGCGCAGGTTCTCCATGAGCTTTGCCGCGGCGGCCTTTACGTCCGGCTCCGCCAGATAGTAGCGGCAGCGGTCGGACTGGCCGTATCTGCGCTGGAAGGCCTGCTCTGCCGGAGTGCCCTGATAGTAGCTCTTCCAGTGCATGGGATTGCGCGTCATGGCGGCGTCCAGTATCTCCATGAAATGGGCCCTCCTATCCTCCGGCAGCAGCTCCGCCTCCATCATGCTCAGGGCGAAGAGCCCCTCCCGGAGCGCGAAGGTCAGTGCCGGACCGACCTTCTGGATGGCAATGCCGTCCTGGGCCATGGAGCGCAGGCATGGCCGGGTCTGGTAGTCGGTGGAGTGCCCCTCAAAGACCAGGTTCGGGTGGGCGGCAAGGCTGCGGCAGAGCGTCTGCGCCGCGGCGGGGTCGTACTCGCTCACCGAGTCGTTGGAGAACTCCACGCCGGGCTGGATCACCACCGCGATGACATGGTCGAGAGCGTCCGCCGTGCCGCCCTCCCGAAAGGCGCGGGCAAAAGCGGTCACAGTCGCCTCAAAGTCCTCGGGGCGGGTCACCTCCAGCGCCTCCGCCGTCTTGGTCCCGCCGGGGATTGGAACCTCGCTTCCGATCACGTAGACCGGATGCTCTGCGTCCGGCTCGGCAGCTTTCCGCCGGGCGAACGCCTCCTCGCAGGCCCGCGCCAGCCGCGCCCCCCGCCGGGCGATGACGGCGTCGGGCAGGCGCGCCGTGTGGTCGTCGTCCGCCAGCATCATGGACGTGTCGATATGGATCTTGGCAAAGCCGGCCTCCACGTAGAGGGCCACCAGCGCCTCCGCCCGGCCCATGGCCTCCTCCTCGCTCAGGCCGGTCCAGGTGAGAGGGCCAAGATGGTCTCCGCCCAGCAGGATACGCGCCCGGGGGAACCGCATCCTGTCGGCGATGCCGTAGACAAACTCCCGGAAACCGGCGGGGCGCATACCCGTATAACCGCCGTACTGGTTTACCTGATTTGCCGTGGCCTCAATGACCGCGCAGCGGCCCGCCCTCTCCGCCCGGTCCAGCGCCGCCATAACCACATACTCGTTGGCGCTGCACACACAGCAGATGCCGTCGACAATGCCGCGCCTCCTGTTTTCGATCATTTTCTGCAGCGGGTGCATCTTCAAGCTCCCCTTTCTTCCTCTCTGAACTCAAGGATCCCCCCGGCGCTTACTCCGACGGGGGGATCCTCTGTCCGCCGGTCAGAGCCGGCCGGTCTCCATGACGGTATGTACTTCCTCCAGCGTGGCGCATTGGGCCGCGCCGCCCAGGCGGGTGATGCTGATGGCCGCGCACGCATTGCCGTGCTCCATACACGCCTCCAGAGGGAGGCCATGGACAAAGCCATACAGGAACCCGGCATTGAAGGAATCTCCCGCCCCCGTGGTGTCCACCACCTGGATGTCCCGGTAGGCGGGCAGCTGAAACTCCTTCTCTCCGGAGACCAGATAGGCCCCATCGCCGCCGCACTTGACCACCACGTGGCGGGCGTATTGGGCCAGCTCACGGGCCGCCTCCGGTACGGCCTGTCTGCCGGTGACCGCCGCGGCCTCCAGCTCGTTGGGGAAGAACACGTCGGTGTGGCGCAGGACCTCCCGGATGCCGTAGTCCCACACCTCGGCGTCGTCCCAGCCCGCGTCCAGAGAAGTGGTCGCGCCCGCCTCATGCGCCTTGCGGAAAAGCTCCGCGAGGCCGGGCCTCAGCGCACTCTGGAGGAAGAAGGAGCCAACGTGGACGTGCTTGACCCGCCGGAAGACCGCGCAGTCGACCTCCTCGGCTCTGAGCGCCGCGATGGCGCCCAGGTAAGTGACCAGCGCGCGGTCCTCCCCCCAGGAGAGGGAGATGGTCACGCCGGTCTGGATATCCGGGTCCTGACGGATCAGGGAGCCGTCCACCCCCAGCTCCCTCAGCAGCTCCAGGCAGCGCCGGGCGTACAGGTCCCGCCCGGTCTTGGCCAGCAGATGGGTGTCGAGTCCCAGCCCCGCCATAGCCGCGGCGCAGATGGCCGTGGAAGAGCCCAGCACCAGAGAGTGGCGCTGCGCCAGGATCTCATGGCCCGGCACGGGCCTGCTCTTGAGCCCGGTGAGCACCAGGTCCAGATTTAACTCCCCCAGCGCCAGAACGTCCCAATCCCGCATAGCATATTCCTCCTCCCAACGTGTTTTACAGCTTGATCCAGGCGTCCAGCCCAGCGGGGCTGCCCGGGTCGGTGCCGGTGACAAAGGACTTGTGGTAGGTCAGAAGCTGACAGATCAAGATGAGGGGAACGCCGCGGGCAATATGGCTCAGCGGGCGGCCGAAGGTGATGTTGGTCACGCCCTCCAGCCCCGCGTCCGTATCGCTGTATACCACCAGCTCGGCGCCCTTCTTGCGCAGGTCCCCGATCAGGTCCCGCTCCAGCGCGCAGGCGGGGTCGCTCATGGCCACCACCACCACGGTGCCCTCTCTGATGAGCACCATGGGCCCGTGGCGGTTGTCCAGCACGTGGTAGTAGTTGGACGGCAGCTGGCAAATCTCCTTGAAGGCCAGAGCCCCCTCCTCCGCGATGCCCTCCAACTCGGCGTCCGCCAGGACCACGCCGCAGTTCCAATCCCGCTGCGCCACAGACCGGACGGTCTTCTCCCACTCCTCCAGAAAGGCGGGGCCGTGGGCCACGGTCTCCCGGAGGTCGGCCAGGAGGTCGGCCCGCCCGGCAAGGGAGGCCAGCAGATAGGCGCCCAGATAGTAGAGCGCGGTAACCGTCCGGGTCTGGCAGACGCTCTCGTCAAAGGCCCAGGGGAGCTCCAGTGCCAGGTCCGCGCGGGCGCTGAGGGGCGCGTCTACAACGCAGCTCACACCCAGCAGGCGGAATTTGACGCCGCGCTCCCACAGGGCGGCCGCGGCCTTGATGACCTCGCTGGTGCTGCCCGAGCGGGAAATCGCCACCAGAATGGCCCCCTCCAGAAGGGGCGCGTAGGTTTCTGCGTGGATCAGCAGGTCCCCGCCCGCCAAGGCCAGGGAGGGGAGTCCCAGGAGGGTCCCCGTCATGGTGGAGAGCGACTTCGCCACGCTGTAGCTGGAGCCGCAGCCCACATAGACCACCCGCCCGGGCCCGCTCCGGTTCCAGAAGGCCTTCAGCTCCTCCATTCGCGTGTCCAGAAGGGCCTGGGTCTGCTCCAGTGCATGGTACTGATCCTTGATTTCTCCATAGATGACCGGCATATGCTTTTGCTACCTCCTCAAGTGTTTCTCCGCCCAGCGGGGTCGGGTACCGTAAAGGTCACGGGGATACCGGATACCCGCGTAAGGTTGCTCTGCCATTGGCTGCCTCAACGCCTACCCCGCCAACAGCCGGTGCAGCATGGCCGCCGTTTCGCCGCGCGTCACCTCGCCCTTCGGGCCGAACAGATTGCCCGGCTTGCCGCCGATGATTCCCGCGCCATAGCAGCGTTTCACGGCGTCCCCCGCATAATCGGCGATATCGCCGCCATCGGCGAAATCGGCATACTCGCGCGTCTTCGTCAGCTCGATACCGGCAAAGTCGGCGTAGTGCGTCAGTATCACCGCCAGATCCTGCCGCGTGACATTGTCGTCGGGCCCGAACGCGCCGTTTCGGTCCGTTACGATGCCGTTGGCCGCCGCCCATTTCACCGCGCCGGCACAGTAGCTGTCCGCCGCCACGTCGCTGAATGGGTTGTCAAGCCCGCCCACGCCCGGACTGCCTGAATGGCGGTACAAAACCGTCGCTATCATGCCGCGCGTCAGCGGTATATCCGGACTGAACAGCATTGGGCTTACGCTTGTGCCCGTCATAAGCCCGAGGGTGTGGACATACTCCACGTCGCCGGAATACCACGCACCCTCCCGCACGTCCGCAAACGAATTGCCCTTGACTGCCGTCGAACCAATCAAGTTTGCGCCGAGGGAACCGTTCCAAATATCGTAATTCGCGAACTGTATACAACGCCTGTTAGCGCTGGTCTCTTTGGGGTCATTGATCTTCAGGTAAATATCGTAGTCCCCAAGAGGCAGCGCACCAAATGCGTCCATAGGAATGGAGAAGTTCAAATCACGCCACGCGGCGGTATTGTCCGCTCTGCCGTTCCCGTCCTCAGCGGCCAGCCAATCCCTTGCGTCAAGGGTCGTAGCTGCCGCGTAGGAGCTAGAGTCAGCTTTGGATTTCAGAATCACCGACACCTTTTTCTCGTTTATTACATTGCCAAAGCCGACGTTTTGAATCTTCCCTTCAAACCTCAAGGTCCCATTCCGGGCGACCCATGCGCTTGTGTTCGCCTCGCGCAGTACGAATCGGTAGCCCATTCTGTCGCGGAAATATTCCAGTCCGGTTTTGCCCTCATATACCGGATCATAGAATGCCGTCTTCGTCTCTCCGCTGTAAGGGGCGTTTTGCTCCGCGCTGCCGGCTGGGAACGTGACCGGTGCGGTGACGGTTTCTTCCGTATAGATAAAATCATTCCAGCGCTGATAGTTGCCGTGTCTCATATTCAACGCAGTCGTCCTAAGCTGCTGGGCTTCTAAAATAGCGCCCGGGAATGTGCCAAAGACGTTGTTGCCGATCCCGCCCTCGCCTTGAAGGATGGCGTTCTGATGATTGATCCAGGCGGTTAGTTTATAGCGGTCGTATCCATCCTCTGCGATGCCCCACCAGTCATCATCCGTGCCTGTGTCCGGATCCCAATCAGAAGAGAACATTCTGCTCCCTTCCGGAAGGGAGCCGTTGTCGGTCCATCCGTCGTCGTAGCCAGCCGCATAACTATCGTTGAAAAAGCCAAACCGCGCCTCCGGCGAGCCCCTTGTCGGAACAGGCATGGTATTTATCGTAGAAAAGTCGTAAGAGGTCCCATAGGTGAGGTTATACCAGGCCAGAAATCCGCCCGCGTGCGTTAAAAGCATACGCGAAGCGGGAACAGCGTCCAGATATGCATCAAGCATCTTCTTATAGATCATCGGATTTCGGGCTTCAGGTGACGTGTGCTGTTCGCCCCACGGACCAAGCATACCTGTTTTAACGCACATGATGACGTCTTCGTATTCCTGAAGGATCGGTTTGAGCTGCCAAATATGATACTCTATCCAGTTTTTGTCCGTATGACCGGGCACATCGCACATAGCCGATGGATTGTTCGCAGTTATGTATGTCGGCTCAGGGCCAAAAATGAGGTGTTCGTCACTACCCTCAACATAGTTAAACCCATTTCCGTCATAAGAAAACTTTACGAAAGCGACCCCGTTGCCCTCTCTCACCTTTTGAAACAGGCCCCTTATATAATCAAGCGCATACGGCGTCAAGGGCTGAGTAGTCCCTGTCCTTCCTGCAAAGCTCTGCGGAGACCCCTTGTCCGGATCGGTGTCGAACTCCAAACCGGCTTGCCTGCTGAGGAATGCGTTCGATGAAAAATTACACAGGTCAAAGCCCATAAAGGATATGGAGGGAAGGGCGCTGACCCCGGTACCGCCAACGTATGGGTTTACATTGACGCCGTTATATATCTGCGTCTCTTCGATATCATCGCCTTCCACAGGCGGCATCTGTCTTCCGTGGTAGAGCGGAGAACCCGCGTCGACCGGAACCCGGTGATCTACTTCGGGCGTCGTGCCAAAAGGCGTATCCCCGCGCTGCCATCGGCCTCTATAAAAGCCCCGGTCCGGATTTGAAATATCAACAGGATTCTCCGTATAGTTGAGCGTCTGCAGCACAAGAACGCCGTTTCCAGAGGCCGCCCTTGCGACGCTCGGCGCGCCTGCTCCCAGCAGAGAAAGCAGCAGGGCCAATGCCAAGAGGATGGATAACATGTTTTTCAACTTCACAGGTATTTCCTCCTTCAATCATCAAGTGGGGATATCTTCCTGCTCAGGGTTGTCTGCCGCTTAAATTCAGTTTTACTTCATGCCGGTCATTGCGATGCCCTTGATAAACTGTTTTTGGAAAATGATGAACACGATGGCTACCGGCACCATGATGAGGGCGGCGGCCGCCATAGTGGCGGACAGGTTGCTGGTGTGCTGCGAGGAGAAATAGGAGAGGGCCAGGGGCAGAGTCATCTTGTCCGTGCTCGCCAGATAGAGCAGCGGATGGAGGTAGTCGTTCCAGACGTCAAGAAAGGTAAAGATGCCCAGCGCGCCGATGGCGGGCTTGATCTGGGGCACCACGATGCGGAAGAAGACCGTGAAATCCCCTGCGCCGTCCATTTTTGCGCTCTCGATGAGCTCACGGGGAATCTCATCGCAGAACTGTTTACAGAGATAGATGCCGAAGGCGTTGATACAGGCCGGGATGATGACGGCCCAGACCTTGTCGTAGAGCCCCAGCTCGTTGATGAGAATAAAGGACGGCACCATGGTGGCCTGGGCGGGCACCATCATGGTGGCCAGGATGATCATAAACAGGAACTGCTGGCCACGGAAACGGTATTTTGAAAACAGATATCCCACCATCGTGCTGATGAGCAGCACCGCCGCCGTCGTCACGCAGGTGATGAAGAGGGAGTTTCTCAGCCATTTGAAGAAAGGGGAGTCAAAGAGAACCGACTTATAGCCGTCCAGGGTAAAGTTGACGGGAATCAGGTGGCCGGGGTCGGTAAGGGTCTCCTTCGTCGTTTTAAAGGAGTTGGAGAGCATCCAGATATAAGGCAGCACGATAATGAGCGTCATAACTGCCAGGATCAGGAACATAATCAGGCGGTACGCCCTGTCTTTTTCACTCTTAATCATCTCAATACTCCCAATCGACCTTGCCCAGCTTCTGCTGGACCAGCGTGATGATGAGGATGATCACGAACAGCGTCATCGAGATTGCCGAGGCGTACCCCATGTCCTTGTACTCGAACGCAGCCTTATAGATGTAGCTGGTGAGCACCAGGCCCGAGTTCTGAGGCCCGTTTTTGAGGGCCAGCACATTGAATTGCGCGAACATCTGGAAATGGGAGATGAGGGTCATCAGCAGTACGAACATGAACGTACGGCCCAGGAGGGGGAAGGTGATGCTCCGGAACTGCCGCCACCGCCCCGTGCCGTCCAGACACCCGGCCTCATAGAGCTCGGAGGGGATGCCATCCATACCCGCCGAAAAGAGGATGGTATTATAGCCGATATCCGCCCAGACGGTGAAGATGACCACCGAGACCATCAGATAGGACGCATCGCCCAGCCAGTTGACCGCGCTCCCGCCCAGCTTGGTGACGATCAGGTTCAAAAGGCCGCTGGACGTGGGGTAGATGCTCCGGCCCCACACGACGCTGGACGCCACCAGGGGGGCGATGCAGGGCAGAAAGGTAATCATGCGGAAAAAGCTCCTGGTCTTGTTGGACTTGAACTGGCTGATGAGCGCGGCAAGCGTCAGAGAGAGCAGGATGTTAACGGTCACCGTGACGGCGACGAATACCAGCGTATTGGTCAAAGCCTTCCAGTACACGCCGTCCCCCAGGAGCTTTATGTAGTTATCCAGTCCCACAAAGAGGTTTTGTCCGCGCAGCGGGTTGTAGTCCATAAAGGAGATCACGCCGCTGCCCAGGATCGGGATCAGCATGAAGACCAGAATGTGCAGAAAGACCGGAATCAGGATCAGGAGTACAAATTTTTTGCTTTTCACCTTGCCACCCCCAGGAAATACTGCCGGGAAAAAGTGCGGTCGCCGGAAAGACCGGAGTCCCTCCGGCGACCGGATGTCACGCTAGTTTCTCGTTGCACTGGGTGTTGAGATCCGTAAGGGCCTCGTCCACGCTGCCGTAAATCCCGCCGGTACAGTAGTCGGTAAACACGTTGTTCACCGTCTCCTTGAACACGTCTGTATTAAAATAGCCGATGAACTGCGCGTCGTCCAGGATACCTACCAGGGGCTCCAGGAAAGGCATTTTCTCCATCAGCTCGGGGCTCTGGGCCACGGAGCGCTTGGCGGGGACCTGGCCGCAGCCGACATTGGCCTGCATTAGGACCTCGTCGCTGAAGAAGTAGTCGAGGAACTGGAAGGCGGCCTCCTGCTTGGCGCTCTTGCCGTTCACCGCCAGGGACCAGCCCGTCTCGGCGGCGAAGCCCTTGTCGGGTCCATACCAGGGCAGGGCGGTGTAGACGAAGTCCTCGCCGTAGGTGAGCTCGAAGGTAGACAGGCCCTCCGCCACGGTCCAGGGACCGCGGGGCGCGAAGAGCACCTGGTTGGCGTAGAGGAGCTGGTAGTTCTCCATGGCGTCGCCGCCGGCCAAACCCGCCAGGTCCGTGATGCCGTCCTTCATCAGCAGGGTGGTGAGCTCGGTAAAGGCGGTTTTCGCCTCGGGGGAGGTAAAGTTGAAGGTGCCGTCCTCGTTGAGGTAGTTGCCGCCCAGGCTCATGATCATGGAGCAGAGGAGATAGGGGACGCTGTCCCAGCCCACGAAGTCGAACCCCTTGACCTTGAGGAGGCTGCCATCCCGTACGGTGGCGGCCTTGGCGTCGGCGATCAGCTCATCCCAAGTGGTGGGTATCTCCATGCCGTTCTCTTTCAGGAGGTGCAGGTTTACCAGCATACCGCCGGACTCGATGTTGAACTCCATGGGCATGCCGTAGAGCTTGCCGTCGTACTCCAGCGCGCCGTAGGTGCAGGGGTAGGCGTCCTGGCGCACCGTGTCCGCCAGGCTGTCCGGCATCTGGGCCAGCGCGCCGGTGGAGCAGAAGTCGACGCCCCAGCCGCCCCACAGCTCATAGACGTCCACATCGCCCGTCTTGGAGATCAGAGAGGTCTGGACCTTGGACTCGTACTCGTCGTAGGGGTAGAACTCAAAGTTTACAGTGATGTTGGGGTATTTCTCGTGGAAGGACTCGCCGATTGCCCGGTAGGTGTTGTTCCAGGAATCCTCCTGATGTCCCCAGAAATTGATGGTGATGGGCTCGTTGGAGGAGGGCGTTCCGCCCGTGCCGGGCGTGTTGCTGCTGCCGGGCGTGTCACCCTTTGCGCAGGCTGCCAGGGAAAAAACCATTGTCAGTGCTAGGAGCAGGCTGATTGCTTTTTTCATTGTTTCTTCCTCCTTTTAGTCGTTCGGTTTCCACTCCTTATCTATCTGTGACCCGGTTCGCGCGCCGCCGATATAAGCGCCTTAGAGTTCCAGGGACTGAAAATAGCCGAGGTAGGGCGCGTTTTTGGTGAGCATCTCCTGCACCATGCCGTGAATCTCCTCCATACTGCAAACGCTGGCTGTCAGGGGATCGAAGAGGATGGCCTGAAAGACCTTGCGGGGGTCCCCCTCAATGGCGGCCCGGACCGCCAGCTCCTCGATCTTGGCGGTGGTGCTGACAAGGATATCCAGATGCTGGGGAAGGGTATGCCTGCCAAGAGGATGAATGCCCTCCTCGTCAGAGTGCACGGGGACCTCCACGCAGGCGCCCTCGTCTATGTTTGTGATGTACCCGTGGTTGCGCAGATTCGCGTTGAAGGGGTAGGGCGTGTGATCACCGAAAATCGCGTTGAAGATGTTGGATGCGTACTCCTCCCCCCTCTCAAGCTCGACCGCCCCATGCTCGAGCCACTCGTTGTACTCCCTCTCCCAGGTGCCCTCCCGGTCCAGGTACTCCTTCAGGATGTAGGCGTACTGGCCCGGGTTCCAGCCTGTCCCGTGGGTGCAGTATTGTTCGATCAGGTCGGCGCGCTTGCGGAACCAGGGGTTGTATTCCGAGTTATGCCCGGAGGACTCGGTAGAGAAGTAGCCCAGATGGCGGAACATCTCCAACCGGACCGGCTCCTCCGCGGCCACCTCAGGCCGCTTGACTGCCTCCCGGAGCAGTGGGTAGACGTCCTTGCCGTCCGCCTTGAGCTCCAGGTAGAAGGCCTGGTGGTTGACGCCGACGCAGGTGTACTGCAGCTTGGCCGGCTCCACGCCCATCCACTGGGCCAGCATATCGGCCGTCCCTTGCACGCTGTGGCAGAGCCCGGTCACGTTGACCTTTGTCTGCGACTGCAGAAAGCTCACCAGCATCGCCATGGGGTTGGTGTAGTTCAGCACGACGGCGTTGGGGCAGAGCTCCTCCACATCGCGGATGATGCCCAGCATGACCGGCGCCGTGCGCAGGAACCGGAAGATGCCCGCCGGGCCGCGGGTGTCGCCCACGCAGATATCCACGCCGTATTTTTTGGGGATCTCGATGTCGTGCCGCCAGACCTCTACGCCGCCCTGAAGGATCGTGATGAGGACGCCGTCCGCGCCCTCAAGGGCCTTCCGGCGGTCGGTGGTCGCCCTCACGGTGGCCGCGCCGCCTCTGGCATCCACAATCCTTTGGACGCCGCGGCGGGCGTACTCAAGCCGCTTTTCATCAATGTCCATCAGCATGAGCTCGCAATCCTGAAATGCCGGGAACGTGAGGATATCGCGTGCCAGGTCCCTGGTGAAATCGAGAGAACCGGCGCCAATAAATACAAATTTTCTACCCATGACGCATCCGCCT
>DATMXU010000062.1:0-2884 GCA_035562355.1 Pseudoflavonifractor sp.
CTCCTCCAGCATGGCAATTACTTCCCGCGCCACCGCCCGGGCGGCATTCTCCATCAGCATAAGGGAGGGTATCCCCCGCTCCTCAATGGCCTTTCGATCCAGCTCACGCATCTGCGCCGCTGTTGCCAGTATCATGTATAAACTCCTCCGTTCTTAACCGTGAGCACATTATAAGCGTTTCCCATGCCCGCGTCAATTTCATCTTGCATTTTTCCCCTTCCTGTGGTATAAAGAGTGGTATTGAAACGTGAGGAACGGGAAAATAGCGGTAAATGTTCCGTCAGAGAGCGTCTGTCACCGGCTGAGAACAGACGTGGGAGCACATCGCTTGGTTCGCCCGGGAGCGGCCGCGGGGAAAGACGCGGACGGGTATCGGCCGTTAGAGCGATATAAGCGCGCGTATCGTCGATACGCGAATCGTGGGTGGTACCGCGGAAGGTTTGCCTTTCGTCCCTGTTGTGGGGAGGAAGGGCGTTTTTTATTGTCCACGCAGGGCCCGATGCCCTTATCAGCCCGCAAGCTCATAGGAGGTTAAGACATGAGAGATCAACTGGAAAAAATCCGTCAGGAGGCCCTTTCCGCCCTGGCGGAGACCAAGGCGGCCGCCGAGCTGGAGGCCCTGCGGGTCAAGTACCTGGGCAAGAAGGGGGAGCTGACCGCCGTCCTCAAGCAAATGGGGACCCTGTCCGCCGAGGAACGCCCCGTCATCGGAGAGCTGGCCAATTCTGTGCGCGAGGCTGTCACCCAGGCGGTGGAACGCCGCCAGGCCGCCCTTGAGGAGCTCGCCCTCAATGCCCGGCTAGACACGGAAAAGCTGGACGTGACCATTCCGGGCAAGGTCCCCGCCATGGGCCACCGCCACCCCATGTATATCGCCCTGGACGAGATCAAGGAGATCTTCGTGGGCATGGGCTTTCAGGTGCTGGACGGCCCCGAGGTGGAGCTTGCCGAGTACAACTTCGACCGGCTCAATGCCGAGGAGGGCCACCCCTCCCGCGACTGGTCGGACACCTTCTATTTTGACAGCGGCAGCCGGGTGATGCTGCGCAGCCAGACCTCCCCCATGCAGGTGCGCGCTATGGACACCCTGCCCCTGCCCATCCGGGTGCTGGCGCCCGGACGGGTCTACCGCAAGGACGAGGTGGACGCCACCCACTCCCCCATGTTCCACCAGGTGGAGGGTCTTGTCATCGACAAGGGCATCACCATGGCAGACCTGAAGGGGACGCTCAACACAATCATGGAAAAGCTCTACGGCCCGGGTACGGTCACGCGTTTCCGTCCCCACCACTTCCCCTTCACCGAGCCCTCCTGCGAGATGGACGTCCAGTGCCACAAGTGCGGCGGCGCGGGCTGCTCCACCTGCAAGGGCGAGGGCTGGATCGAGGTGCTGGGCGCGGGCATGGTGCACCCCAAGGTGCTGGAGATGGCGGGCATCGACACCGAGGTCTACTCCGGCTGGGCCTTCGGCATGGGCCTGGAGCGTATGGCCATGCGCCGGTTCAAGATCGCCGACCTGCGGCTGATCTTTGAGAACGATATGCGTTTCCTTGCGCAATTTTGAGCCGGAAAGGAGAAAAAAGCCATGAATTTAAGTAGAAAGTGGCTGGACGAGTTTGTAAGCGTCCAGGCCAATGATAAGGAATTTGCCGAGGCTATGACTCTGTCCGGCTCCAAGGTAGAGGTCACGCAGGTCATGGGTGAGGATATCAAAAACGTGGTGGTTGGCCAGATCAAAAAGCTGGAGCGCCACCCCGACTCCGACCATATGTGGGTCTGCCAGGTGGACGTGGGCAGAGCTGGCTCCATCCAGATCGTCACCGGCGCCCAGAACCTCAGGGAGGGGGACTGCGTCCCCGTGGCCATGGACGGCTCTTGGCTCCCCGGTGAGGTCCACATCACCGCAGGCAAGCTCCGGGGCGTGGAGTCGAACGGGATGCTCTGCTCCATCAAGGAGCTGGGCCTCACCCTCCACGACTGCCCCTATGCCATCGAGGACGGCATCCTCGTCCTCTCCAGTGACCCGGATCTGAAGGACCTGACCCCCGGCGAGGACATCCGCGGCGTACTGGGCCTTAACGACCATGTGGTGGAGTTTGAGATCACGCCCAACCGGCCCGACTGCCTGAGCGTCATCGGCCTGGCCCGCGAGGCGGCGGCCACCTTCGGCAGCCCCCTTCACCTTCACGCCCCCGAGGTAAGGGCCGGGGGCGAGGGCTCTCTTATGGAGCTCCTGGACGTGGAGACCCCCGACGCCGACCTCTGCCCCCGGTATACCGCCCGCATGGTACGAAACGTAAAGATCGTCCCCTCCCCCAAGTGGATGCGTGACAGGCTGCGCGCCTCGGGCGTACGGCCCATCAACAACATTGTGGACATCACCAACTACGTCATGCTGGAGTACGGCCAGCCCATGCACGCTTTCGACTACCGCTATGTGAAGGGGGGCAGGATCGTCGTCCGCCGGGCCCACGAGGGCGAAGAACTGACTACCCTGGACGGCGGCGTGCGCAAGCTCACCGGCGACATGCTGGTCATCGCGGACGAGACCCGGGCCGTGGGTCTTGCGGGCATTATGGGCGGCGAGAACAGCGAGATCGCGGACGACACGGTGGACGTGGTCTTTGAGTCGGCCAACTTTAACGGCACCTCTATCCGAAGGACCGCCCTGGCTCTGGGCATGCGCACCGAGGCCAGCGCCAAGTTTGAGAAGGGCCTCGACCCCATGAACACCCTCCCCGCGGTGGACCGGGCCTGTGAGCTGGTGGAGCTGCTGGGCGCGGGACAGGTGGTGGGCGGCGTCATCGACATTTTGAACCATGTCCCCCACCCCACCGTCCTGGGCCTCCGCCCCGACAGGATCAACGCCCTGCTGGGCACCGAC
>DATMXU010000063.1:0-4009 GCA_035562355.1 Pseudoflavonifractor sp.
GCCATGACGGCATCAATCAAATCATCATTAAGCTATAAAAAAGGAGGAGAAAGCATCATGCTGAAAAAAACTTTATCACTCATCCTGACTACGCGCTGACCCTTTGCATGGTCCTTTCCGGCTGCAGCGACAGCATGGCAGGGAGTGCAGCGAAAAGCAGCGCTCCCACGTCCGGCAGTGCGGCGGAAGGGAAGAGCAAGTTGGTTATCGGGGCATTAGAGCAAAACAGCGTGGAACCAGAGGCGCGTAAACATGCGCTGCAAAAAAGAACTTTATCTACGACGCATGAATACAAGTCTTATTCGTCTCTGAACACCATGCTATGTGAGCTCCTCCAAGGAGGTTCTTGAAGAAACCGCGTTGATCTATCAAAACGCAAACTAAACCTGCCCAGACGTGTTAATATGGAAAAGAAACGCACCAACCGTCTGCTTGCGGCACTGGCGGCGCTCAGCCTGCTCCTCCTCGCAGTGCGGGCGGGCTGGCTCATCTATGACCATGCCCATGCGGCGTCTTTCTCAGGACAGCCCATGCGCGTACCCTAATCCAATGCAAAGAAAGGTGATCTACCATTGAGACGGAAACTTTCGAGAGCAGTCGCGCTTGCGCTGACCCTACTGACCCTTATAAGCCTGCCGGCGGGCTGTAATACCAAGACAAAACCAGCCGTTGCCGAGGCCTCGCAAATGAATGACGCGGCCTATACCATCGGCGTGCCCTCCGGTTCAACGGCAGTGAACGCAGTGGAAAGCGCCCTGCCCAAGGCGAAGATGAAATATTACAACAGCCTGTCGGACGCCTATCTGGCCGTCCAGCAGGGCAAGGTGGACGCCTTTGCCTTTGATCGGTATCTGCTGGGCTTTGCCATTGCCAACGGCTTGGACGGCGTCAAGGTGCTGCCCGGCGATGTGGGGACCACCGATGACGTGGCCGTCGGCATCTCCAGGAAGTCCGGCATCCCCGACCTGCAGCAGAAGATCAACGGCTGCCTGTTAGAACTGCGTACCGACGGCGCCTTGGACGATATGTTTGAGCGCTGGGTCGTGAACGCCGACGACACCATGCCGGACATTCCCAAGCCGGAGCATCCCACTATGACGCTAATTGTGGGTACCTCGGGTCTGGTTCAGCCGTTCAGTTATTACCAGGGCAACGAGCTGATCGGCTATGACCTGGAGATGGCGGCGCGTCTGGCGCTATATTTGAACGCGGACCTTGAGATCAAGGTCTACGACTATGACGGCTTCCCCTCGGCGGCGGAGTCCGGGGCTATCGACTGCATTCTGGCTAATCTCAACGCCACCCCGGAGCGCCGGGAAACCATGGATTTCTCCACACCCCTTTATCAGACCCAGACAGCCCTGCTGGTACAGGACGACGGCGGGTTGGAAAATGAGGAAAAGCAGGCGTCCGCAAGCGATACGCAGCGTGTACCGGTGGAATCCGCGCGCATCGGTGTGATGGAGGGCTCCACCAACGAGATCTATGCCAAGGAACACTACCCCGACGCCAACCTGATGAGCTTTAAGAATTACGTGGACAGCACTGCGGCACTGGACGCGGGCAAGCTGGATTATGCCATGATGGACTACACCAGCGCGCTGCGGTTTATTCGCAGCAACCGAAACCTGGAGATCGCCTCCGGCGCCCTGACCGATGAAAAGGTCTGCTTGGGGATCAGCAAAAACCAACCGGAGCTTGCCCAAAAAGTCAGTTCTAGGGTGGACAAGTACCTTGCCGACGGCGCCATGGACGAGATAATCTCCCATTGGATCAAGCCCGACGCCAGCGATTACGACGTTGTGGAAACGCCGAAACTGACCGGCGCGCCCAAGATCAAGGTGGCTATCATTGCGTCCCGGGAGCCGACCACGTTCCTATTGAACGGCCAATACGCAGGGCTGGATATAGAGCTAATCGATCGTGTGCTCTACGAGCTGGGCTACCAGGCCGAATACCTCGATATGGAGCTGGGTGCGGTCATCGCCTCCATAGACAGCAATAAGGCCGACATGACCCTTGGCATGTATAACACACCCGAGCGGGCGGAAAAGTTGTTGTTTACCGCGCCTTATTTTTCAAATCCCCAGGTGCTGGTGACCCGACAGGAAATTGTGACCGACACGGGTGTGCCTCAGTACACCGCCCTGAACCAGCTTTCCGGTAAGGTGGTCTCCTGCCAGACCGGCTCCATTGCGGATATTTTGATTGACAGTGTGGTTCCCAACGTGACCTACAGCTATTTCAACAACCGCACCGACATGCTCGCGGCGTTGGAGAACGGCAAGGTGGAGGCCATGTCGGCCGACGAGCCGGTGGCCAAGCTGTCCGTGGCGCAAACCCCGGCCCTCACAATTCTGCCCGAGCGGATTGTGGAGGATCACTACGGCATTGCGCTGCAAAAGGACAGCCCCCTAACCGCCCAAGTGAACGACGCCATCGCCCGCTTAAAGGCCGACGGCACGCTGGAGGCGATGAAGGAAAAGTGGACCGGCGCCGACGAGAGCGTCAAAATCCTGCCGCAGCTCGACTATCCCGGTGCGAATGGGACATTGCGGGTGGCTCACGACATCGCCGCGGAGCCGATGGAGTATGTCGGCGCGGGCGGTGAGCCGGTGGGCTATGATCTGGAGCTGATGCTGCGCATCGGCGAGATACTGGACCGCAAGGTGGAGTTCACCGGCGTGGATTTCTCCGGCCTAATTCCCATGCTCCAAAGCGGCAAAGCTGATGCTGCCGTGGGCTGTATGTCCATTGCCGACGAGCGCAAGAAGACGGTGGATATGAGCGATTCCTACTATGAGAGCGGGCTGTATTTTGTCGTACGCAAGGTCACCGTTTCCGCCAAGACGGAGGAGGGCTTCGGGGACCGCTTGAAGGCCAGCTTTACCCGCACCTTTTTAACGGAAAACCGCTGGAAGCTGGTGCTGGACGGCCTGGAGGTCACGGTGCTCATCTCCATCTGCTCGGGACTCCTCGGCTCGCTGATGGGCTTCGGCATTTGTATGCTCCGGCGCAGCAAAAAGCGCATCGCGGCCCTTCCCGCAGCGGCTTTTATCCGGCTTATCCAAGGAACGCCTATTGTGGTGCTGCTGATGATCCTCTACTATATCATTTTTGGCAAGTTGGACATTTCAGCCATTCTGGTGGCGATTTTCGGCTTTGCAGTCAACTTTGGCGTCTATGTATCCGAAATGATGCGTACCGGCATCAACGCGGTGGACAAAGGGCAGATTGAGGCGGCCCACGCCCTGGGCTTTACCAAGGTCAAGACCTTTTGTAAGATCACCTTTCCCCAGGCGGCGCGGCATTTTCTGCCCGTCTTTAAGGGCGAGTTTATCTCCATGGTCAAGATGACCTCGGTGGTGGGTTATATCGCCATTCAGGATCTCACCAAGGTCAGCGACATCATCCGCAGCCGCACCTTGGAGGCCTTTTTCCCCCTGATTGCCACGGCGGTCATCTACTTCCTGGTCGCGAATGTCCTGACCATGCTGCTGTCGCGCCTGGAAATCGGGCTGGACCCCAAGCGCCGTAAACGCGCCGTGAAAGGAGTAGTGATGAGATGATTTCCATCCGGCATTTGAAAAAATCATATTCCAACGTGACGCCTTTCTTTGACGTTAACGTGGAAATAGAAAAGGGCGAGGTGATTTCCATAATCGGCCCCTCCGGCACGGGTAAGTCCACGCTGCTGCGGTGCCTCAATCTGCTGGAGACGCCCACCGCCGGCGAGATCATCGTGGACGGGGAGGCCATTACGGCAAAAGGCGCGGATATTTCCGCTGTCCGACGCAAGATGGGCATGGTGTTCCAGTCTTTCAACCTATTCTCTCACCTGACAGTGATCGAGAACATTATGCTGGGCCCGGTGGATTTGTTAAAGCTGTCCCGGCAGGAGGCATACGACGAGGGAATGCGCCTGCTGGCTACCGTGGGTCTCGCCGAAAAGGCGCTCAACTACCCAGACGAGTTGTCTGGCGGTCAGAAGCAGCGGGTGGCCATCGCC
>DATMXU010000064.1:0-2360 GCA_035562355.1 Pseudoflavonifractor sp.
AGCCCAGCGCTCCCGCTGAGATCAAGTACTCCCAGGGCGCGTCCGCCGATAAGATCCTCATCGCCAACTCGGCCGCCACCTCTGGCGCTTACGCCCCCGTGGGCGTGCCCTTCATCGCCGGCATCCAGGCC
Source organism: Pseudoflavonifractor sp. (assembly GCA_035562355.1). Lineage (GTDB taxonomy): Bacteria > Bacillota > Clostridia > Oscillospirales > Oscillospiraceae > Pseudoflavonifractor. The sequence continues at coordinate 132 of DATMXU010000064.1, forward strand.
TACCTCGATATGGTCAACTCAGGCGGCGGCATCGACGGCCGCAAGATTGAATTCCTCCATGTGGACGACGAGTTCGACCCCGTGAAAGGTAAGGCCGCCCTCCAGAACTTCGTGGAGGACGAGAAGGTCTTCGCCATCGTGGGCCATTTCGGAACCCCCGTGGTGGGCGCCACCATTGACGACCTGAAGAGCTACGGCATCCCCTCCGTCTACTTCGCCACCGGCATCGGCCAGCTCTACGCCGAGGGCGCCACCACCAACGAGGAGGGCTACAATATCTTCCCCGTCCAGCCCATCTACACCACCGAGGGTCAGATCATGGTCGCCCGCGGCGTGGGTAACTTCGGCGCCACCAAGATCGGCATCATCTACACCAACGACGACGCGGGCAAGGATATGCTCAAGGGCGCCGAGGCCAAGTGCAAGGAGCTGGGCGTGGAGTACCAGGCCGAGCAGGTCACCGCCGGTGCGGCCGACGTATCCGCAGCCGTCACCTCCATCAAGAACGGCGGGGCCGACTTCATCATCTGCGCCGCCATCCAGGCCACCATGCCCACCATCGTCAAGGAACTGGCGGCCCAGGGCATGACCGCCCCCGTCATCACCACCTACGTCAATGTCTCCTCCGCCATCCCCGAGCTGGTGGCCGGCGATGTGGCGGGCAAGTTCGACGTGTACGGCAACGGCTGGGTCGCCTATGACGACCAGGCCGCCCTGTCCCTCTACCAGGAGTGGATCTCCAAAATCGACGAGAACTACAAAATGAATGCCTATGCCCAGACCGGCTGGATCGCCGCCCACTTCTTCTGCGAGGGCCTGCGCCGCATCGAGGGCCAGGACATCACCTGGGAGAACTACATGAACGCCCTGGAGACGGGCGGCTACATCCAGAACCCCTTCGGCGGCAAGATCGACTACGCGGGCGGCACCCGCGCCGGCACCCAGGAGATGAACCTCTCCAAGATCAATCCCGACGTCGAGGGCGGCTGGGAGCTGGTCTACGGGCTGGACAGCATGGAGAACCTGCTCTCCTCCGCCGGCTGATCCACCCACGCGCCCCGTCCTCTCCGCGCCGCAGGGCATCCCTCCCCTCGGGCACGGAGCGCGGTCCATCGATTCTAAAACAGACTGCGAGAGGAGGGCCCCGGGTTCCGGGGTCCTCCTCTTTTCCCTACACATTCCTTCTTGTCTCAGGAGGTCAGCTATGGCATACTTTCAAATAGATGGCGTGGAGCTCTACTACGAGGTCCACGGTGACCCGGACGGCCGCGAGACCGTCGCCTTTCTCAACGGCGTAATGGCCTCTACCTCCAGTTGGTCCCTTCTCTGGCCCGTGTTCGCCCGCGCGGGCTTTCGGGTCGTGCTCCACGATTTCAAGGGCCAGCTCAAATCCTCCAAGCCGGAGGGACCCTATACCTTCGCCCAGCACTGTGCCGAGGCGCGGGCTCTCTTTTCCTCCCTGGGGGTGGAAACGCTCCACCTGGTGGGCACCTCCTACGGCGGCGAGGCGGCCATGAAGTTCGCCATCCTCTACCCCGAGATAGTCAAGTCCCTCACCGTCATCGACTCGGTGAGCGAGCTTGGCCCTGTGCTGGAGGGCTTTGTGGCGGGCTGGAAGACCCTGTGCGACACCGGGGACGGCGAGGTCTTCTTCCGGGGCATGGCCCCCAGCATCTACGGCGGCGCCTATATCGCCGCCAACAGAGAAAAGCTGGCGGGCCGGGCAAAAGCCATCAAGGATAACCCCGGCGGCTACCTGGAGGGGCAGAAAATCCTGTACGATACCTTCCTCGGGGACGTGGCCATGACCGGCGAGCTGGCCAAAATCAAATGCCCCGCCCTCGTCCTCTGCGGCGAGGAGGACATCCTCAAGCCCCCCAGATTCTCCAGGATCATCGCCGAGCACATCCCCCGGGCGGAGTATCTCACCCTCCCCGGCTGCGGCCACGTGGCCATCTTCGAAAAGCCCGGTGAGCTGGAGTCGGCCATCTTCGGTTTCGTGATGAAAAATTGCGCCCCGTTCGTGGGCTAAGGAGAGAATTCCTATGAGCTTTGAAGAAAAATATATCTCCATAGATCAGGCCCTCGCCATGGTGAACTCAAACGACGTGATCGTCACCGGTCTGGGCGCCGCCGAGGCGGGCCTCTTTATGGGCAATATCCACACCATCGCCGACCGGGTCAGGAACGTGACGGTCACCAACTGTCTGCCCACCCACCCCTCTGAGA
>DATMXU010000065.1:0-2613 GCA_035562355.1 Pseudoflavonifractor sp.
GCGGAGCGTCCCGGCCTCGGCGCGCAGCAGGTCGTTGTCCGCGGGCGTGCGGGCGATGGTCAGAAGACCGGGCGTGGCGTCGTCGACAAGACACCGAAAGGCATCGGCGATGCCGATGGGCTCCATCGACTCCAGCACGGCATACGTGTGCCGGCGGGTGTGAAGCGTCGCCGAGGGCGTCTTACCGTAGGTTCCGGCCCGGACCGCACCGGCGGCCCTGTCCCGCATCTCCGTGAGGCGACGGATGGCGTCCGTCGCCGTTGGGGAACTGCCGTTGGCGTCCGGGTGGGCGGTGCGGCAGAGGGCGTGGAACGCCCGGCGCAGCGCGACCAGTTGATCGTCCATGGAACCGTGCAGCGGGCCGAACAGATCCTCCGGACCACGTGCCCGCGCGATCCTCTCGGACAGCTTCTCCAACTCGGTCGTCATGGCCGCCTCCTCTCTCGCTCCGGAGCCCTCAGGTCAGGGGATCCAAGGCATAGTGTACTGATTACACTATGTGTATACCCATGATAGTGTCCGTTATACACGATGTCAACCCGGACGCCGGGCTTTTTTTTCGATTGGCCGATGGGGAAGGGCGCGGTTCGTGTGAACCGCACGCAAAGCCGGTGATATACTCACCGTATGGCTGCCAGAACCTATGCTCAACCCTTGGCGCGCGCCTGTGTCGCCACGGACGTGGTGGTGTTCACGATTACCGGGGGGACCTTGCAGGTGCTGCTCGTGGAGCGGTCGGAGCCTCCCTTCGAGGGGAGCCCGGCGCTGCCGGGTGGTTTTCTCTGGGAAGGGGAGACCTCGCGTGAGGCCGCGAAGCGCATCCTGGCGGCCAAAGCGGGCGTGAGGGACGCCTTCATCGAGCAGCTGTACACCTTCGATGCCCTCGGGCGAGACCCGCGCGGGCATGTCATCTCGATCGTATACTACGCCCTGGTGCCGGAGGACCGCCTGGAGATCCGGGAGGGGGAAGACCTGGAGACGCCTTCGCTGGTTCCCGTGGAGGCCGTCCCGCCGCTCGCCTTCGACCACGACCAAATCGTCGCGTATGCCTGCGAACGCCTGCGCTCCAAGGTGACCTACACCACGGCCATCGCGTCCCTGCTGCCACCGGTATTCACCTTCACGCAGCTCCAGTCGGCCTACGAGACCGTGCTGGACCGGCCGCTGGAGAAGCGGAACTTCCGGAAGAAATACCTCAGCCTGGACCTGATCGAGGCGCTGGAGGAGCGCCTGGAAGGCACCCGCTACCGTCCCCCACAGCTCTACCGCTTCCGGTCCGATGCGCCCGCGGAGCTGCCCTCCCCGTTCCTGTAAACCTCAGTCTTGTCACGACGGCCGAGAGTGAACTGCACCCCATTTGCGGGTTCTCCGTCACATTAGGTGCAGGAGTGAGTTGATCGGGGAACAACAGAGGTTATGAAACCTCTGCTGACGACCTGATCGCTCTCTTGCTGCCGGACCGGCGTCACGTCCATCGGACCGGTGGCTCTGTAGAGGCCCAAATGATTACGTTCCGTTTCCCGGTCGCCTCCGCAGCCGCTTACTAACGTCAACAGGCGTGGAAAATTGGGTTGGCAGCCCTCTATCTTAAGGCGCCTTGCCTCGGCTGCGGCGGGATATCCGCACCCCCGCCCGCCACTGTGAGAGCGCCTCGATGACGGCCATGTCGCCCGGGAAGTCTCCAGGCTTGGTGCGGGCGCCGGCGCGCCAATAAATAGCACGGCAGGGGCGTCCCTCGGCGGATCGAGAGCCGGGGGAATCCAGGCTGCGATGCGGCAGGGATGCTGGGTTTACTGGCGGAGACTCTGCGGGACAGGATACCCGTGAGGGACGTCAGGTATAACAAAATCGCGGCCCCACCACCCGGGGGTTTGGTGCGTGCCGGTCCATGGAACGCTAGGAAATGCGGTGGCCTTCACCACGGAGCACCGGGAGGGCCGCCACTGAAAGGGGAACCTGTGAACCAGCCGCTTCGCCGGTTGCTCGGCCTCTGCGCCACGGTCTTTGGCCCGCTTGCCTGGCCCCAGGCGTTAGCTCTACCGCCGGCCGCCCACCCACCGCAATGGGCGAAAGGCATTGTGTGGTATCAGATCTTCCCAGAACGTTTCCGCAATGGGGACCGGCGCAACGACCCAACGCTTGCGGACATTCTGGGCGCCTGGCCGCATGACGATGTGCCCGACTGGCAGGTGCACCCCTGGACGTCCGATTGGTACAGGCTTCAGCCCTACGAGAAGGCCAACGGCAGGGACATATGGTGGAACATCCAGCGGCGGCGCTATGGTGGCGACCTCCAGGGTGTACTGGACAAACTGGACTACCTGAAGAACTTAGGTATCGGCGGCATCTACCTGAACCCTTGCTTTCGCTAGACTGAGCTGGACCACTTTGCTGACGAAATCTGGCCCACCCCTCGATTGAGATTGGGACCTATCCTGTGCTGGCACAGACCAGACGGGGGAGGTCCCAATAGACAGGAGAGCCAAGGTGGAGCTGTTCGAACAGATACGACGGGAGTACGAGTTCGGCGTCGGAACCATCCAGGGCGTGGCCCGCAAGCTGGGAGTCCACCGGCGGATGGTGCGCCAGGCGCTGTCGAGCGCCGTTCCGCCG
>DATMXU010000066.1:0-10030 GCA_035562355.1 Pseudoflavonifractor sp.
GTTTTTACCTAGATACCTTTATAAATAATAAGCATATTTGTGCGAATAAAAAAATAGACCACAAGATGTGGGGTTTCCGGGAAAATCTCTTGAAAAACCAACGAAAATTAAGGTTGACAGGACTTTTGTTCATCCTGTATAATACCATTTGCGCCGTGAATATTTTAGTGTAAAGGCGTACTGGTTGTCAACCGCGGCTGGAAATGGCCGTTGTGGTGGGCGTACGTCCCTTCGGGGGCCGCGCCGAAAGAACGAACAGGAGGTGTACAACAATGGTTCGTACCTATCAGCCCAAAAAGCGTCAGCGTTCCAAGGAGCACGGATTCCGCAAGAGAATGCGCACTGCCAATGGCCGCAAGGTCCTGGCCCGCCGCCGTGCGAAGGGCCGCGTCCGCCTCACGCACTAAGATGGAGCCGGCAAACGAAATAGGGCTTTTTTAGGGGCGGTGGATTTCTACCGCCCCTGCGTTGCAATACGTAAAAAGCGCGCTCACCCGTCCTCCGGGGTATGATTACTATGAGCCAGCCTACGGACTGGCGCGGCAATCCCGTCCCACCGCGCGCAAAAGCCCGACATCAAAATCCGTCCTTTGGGGTATTACCATGGAGCACACGGTTTCTCTCAAACTGAATCACGAGTTCCGCAGGCTCTACGCCAAAGGGAAGAGCGCCGCAGCTCCCACGCTGGCTCTTTACTGCCGGAAGAACAGGTGTGGGTACACCCGCCTGGGGCTCACGGTAGGGGTCAAGCTGGGTCACGCCGTGGTGCGCAACCGGGTCCGCCGCCGCCTGAAGGAGGCCTACCGGACCAACGAGAGCCGGTTTCTCCCAGGGTACGACATCGTGGTGGTGGGCCGCACCCGCGCCGTCCACGCGCCCTACCGGGAGATCGAGCGCCATCTTCTTCAAATGGCGGACAAGCTGGGTCTCCTGAGAAAGCCGGAGGGCGGAGCATGAAAAGGCTACTGATCCTCCTCATCCGGGGCTACCGCAGGTATATCTCCCCCCGGCGCCCGCCCTCCTGCCGGTTTATTCCAACCTGCTCGGCCTACGCGCTGGAAGCGGTGGAGAAATACGGCGCGGCCAAGGGCGGCTGGCTCGCCTTCAGACGGATCTTGAAATGCCAGCCCTTCCACCGCCAGAAGTCCATCGAGTACGACCCCGTCCCCTGAGGAAGGGGGCGGCCCCGTCCATTCTGAAAGCCCCTTATTATGTGTTCGGAGGCAAGTTTCATGGGTTTGATGCAAGTTATTTTGACTCCCTTTTCCTGGCTGATCACGGTCTTTAATGACCTTTTCGGCAATTATGGCGCCGCCCTTATCCTCTTTGCCCTCCTGGTGAAGCTGATCCTTTTCCCTTTCTCCATCAAGGGAAAGAGAAGTATGATCCAGATGAATGCCGTGTCGGCCAAGGTAAATAAGCTTCAGAAGATGTACGGCAACAACAAGGAAAAGTACAATCTGGAGGTACAGAAACTCTACGAAAAGGAAAAAGTGAATCCCATGGGGGGCTGCCTGTGGAGCATGCTTCCCCTCCTTATCCTCCTGCCCCTGTACTACATCGTCCGTGAGCCGCTGACCTATATGATGAGTCTCACCGCCGACCAGATTACCGCGCTTCTGAGCGCCCTGCCCCAGACTGTGGAGCAGACCGGCCCCTACTATCAGCTCACCGCTGCAGACCTGCTGGCCCGCCATTTCAGCGCCGTCGTATCGAGTCCCGCTGTGGTGGCCTTTAAGGACAGCCTGAAGGCCCTCAATTTCAGTTTCCTGGGCGTCAACCTGGCCAGCACCCCCAACTGGAAATTTTGGGCGGATGGGATCAGCTGGGGCTCTGTGGGCCTGTTCCTCATGCCCATCATCTCTGCGGGCACCAGTTTCCTCTTTTCTTTTATCTCTATGAAGACCAATGCCGTCAACCAGCAGAGCGCCCAGGCCACCAACTCCACCACCAAGAGCATGATGCTCATGAGCCCCCTCATCTCCCTGTGGATCGGCTTTGCCATGCCCGCGTCTATGTCCATCTACTGGATTGCCCAGAACCTCTTTTCTCTGATCCAGGAGTTCCTGGCCGGCAGAATCCTCAAAAAGGACTATGAAAAGGCCGCCGAGGACGCCAAACGCCGCGAGGAGGACGAGAAGGAGGAGGAGAAACGCCAGCGGGAGATTGAACGGGCCGAGCGCAGTAAGCGCATCGAGGAGGCCAAGAACAAGAAGAAGGACGCCAAGAGAGAGTCCGACGACAAGATCTCCGCCGCCGTCAAGGAGGCCAGCCGTGTGGGCATTCGCGCGTACGCCCGCGGCCGCGCATACGATCCCAATCGGTTCAGCACCAGCGGCTCCACCGCCGTGTCGGAGGCCGCGCCCGACGAGCCTGAGACCCAGGAGACCGAGGAGAAGTAGGACCTCACTCTGGATGAAAGGAATGACCATTTCTTATGGAGAAATATCTTGAAATGACCGGCCGCACCGAGGAGCTGGCCATTGAGGCCGCCCTTCAAAAGCTGGGCATGGACCGGGACGACGTGTCGGTGCAGGTTTTGGAGCGCCCCAAGTCCGGTTTTTTAGGTATCGGCGGCTCTCCCGCCAAGGTGAAGATCACCTATCAGGCCCCTGACGAGCCTGTTGCGCCCGCCCCGGCCCCTGTCCGGGAGGAGCGGCCACAGCAGCCTAAGGCGGCCCCTGTGAGGGTCGAGAAACCCGCTCCCGCATCCGTTAAAACAGCCACGCCCGTGGCGGAAGGTGACGAACGGGCCGCCGGGATCACCGCGTTCCTCACCGGGCTCATGGCCCATATGGGTGTGGAGGCCGTGCCCCGGGTGGCATTGGGGGAGGAGAACACCTACGAGGTGGAGTTGGTAGGGCAGAATCTGGGCGCCCTCATCGGGCGCCGGGGAGAGACACTGGACGCCATTCAGCAGCTCACCAACTACTCGGTGAACCGGGGTTATGCCAAGCGGGTCCGGGTCCACGTGGACGCCGAACACTACCGCGCCAAGCGGGAGGAGAGCCTGATGCGCCTGGCTGAGAAGGTGGCCGGCAAGGTGGTCAAGTACCGCCGCAACGTCACGCTGGAGCCCATGAACGCATATGAGCGCCATGTCATCCATACCGCCCTCCAGGAGTACCCCGACGTGACCACCTACTCCACCGGCACCGAGCCCAATCGCCGCACCGTAGTGGCCTACAGCCAGGGCGAACACCGCTGACGAATAAGAGCCGCCGTATACCACAAAATTTGTGGCGTACGGCGGCTCTTTTATCTCTACATCAGCGTTACGAATCCTGGCCCTGACCCGCTCCGCCATTCCCCTTGGGCTTTTTTCCCCAGCTGCGGTGGCGGCGGCGAGGGGACTTCTTCTCCGTTTTCTCGGCCTTCTCGTCCCCCTCGCTCTGGGGGGGATGGGGAGGCTGCTTAGTCTTTTCCTGCTGGCGGGTTTTCTCCTGTTTTTGCTTGGGCCGGTCGGCTTTTGGTTTCTCCTGCCGGGGCTGGGCGCCCCGGTTTTCGCGCCGCTCCCTGGGATATTCCTCCCGGATACCGTCGCTCATGCCCAGGCTGGAGAGGGCGGAGCCGATGCCGTTCTGGAGCTTTGCGGCGGGATCCTCCGGGGGCGGGGTGACCTTGTGGAGCTTGGCCAGCTCCTCCGGAGGCGGGGCGACATAGTTCTCGGGCCGCTTGCCCTTGCCGTTGCGTACCACGCGCACCTCGCTGTTGTGGAAGGTGTGGGGCGCGTCAGGGGCGGTGTCCAGCCGGACCTTTACGGTCTCCCGCAGCAGGTTCACCTGGCTCACGTTGCCCACCCCCTCCGGGGTCTCCACGAAGGATTCGGCCTTGGGCATGCGTTTCACCGCGTCCTCATAGGCGTCCTGCTCGTACTTCAGGCAGCACATCAGCCGCCCACAGGTGCCCGATATCTTCACCGGGTTGAGGGAGAGGGACTGGGTCTTGGCCATCTTGATGGAGACGGGCTGGAAGTCCTCCAGGAAGGTGGAGCAGCAGAAGGGCTTGCCGCAGATGCCCAGACCTCCCAGCATCTTGGCCTCATCCCGGACGCCGATCTGCCGCAGCTCGATCCGGCTGTGGAACATGGAGGCCAGGTCCTTCACCAGGTTTCTGAAGTCCACCCGGCCCTCGCTGGTGAAGAAGAAGAGGATCTTGTTTCCGTCGAAGTTATACTCTACGTCCACCAGCTTCATCTCAAGCTTATGCTCAATAATTTTCTCCTGGCAGGCTTTAAAGGCGGCATCCGCCCGCTCTCGGTTGCGCTCCACAGTCTCCAGGTCGCGATCGGTGGCGATGCGGAGGACGGGGCGCAGAGGTTGCACCACCGCGGTATCCTCCACCATGGTATTGCCCTGGGTACACTCGGCGTACTCCACTCCCCGGGAAGTCTCCAGGATAACGCCCTGGCCTTCCGCGATCTGGAGCCCGCCCGGGTCGAAATAGTATTGCTTGCCCCCGCTCTTAAAGCGGGCGCCGATGATCTCGGTCATAAAAACCTCCATTGGGCCATTGAATGATAAATCCCGCGTAAATTGTATCCCATCTTTTTTCGGACTGCCCGTCCTTACACGCTCAGCGCGGCGCAGAGCCAGCCGGCCAGATGTCCGGTGCCGGCGTTGTAGGCGCAGGCGGCGCGGAGCTTGTCCAAAATCTCGGCGGCGGAGAGGAGGGCACGGGGAGTCAGCTTGTCAGCCGCCAGCCGCGCGGCGGAGAGGCGCTCCGGGTCCCGCTCTCCGGGGTCTGCCCCGGCGGCGCAGACCAGCGCATGGCGCAGGAGCAAAATAGTCTCCCCCAACAGGGCCTCCACATCGCTGCGCTCCCATTTTTCCAGTGCGACGGAGAACTCCAGCAGGGTGAGCTCGTCCCCCCCGGCCAGAAACCGCAGGAGCTTGACAGCCCCCTCCCGGATCGGACCCGCCGCGCCGGAGCCCTCCAGCTCGGCCACCGCCCGGCCCAACACCCCTTCGCAGCGGGCGGCAAGCTCGGCAATGGCCTGGGGGGACTGCTCAGGGTACCGGGCGCGCAGATACCCATCGGCCTCCTCCACCGTGACGGGGGAGAGCGCCAGGGTCTCGCACCGGGAGCGCACCGTGGGCAGCAGCGCGGCGGCGTTGTCGGTGAGCAGGAGAAAGGCGGCGTAGGCCGGACCCTCCTCCAGCAGCTTAAGCATGGCGTTCTGGGCGCTGGCGTTCATGGTCTGGGCGTTTTCCAGCAGGTAGACCTTGCGCGAGGCCTCGTTAGGGCGGATGTACGCGTCGGACCGCAGGGCGCGGACCTGGGCCACGTTGAGGTCCTTCCCGTCGCTGCCGACGCGCCTCACGTCGGGGTGAATGTCCCGCAGGGCCTTGCGGCAGTGGGGACAGACGCCGCAGGGCTTTTCCCCTGCCCCCTCGCAGATCAGGGCCGCGGCCAGCAGCTGGGCCAGGGTGCGCTTGCCTGTTCCGGCAGGCCCGGCCAGGATGTATGCGTGGGAGAGGCCCCGCCCCGAGCTCTCAGCCGAGAGCTGCCGCTTGAGCGGGGCGTTGCCTGCTAACCGGGAGAGGTCCATCAGACGTGCTCGAACCGCTCGATGTCCACCACGAAGATGGTGGCGCCGCCCACCACGACCTCTACGGGCATGCTGGGGTAGTAGCCGTAGCTCATTTCGGTGGTAGTGGGAATCATCTGCTTGCGGGAGTGGGACTCCTCTTTGATGATATCGATGACAGACTGGACCTTCTCCTCATCCACGCCCACCAGAATGGTGGTGTTCCCCGCCATGAGAAAGCCGCCGGTGGTAGCCAGCTTGGTGGAGGAAAACCCCTTCTTGGTGAGGGCCTGGCTGACGGCGGAGGCGTCGTCATGGTTGACGATGGCAAGGATCAATTTCATTTCGAATCCCTCCTTAGGACGGTTTATGCCCTATGACAGGCTCATAAGGCGACAACTTGTACCTCTTGCTCCATATTATAACCTATCCCGGTCAAATATGCGAGATGTTTTTTCCCGAGAAGCTCCCCCGGGGCCACCACCGGGACGCCGGGGGGGTATGGGGCGACCTGGCAGGCGGCGAGGCGCCCCTCGGCGTCCCTCAGCGCTACCGTCTCCACGGCGGCGAACCGGGCCTCCCTGGGGGAGAGGACGATTTCCGGCGGCGGGGGGCACGACCCGATATCCTCCTGGGGCCGACTTTCCACGCTGATCTCTCTCAGAGCCCGTTCCAGCCGCGCAAAATCCCGCGCCCCGTCGGCGCAGGTGAAGATGAATACCACGTGATTGCGGTCCGCCATCTCGGGGTAGACGCCTCGCGCCTCCAGTTCCTCCTGCAGAGCAAAGCCGTCCCCCGTCTTGAGTACGAACCTGGCCTCGTCCAGAGGGGCGTCTCCGTCCGAGAGAGAGGGGAAGGCATCCCGCAGCCGTGCCACCCGTAGACAGACCGTACGGTAGGCTGAGCGCCCCTCGTCCTCCATCCAGGCCCTGGCCCCATCCAGGGAGGCCATCAGCAGGTAAGAGGGGCTGGAGCTTCCATACAGGGCCCCCGCCCGCCGCAGCGAGGCGTGGGAAAATCCCGCCCCGGCGAAGAGGAGGGCTGCCTGCCCCAGGGCAGGCAGGGTCTTGTGGGCGGAGGCCACCACCAGATCGGCGGCGCCATACCCCGTATTTCCCAGGAAAGGCAGGTGGGTTCCGTGGGCGGCATCCACCACCAGCTTGCCGCCATGAGCGTGCACCAGGTTGGCAAGGGCGGGAATGTCTGATAGTACACCGTAATATGTGGGAGAAGTAATACAAACAGTTTTAATATCCGGGCGGTTTTTCAGGTGTTGATCCACAACCTGGGGATCCGCCGGGCCATACACTCCGGCGCCCTCCAGCCAGGGCCGGTCCAGATAGATGGGGGACAGGTCCAGCAGGGCCAGCGCGTTGTAAGCCGAGCGGTGGCTTCCCCGGTCCAGGAGAACGGGCGCGTTTGTCCCGGCCGCTAAGGTCAGCGCCGTGAGCATCCCCTGGGTGCTCCCCCCGGTGAGGAAGAGGCACTCCTCCATCCCAAAGGCCTCCGCCCAAAGCGTTTCGGCGGCCCGGATAGGCCCCTCTCCGGAGAAGAGATCCCCGGTGGGACCCAGCTCGGTGAAATCCAGCACCGCCGCGGGAGAGAGCTCGGGCAGGGGCAGAATGCGCCCCTTGTGCCCCGGCATGTGGAGCCGCAGGGGTTTTTCTCCCGCGAACGCTTTCAGTGCGTCGTAGAGCGGCGTCGGTCCCATATTCCTCACCCCTTCAGTCTGTATTTAAGTATACCAGAAACCTAGGTTTTCAACAAGTCCCACCCGTCTGTGTCTTCGCTAAAAAAAGGCGGACTGCCCATCCGGGCGGTCCATCGGCCTGTCAAAAAACTCACCAGCCGAAGATCTCGGAGGGAGGGATAGTGTGAAAGGGGACCGTCAGGGTCCCCTTTCGTGTGCAGGAAAAGCGCCTTAAGGGACCGCCCGTCCGGGCGGTCCCTTAAGGCGCTTACGCCTCGTCCTCTCTTCTGGTACACTGGATGCTCAGCTCATCGAGCTGCTTGTCGGTGACGAAACCAGGGGCGCCCATCATCAGGTCCTGGGCGTTCTTGTTCATGGGGAAGGGGATGATCTCCCGGATGGAATCCTCTCCCGCCAGGAGCATGACCATCCGGTCCACGCCGGGGGCGATGCCCGCGTGAGGGGGCGCGCCATAGGTGAAGGCGTTGTACATGGCGGGGAATTTGCTTTTCACGTCCTCCTCGCCCAGCCGCACCAGCTGGAAGGCCTCCAGCATGATATCGGGTTCATGGTTACGCACCGCGCCGGAGGAGAGCTCCACGCCGTTGCACACCAGGTCGTACTGATAGGCGGTAATGCTCAAAGGGTCTACTTCTTCGGCGGCCGCCTTTTTGAGAATATCCAGTCCGCCGTTGGGCATGGAAAAAGGATTGTGGCAGAACTCCAAAAGCCCGCTCTCCTCTCCCATCTCGTACATGGGGAAGTCCACGATCCAGCAGAATTCATACCGCTCCTTATCCATGTGCGCGGGACAGAGGGCGGCGGCCTGCTTGATAAAGACCCCCGCGGTCTTCTGGGCGGTGAGGAGCTTGCCCGCCGTCAATCCCACCAGGGTATTGGGCGCAAGGGCCAGAGCGGAGACGAGGGCCTCCCTGCGCTCCTGGAGGAACTTCGATACGCCGCCTACCAGCTCGCCGCTCTCATCCAGGCGCAGCCAGTAGACCTTCTGCCCGGCCACCACCTCCACGTCGGCGCAGAGCTTATCGATCTGCTTGCGGGTAAGGGCGCAGTCGGAGATGGGCACCGCCTTGACGGTCTGCCCCGCGAAGGGTTCGAAACCGCAGTCGCCCACCAGCTCCGTGACGTCACGCACCGTCAGGTCGATGCGCAGGTCGGGCTTGTCCGAGCCGTAGGTCTCCATGGCGTCCAGATAGCTCACCCGCCTGAAGGGGGCGTCAGAGGCCACATTGTACTTGCCGTACTTGGCGAAGATGGGGGGCAGTACCTCCTCCAGCACGGCGAACACATCCTCCTGAGAGGCGAAGGCCATCTCCATATCGAGCTGGTAGAACTCGCCGGGAGAACGGTCTCCACGGGCGTCCTCATCCCGGAAACAGGGAGCGATCTGAAAATATTTATCAAAGCCAGAGGCCATGAGGAGCTGTTTGAACTGCTGGGGGGCCTGGGGCAGGGCGTAGAACTTGCCGGGGTGTTTCCGTGAGGGCACCAGGTAGTCCCGGGCTCCCTCGGGGGAGGAGGCGGTCAGGATGGGCGTGGTGATCTCCAGAAAGCCGTGGGCCGTCATGGCCTGCCGCAGGGCGGAGACCACGCTGCAGCGCAGGATGATGTTGTCCCTCACCTCGCTGTTGCGCAGGTCCAGATAGCGGTATTTGAGCCGCTGGCTCTCGTCGGCTTCCCGGCTGCGGTTGATCGGGAAGGGGAGCTCGTTGTGGCGGCAGCGGCCCAGCACCTCGATCTTGCTGGGGACTACCTCAACGTCGCCTGTGGGCAGCTTGGGGTTTTTGCTGTCCCGCTCCCGGACGACGCCCTCCACCCGCAGGGTGGACTCCTTGTTGAGGGCCTTCACCTGGGCCACCAGCTCCTCGGTCTCCAGGACGATCTGGGTGGTGCCATAAAAGTCCCGCAGGACAAGGAAGGCCAGATTTGCGCCCACCTCCCGGAGGTTCTCCAAAAAGCCCGCCAACGTGACGGCCTGGCCCACGTCGCCGATGCGCAGGCAGCTGCAGGTGTGTGTGCGGTAGGAAGAGCGGATGTTGTCCATAAAAGCATCTCCAATTAGTGATATATAAATAGGCATTTTAATGATCGTGGGAGGTGGTCGACGCCCTTACCTACCCGCCTCCGGGAGACCGTGGCTCTGCCTGAGCTCGGCCAAAAGGTTCTCGTAGAAGGCCTTGGCGATGGGGGCGCGCTCAGCCGCGATCTCGCGGGCGCGGGCGGTGTACATGCTGTCTCCGATGTGCTCCAGCTTGTGCTTATACTCCTGCAAAAAGGTATTGGGGCCGGTTTCACAGCCGTCCAGGATGAGGCCGTCCGGCCCCCTGGAGTAGAGACCCAGGTTTTCGTGTCCCCCGTAGTAAAGAGTACGGGCGATGCCAATGGCCCCGGTCACGTCCAGCTTATCCGAGTCGAAAAGAATTTTGGCCTCTATTGTGGCGGGGCGGCGGTCGGCCCGGTATCGGTGGGTCAGTACGCAGTCGCGCACCCAGGCGGCGCGCCCTTCGTTCCAGCCCAGGCCCAGCAGAAAGGCATAGGCCTTTTCGCTCCCCGCCTCCGCGTGGCAGACCGAGGGATCCCTGAACTGATCCTCCCGCCCGATGTCATGGAGGAGGCAAGCCGTAATGAGGATATCACGGTCTACATCCCCTCCCTCGTGCTCCGCGATGTCGCCGGCAAGACCCAGCACCCGGTAGATATGCTGTGCGTCATGGGCGCTGTCCTTCATGCAGGAGAGCATATAGCGCTCTATTTTTCTGTAATCATCCATGTTCAGCGTTTTATAAGGCCGT
>DATMXU010000067.1:0-2831 GCA_035562355.1 Pseudoflavonifractor sp.
GAGTTGGGCTATACCGTAGAGCTTGTAAAGTAATATGCCTTCCCAGGGGCCGGCATGCCGCGCCAAGTGGCGCGTTACAAGTGTTTTGGCCTTAGGCCAAAATCTTGCCGCAGGCGGAATTCATTTCCGCCGAGGATGTAAAGGGGGCCCGCGAGCTGCCTGCAGCTCGTGGGGTTGGACCCCGGCGGCATCGTCGGCGGGCTGCGTGAGTTGGGCTATACCGTAGAGCTTGTAAAGGAATAGGCCTTCCCAGGCCGCGCCAAGTGGCGCATGCGTAAAGGAGGGCGGGGGCAAGCCCCCACCCTACACAAAGGCGTAAGGATGAGCTTTCGGTTCTATGCTGTTTCCTTCAACAAAAGTCGGAGATGTGTTTACATCTCCGACTTTCTTTTTGTCGGAAAGCGTGCTACAATAACCTCGACTGGTCTCCAATCCAGTCCAACCGGTGAAAAGAATGCCGTCTGCGCACAAGAGCATCCCGCGCGCAGGGAAAGGGACTTTCACCGCTGTACGGAGGATGCCCGTACTCTAAACAAAAAGTGGAGGTTTTGTTGTTATGCGCAAATTCACCGTCAAAGATCTGACTTTGGCCGCCATGGTGGCGGCGCTCTACGCCGTGATGAGCTACTTTGCCAACATCTTCGGCCTGGCCTACGGCCCCGTCCAGTTCCGATTTGCCGAGGCGCTCACCGTCCTGCCCTTCCTCTTTCCGGCCACCGCGCCCGGGCTCTTCGTGGGCTGCCTCATCGCCAATCTTCTCTCGCCCTATGGATTCTTGGACGTTATCTTCGGCTCCCTGGCCACCTTGCTGGCCGCCCTGTGGACCATGAAGATGCCCGACAAGCGGCTGGCTCCCCTGCCTCCCGTGGTCTGCAACGTGGTTATCGTCAGCGGCGTCATCGCCTTCCAGCAGGCTCAGGCGGGCGAGGCTTTCCTGCCCGCCTATCTCTTTAACGCCGCGACCATCGGCCTGGGCGAGGCGGTGGTCTGCTACGGGCTGGGTCTGCTGCTGCTCCGTATTCTCCCCAATATCAAGACCCTCCGGTCCATGATCCCGGAGGCCCACATTTAAAAGGAGGACCCGCTCCATGAAAGTCCGCAAAGCAGTTATCCCCGCCGCCGGCCTGGGGACCCGGATGCTCCCCGCCACCAAGACCGTGCCCAAGGAAATGCTCCCCTTGGTGGACAAGCCCGTCATCCAGTATATCATTGAGGAGGCGGTGGCCTCCGGCATCGAGGATATCCTCATCGTCACGAACCGGGCTAAGTCGGCAATGGACGACTACTTCGACTATTATCCTGAACTGGAGACCCGCCTGAACCAGGCGGGCAAGGACAAGGAGCTCTATGAGGTCCGCCGCGCCGCGGACCTCGCCAACATCTTCTACGTCCGCCAGAAGGAGACCCGGGGCCTGGGCCACGCCATCGGCCGGGCGCGCCGTTTCGTGGGAGACGAGCCCTTCGCCGTCCTTCTGGGGGACGACATCATGCGCTCGGAAAAGCCGGTCATGGGGCAGCTCATCGCCGCCGCCGAGAAGTATGACGCCTCCTGCGTGGGGGTGCAGCAGGTCGCCTCCGAGGCGATCAGCAAATACTCCTCGGTGAAGGTCTCCCCTCTGGAGGAGCGCATCTTTGCCGTGTCCGACATGAACGAAAAACCCTCCCCCGCCCAGATGTTCTCTAATTACGCCATCCTGGGCCGATATGTCCTCACGCCCGAGGTCTTCGATATCCTGGAGCACCAGGCCCCCGGCTATGGCGGGGAGATCCAGCTCACCGATGCCCTCCAGGTGCTGTGCAAGCGCAGCAAGATGGTGGCGGTGGACTTTGAGGGCCGCCGGTACGACACGGGCAACCTCAGGGGCTTTCTGGAGGCCACCATCGACTTCGCCCTGGATCACCCCGAGACCGGGGACTGGCTCAAGGACTTTCTCCAGGGGAAATTCCGTTCCATCTGAAAAAATGGGAGAAAAACGCGGACTGTCCCTTGACATTTCGCGTTTTTCCTATATAATAATGTAGCTTGTCTGCAAAGGGCAGACAACACATCCTTGCCCTCGTCTGCGAACGAGGGCCATATGTCCATAAGGAGGTGCACAAAATGGCAAAATTAAGCGCAAATTACGAGGCGGTCTACATCCTCAACCCTGAGCTGGGCGAGGAGGCTACCGCCGCCCTGGTGGCAAAGTTCAAGACCCTGGTGGAGGAGAACGGTACCCTCGCCGAGGTCGACGAGTGGGGCAAGCGTCGTCTGGCCTATCCCATCAACGACCACAACGACGGCTACTATGTTCTCATGACCTTCAACTCCGTCCCCAGTTTCCCTCTGGAGCTGGCGCGTATCTTCCGTATTACCGACGGTGTGATGCGTTCCCTCGTCGTCTGCAAGGACGAGGACTAAGGGAGGGCTGAGAGATGCTCAACAGAATCATCCTCATGGGCCGCTTGACCCGCGACCCCGAGCTCCGGCACACCCAGACGGGGACCCCCGTGGCCTCCTTCTCTCTGGCGGTGGATCGGGACTTCAAGGACAAATCCACAGGCGAGAAGGCCACGGACTTCATTGATGTGGTGGCCTGGCGGCAGACAGCAGAGTTTGTCTCCCGTTTCTTCACCAAAGGCCGCATGGCCGTGGTGGAGGGCCGGCTGCAGATCCGGGATTGGACCGATAAGGACGGCGGCAAGCGCCGCAGCGCCGAGATCATCGCGGATAACGTCTACTTTGGCGACTCCAAGCGGGACGGCGAAAGCGGCGGCTATTCCGGCGGCGGTTCCGACCGCGCCGGAGGCAGCTACCCCGGTCCTACCGGCGGCTACGCACCCCCTCCCAC
>DATMXU010000068.1:0-10075 GCA_035562355.1 Pseudoflavonifractor sp.
GTATAAACATACGAATTGTCTCTTGCTTTTTATCCGGGGGCATGGTAGACTATCCCTAACATAGAGAACACGGAGGTTTTTACCATGGCTGAAGTCAAAAAAGTCGTCCTCGCCTATTCCGGCGGATTGGATACTTCCATCATCATCCCCTGGCTGAAGGAGAACTACGGAAACCCCGAGATCATCGCCGTCTCGGGCGACGTGGGCCAGGGCACCGAGCTGGACGGTTTGGAGGAGAAGGCCATCAAGACCGGCGCAAGCAAGCTCTATATCGAGGACCTGGTGGACGAGATGGTGGACGAGGTCATCATCCCCTCCATGCAGATAGGGGCCAAGTATGAGGACTATCTGCTGGGTACCGCCTTCGCCCGGCCCATCATCGCCAAGCGGCTGGTGGAGATCGCCAAGGCTGAAGGGGCGGATGCCGTCTGCCATGGCTGCACCGGGAAGGGCAACGACCAGGTGCGGTTCGAGCTGGCCATCAAGCGCTTTGCCCCCGAGATGAAGATCATCGCCCCCTGGCGGGAGTGGACCATCAAGGGCAGGGAAGAGGAGATCGAATACGCCGAGGCGCACAACGTACCTCTGAAGATCTCCCGCGAGACCAATTACTCCAAGGATAAGAACCTCTGGCACCTGTCGCATGAGGGCCTCGACCTGGAGGACCCCGCCAGCGAGCCCCAGTACGACAAGCCCGGCTTTCTGGAGATGAGCGTCTCTCCCGCCATGGCCCCCGACGCGCCCACCTATGTGACCGTCGACTTCGTAAAGGGCGTGCCCACGGCGGTGGACGGCGTGAGCATGAAGGCCAGCGACGTGGTGCGCAAGCTCAACGAGCTGGGTGGCGCCAACGGTATCGGCCTGCTGGACATCGTGGAGAACCGGCTGGTGGGTATGAAGGACCGCGGCGTCTACGAGACGCCCGGCGGCGCCATCCTCTACCGGGCCCACGAGGTGCTGGAGATGATCACCCTCGATAAGGACACCGCCCACATGAAGAGCAAGCTGGCGGTGGACTTCGCGGACCTCGTCTACAACGGCAAGTGGTTCACGCCTCTGCGGGAGGCCCTCACCGCCTTTGCCACCGAGACCCAAAAGCACGTCACCGGTGCTGTGAAGCTCAAGCTCTACAAGGGCAATATCATCACGGCCGGCGTCACTTCCCCCGAGACCCTGTACTCTGAGAGCCTGGTCACTTTTGAGGAGAGCGACTACGACCAGAGGGACTCCAAGGGCTTTATCAACCTCTGGGGTCTGCCCGACACGGTTCAGGCGCTGCGGGAGCAGGGCAAGCTGAAGTAAAGGGAGCTAAAACTATGAAACTCTGGGGCGGACGGTTCCAAAAGGAGACCGACACACTGGTCAACGACTTCAACTCCTCCATCACCTTCGACGCGCGGATGTACCGGCAGGATATCCAGGGCTCCATCGCCCACGCCGCCATGCTGGGCAAGCAGGGCATCATCGAGGAGGGGGAGGCCGGGAAGATCATAGAGGGGCTCAAGGCCATTCTGGCCGAGATCGACGCCGGAGGTGTGGAGTTCTCCCTCGACAACGAGGATATCCATATGAACATCGAGGCCATGCTCACCGCGCGCATCGGGGACACGGGCAAGCGCCTCCACACCGCCCGCAGCCGGAACGACCAGGTGGCGGTGGACTTCCGCCTGTTCGTGAAACAGGAGATTGCCGCCATCATCGGGCTCTGCCTCGATCTGGAGAAGGTCCTCATAAAAAAGGCGGAGACAAATTTGGAGACCGTCATGCCCGGCTACACCCATCTCCAGCGGGCGCAGCCCACCACCTTCGCCCACTACATGATGGCCTACGCCAACATGCTCCGCCGGGATGTCACCCGCTTTGAGGACTGCCTGGAGCGCATGGACGAGTGCCCTCTGGGGGCCGGGGCTCTGGCCACCTCCACCTATAATGTGGACCGTTTTGCCACCGCCGCCGCCCTGGGATTCCGCCAGCCCACCGAAAACTCCCTGGACTCGGTCTCCGACCGGGACTTCGCCATTGAGTTTTTGTCCGCCTGCTCCATTTTGATGATGCACCTCTCCCGGTTTTCCGAGGAGATCATCGCGTGGTGTTCCTGGGAGTTCAAATTTGTGGAGCTGGACGACGCGTACTCCACCGGCTCCTCCATCATGCCCCAGAAGAAGAACCCCGACGTGGCGGAGCTGGTCCGGGGCAAGACCGGACGGGTCTACGGGTCCCTCGTCACCCTGCTCACCGTCATGAAGGGGCTGCCCCTGGCGTACAACAAGGACATGCAGGAGGACAAGGAGCCGGTTTTCGACGCCATTGATACCGTGGAAATGTGTCTGCCGGTCTTCGCCGCCATGCTGGACAGCCTGACGGTATTGGATAAGAATATGCGTAAGGCCGCCTCCGGCGGTTTCATCAATGCCACCGACTGCGCCGACTACCTCACCAAAAAGGGATTGCCCTTCCGGGAGGCCTATATGGTGGTGGGGCGGCTGGTCTCCCAGTGCATCAGGGCGGGGGAGACCTTGGACACCCTGCCACTTAAGGACTTCCGCGCTGTCTCCGGGGTCTTTGACGGCGACGTGTACCAGGCCCTGGAGCTCAAGACCTGCGTCAACGGCCGCAAGGTCTATGGCGGCCCCGCAAAAGAGGCGGTGGAGCAGCAGATTGCGAGCATCAAGGCGTTCATGGAGGCGCGAACCTGATGGGAAAACCCAAAATCTATATCGATGGCAGGGAGGGCACCACCGGTCTTCAGCTCTGTGAGCGGCTGGGGGAGAGGGAGGACTTGGAGCTCCTGTTGATCGGCGATGACAAGCGAAAGGACTTGACAGAGAGAAAGAAATATCTGAATGCCGCGGACGTCGTCTTCCTCTGCCTGCCCGACGGCGCCGCCATGGAGGCGGTGAGCCTGATTGAGAACGACCGCACCCGCGTCATCGACGCCTCCACCGCCCACCGGGTGGCCCCGGGCTGGGTGTACGGTTTCCCGGAGTTATTCGGTCAGCGTGAGAAGATTCGCTTTGCCAAGCGGGTTGCGAATCCCGGCTGCTATGCCACCGGCTTTATCGCCTTAGTGCGGCCACTGGTGGAGCTGGGGATTCTGCCCCAGGGCTACCCGCTGGTCTGCCACGCGCTCTCGGGCTATACCGGGGCGGGGAAGAAGGCCATCGCCCAATATGAGGCGGCGGGCCGGGAGGAGGAGCTGGACAGCCCGAGGCACTATGCCATGGGCCTCGCCCATAAGCATCTGCCCGAGATGGCCGCCCTCTGCGGCCTGGAGAAATACCCCGTCTTTTCCCCCATCATCTGCGACTATCCGAGGGGCATGGTGGTCACTGTGCCCCTCCATCTGGACCTGCTGACCGGGGGACAGAGCGTGGAGGAGCTGCGGATGGCCTATGAGAGGTACTATAAAGGAGAAATGCTTGTCACTCTGAGACCTGCCGACGCGCCCTCCTGCGGCTTTCTGGGCGCCAACAATCTGGCGGGGAAGGACACGCTGCAGCTTTTCGTCAACGGAAACGGGGAGCAGGCCGTCCTCACCGCCCGGCTGGACAACCTGGGCAAGGGGGCTTCGGGCGCGGCGGTGCAGAACATGAACCTGATGCTGGGCCTTGACGAGACCACAGGCCTTGCCCTGTAAGGAGTAGTAACAATGAAAGAGATTTCGGGCGGGATCACCGCCCCTGTCGGCTTTACCGCGGGTGGAATTCATTGCGGCGTGAAACCAAACAGCAGCCCCGGCAAGAAGGACTTGGCGCTCATCCTCTCGGAGCGGGAGTGTACCGCCGCCGCCACTTACACGCTCAACAGGGTGAAAGCGTCTCCACTTTACATTACTATGGAGCATCTGGAGGACGGTGTGGCCCGCGGTATCATCGCAAACTCCGGTAACGCCAACGCCTGTGCCCCGGAGGGGCATGAGAATGCCAGGCGCATGTGCGCG
Organism: Pseudoflavonifractor sp.; assembly: GCA_035562355.1. GTDB lineage: Bacteria > Bacillota > Clostridia > Oscillospirales > Oscillospiraceae > Pseudoflavonifractor. The sequence continues at coordinate 3,941 of DATMXU010000068.1, forward strand.
GCCGCGGCCCAGGCGACCGGCCTCAAGCCGGCGGACTTCGTGGTGGCCTCCACCGGCGTTATCGGCCAGACCCTCAACATCGCCGCCATCGAGGCGGGCGTGCCCGCGTTTGCGGCGGCCCTCAAGCGGGAGGGAGGCTCCGACGAGGCGGCCCAGGCCATTATGACCACTGATACCGTGAAAAAAGAGATTGCCGTCTCTTTTCAAGTGGCGGGCAAGACGGCCTCTATCGGGGCCATCGCCAAGGGCTCGGGCATGATTCACCCCAACATGGGTACCATGCTCTGTTTTATCACAAGTGATGTAAATATTTCCCAGGAAATGCTGGCCGCCGCCCTTCACGCTGTCGTGCCCCGTACCTTTAACCGGGTGACGGTGGACGGGGATACCTCCACCAACGATATGTGTGTGGCTCTCTGTAACGGTATGGCGGGCAATGCCCTGATCGAGTGGAAGGACGGGGACTATGAGGCATTCCGCTCCGCGCTCCACTATGTCTGTGAGTCCCTCGCCAGGAGGATCGCCGCCGATGGGGAGGGGGCTACCCGCCTTGTCACCTGCACGGTGAAGGGTGCCCGGAGCGAGGAGAGCGCCGAGCGCCTCGCCAAGAGCGTGGTGGGCTCCCCGCTGGTGAAGGCCGCCATGTTCGGGGCGGACGCCAACTGGGGCCGGGTCCTGTGTGCTATGGGGTACTCCAAAGCACCCTTCCGTCCGGAGTATGTGGATGTGACCTTCCGCTCCCCCAGGGGGGAAATTCTGGTCTGCCGCCAGGGGGCGGGGGTGGCCTTCGACGAGGACAGGGCCAAGGAGATCCTGACCACCGACGACATCACCATCGACGTCTCCCTCAGTGAGGGGGAGCACAGCGTCTCCTGCTGGGGCTGCGATTTGACGTATGACTACGTGAAAATCAACGGCGACTATCGGACTTGATTCAATTTTTGTATCTTGAAATTTTCTCTGCGTCCGCTGCGCGATACACTTGAGAACCTCCCAGAAAAGAGTGATGGATCATGTCCTATTCCCACGTGGAGCGGGCCGAGGTCTTGGCCGAGGCACTGCCCTATATTCAAAAATACAGCGGTAAGACCGTGGTGGTAAAGTACGGTGGCAGCGCCATGATCTCCGGTGAGCTGCGGCGGGCTGTCATCTCTGATGTGATCCTGCTCAATCTGGTGGGCGTCCGGGTGGTGGTGGTCCATGGCGGCGGGCCCGAGATCAACGATATGCTCCATAAGATCGGCAAGGAGCCGGTCTTCGTGGACGGTTTGCGCTATACCGACCGGGAGACCATGGATATCGTTCAGCAGGTCCTGTGCGGAAAGGTGAACAAGGATCTGGTCTCTACCCTGAACCGCATGGGGGGGAAAGCCCTTGGCCTTTGCGGGCTGGATGCCGGGCTATTCCAAGCGAAGGTGCTGGATGGGAAGTACGGCCTGGTGGGGGAGATCACCCACGTGGACCCCACCAGCGTGGTAGACTGCCTGGAGCGGGGGTATATTCCGGTCATCTCCACCGTAGCGCAGGGGATAGACGCCGAGACGGCGTACAACATTAACGCCGACACCGCCGCTGCCAGACTGGCCACCGCCCTCCATGCTGAAAAGCTGCTTTTGCTCACCGACGTGCGGGGCCTCCTGCGCGATCCCCGCGACGAGAGCACCCTCATCCCTGTGGTCCAGCTCTCCCAGGTGCCGGGCCTTGTCAAGGACGGGGTCATCACCGGCGGCATGATCCCCAAGGTGGATTGCTGCGTGGAGGCGGTGCGCTCCGGGGTCAAGAGCACCATCATCCTGGACGGGCGCATTGCCCACTCCATTCTTATTGAGCTGCTGTCCGACGAGGGCATCGGCACCATGCTGCTGTAAGGGGGCGGATACTATGACACACGAGGAACTGAAAGCGCTGGACGGCCAGTATACCATGCAGACCTATGGACGATTCGACGTAGATATCGACCATGGGAAAGGGGCTTGCCTTTACAGCCTGGACGGCAAGGAGTATATCGACTTCTCCAGCGGCATCGGCGTCAACTCCGTGGGCTACGGGAACGAGAAGTGGGTGAATGCCATCACAGCCCAGTGCGCCAAGCTGGGGCATATCTCCAACCTCTTCTACTCTCAGCCCTACGCCAGGCTTGCCGAGGTCCTCTGCCGCCGCGCGGGTATGGGCAGCGCCTTTTTCTCCAACTCGGGGGCCGAGGCCAACGAGGGGCTGATCAAGCTGGCCCGGAAGTACAGCTTTGACAAGTACGGCAAGGGGAGGGGCACCGTCATTACCCTCCAGAACTCCTTCCACGGCCGGACGCTCGCCACCCTGACCGCCACCGGCCAGGAGGTTTTCCACAACTATTTTTTCCCCTTTCCCGACGGGTTTCGCTATGCCGAGGCGGGTAAAATAGACGGCGTGGAGGCGGTGGCCGGACACGACGTCTGCGCCGTCCTGCTGGAGCTGGTGCAGGGCGAGGGGGGGGTGCTCCCCATGGAGCCTGGGTTTGTCCGGGCGCTGGCGGCCCTCTGCGCGGAGCGGGACTGGCTCCTTCTGGTGGACGAGGTGCAGACCGGCGTGGGCCGGACGGGCAGTCTCTTCGCCTTCCAGCAGTATGGCGTGCGGCCAGACGCGGTCTCTTTTGCCAAGGGCATCGCGGGCGGGCTGCCCATGGGGGGCATTTTGGCCGGCGGGAAGTGCAAAAACGTCCTCACCCCCGGCACCCACGCCACCACCTTTGGCGGTAACCCCATCTGTGCCGCCGCCGCCCTGGCGGTGCTGGACATCCTGGACGAGGGAGCGCTGGACGCCGTCAAGGAAAAGGGGGAGTATCTGCGCGCTCGCATCGAGGCCATGGGACTGCCCTGCCTGGGCAAGACCCGGGGCCTGGGCCTGATGATCGGCGTGGAGGTCCTGGGGGAGAGAACCAACCGGGAGCTTGCCGTGCGGCTCATTGAAAACGGCCTGCTCGTGCTGACGGCGGGCAATGCCCTGCGGCTTTTACCGCCGCTGACCATTACGATGGAGGAAATCGACAAGGGACTGAAGATCATGGAGGAGACGTTACAATGAAAAAAGACCTGCTGAAGCTCCTGGACCTGAGCCGGGGGGAGATCGTAAAAATCCTGGACGTGGCTGACCAGATGAAGTACAACCAGAAACACAGCCTCATCCACAACTACCTCCAGGGTAAAACCCTGGCCATGATTTTTGAGAAAAACTCCACCCGCACCCGCGTCTCCTTCGAGACCGGCATGTATCAGCTGGGCGGCCACGCACTCTTTCTCTCCGGCAAGGAGAGCCAGATCGGCCGGGGCGAGCCAATCGAGGACACCGCCCGGGTGCTGTCCCGGTACTGCGACGGCATTATGATCCGCACCTTCCGCCAGGAGGACGTGGAGAAACTGGCCCAGTACGCCTCTATCCCGGTCATCAACGGCCTGACCGACTTTGCCCACCCCTGTCAGGTGCTGGCCGACCTGATGACCATCCGGGAGCACCAGACCCGCTTAGAGGGGCTGAAGCTCTGTTTTATCGGCGACGGCAATAATATGGCAAACTCCCTCATCGTGGGCGGCCTCAAGTGCGGCATGGACGTGAGCGTGGCCTGCCCCGAGGGGTACGACCCCGATCCCCAGGTGCTGGACTTCGCCAAGACCGTCACGGACTGCGAGTTCAAACTCTGCCGCAAGCCCGAGGACGCGGCGGCGGGGGCCGACGTGGTAATCACCGACGTGTGGGCCTCCATGGGGCAGGAGGAGGAGAAGGTGGCCCGGGAAAAGGCCTTTGCGGGCTATCAGGTGAGCGACGCTCTCATGGCCCTGGCCAACAAGGGGGCCATGGTTCAGCACTGCCTGCCCGCTCACCGGGGCGAGGAGATCACCGCAGAGGTCTTCGAGACCCATGCCGACGAGATCTTTGACGAGGCTGAAAACCGGCTCCACGCCCAGAAGGCGGTCATGTACCTCCTCATGGGAGAAGGAGATATGTAAAAAAATCGGGACAGCGAAAGCTGTCCCGATTTTTAATGCCCTGAATAAGGTTAGTCGGCCAGATACTTCTTCACAAGCTCCTGTAGCAACTCATCCCGGTCCAGGCGGCGGATAAGAGTGCGCGCGTTGTTGTAGTTGGTGATATAAGTGGGGTCCTCGGAGAGGATGTAGCCCACAATCTGATTAACGGGGTTGTAACCCTTCTCCTGTAAGGAGGCATAGACCGAGGTGAGGATATCCTTGATCTCCTGGTCCCGTTCATAATTCAAGCTGAATTTTCTGGTAAAATCGACATCCATGCGATCACACCTCCTATGGAGTTTACTTTAGAACTATTGTACCCGAAATTCCGCGGAGTGTAAAGAGGCGGGGTAAAATATTTACGAAGAATTAAGAATCAAGCCTTAAATAGACGCTCCATCCTGGCAAAAAGACTTTTTCGATAGGCTGGAATCTGTTTGCTTTACTTCCCAATTCGGGTCAATTATACTTTGAAGGACTGGAGGTGAAGAATCGTTTGAATCGGATAGAAACTCAACGGCTGATCCTCCGCCCCATGACGGAGGAGGAGATCGGACTGCTCATGGAGGACGTGGCCGCCTTTGAGACGCGGTGGAGCTGCCGTTACGGGGGCGAACCCCTGGATGAGGAGATATGTTCGGTTTTTCGGAAACAGCGGGAGCTCTTGCGCCAAAATACAGCGCAGATGTTTTACAATACCGTGTGGCTCATGCTGCTCGGGGATACGGTCATCGGCTCTCTGTGTTTTAAGGGCTCGCCAGACGGGATGGGCCGGGTCGAAATCGGCTATGGCATTGCCGGGGACTACGAGGGACGGGGGTATACCACCGAGGCGGCCGCGGCCCTGTGCCGCTCTGCGCTGGAGCGGCCTGAGGTGACGGCCGTCATCGCGGAAACTGAGAAATGGAACGCCGCCTCCCAGCGGATTTTAGAGAAATGCGGCATGGAGCGCTACGACGAGACCGACAGCGCCTACTGGTGGCAATTGAGGCGTTGATGCTGCAGGGCCCGGTATCACCGATACCGGGCCCTGTTTTGCTTACCGCAGTACGGCTCCCAGCTCTTTTTCCAGCAGGGCGAGCACGCTCTTCACGTCCTCATCGGCCTCGGCGGCGGTGAGGCTGCGGTCGTCGGCCCGGAGGGTCAGGTTGAAGGCCGCGCTCTTCTTCCCGGCGGGTATGGGCGCGCCGGTATAGATATCAAAGAGCTCGATGCCCTTAATGAGCCCCTTGGCGCCCCGGCGGATGCAGTCCTCAAGAGTGGCCACGGTGATAGCGCTGTCGCACACCACGGCGATGTCGCGGGCCATGCTGGGGAAACGGGGCAGGGGAGCATACTGGGCCTCAGGCCCCCGCTTGGCCCAGAGGGCGTCGAAGGCGAGCTCGGCGCAGTAGAGGTCCTCGTCCACGCCGTAATTCCGGCAGACCAGGGGGTGGACCTGACCGAAGATACCCAGGACCCTGTCCCCCAAGAGAACTTTGGCACAGCGGCCGGGGTGGTAGGAGGGATTGTCGCTGACCGCCTCATAGGAGGCATTTCCAATCCGCAGGGAGGAGAGGACAGCCTCCACCGCTCCCTTCAGAGCGAAGAAATCCATGCCGCCGTAGGCCCCCAGGGAGAGGACCTTGGGCTCGTCGGCCAGGCCGTCCTCCTTGAGGAAGTAGGTCCGGCCCAGCTCGTACAGGCGGACGGACTTGTTGCGGAAGTTGTAGTTGCGGGCCAAAATCTCCAGCATAGAAGGGAGGACGGTGGTGCGCATGATGGAGGTGTCCTCTCCCAGAGGATTCATGATCTTCATGGAGGCGCGCAGGGGGGAGTCCTGCGGGAGGCGGATTTTATCATAGTAGGTGGGGGAGATGAAGGAGTAGGTGATGATCTCACTGTATCCCATGCTCCGGCAGAGGGCGCCTAAGCTGCGCTCCATCTCCTCTTTTGGAGAAAAACCGCCCAGGGTGGTGTCCCCCCGCATGAGGGTGGTGGGGATCTTGTTGTACCCGTGAAAACGGGCCACCTCTTCGGCGAGATCGGAGTAGTGCGCCACGTCGGAGCGCCAGGAGGGGACGGTCACATCGCCCCCCTCCACGGTGAAACCGATCAAGCGCAGGATGGACGCCATCTCTTCCTTGGGGATGTC
>DATMXU010000069.1:0-10182 GCA_035562355.1 Pseudoflavonifractor sp.
GGTGATTCCCCAGTACACGAGAGGCGGCCCACAAGGGCCGCCTCTCCTTGAAATATGCTCTGCGCTATGGTATGATGAACCGAGAAAAGAGGCGTTGTGAATGGAGATCGATCGAAAAGAGCTTAAACGGGCGGCCAGAGACAATATGAGGGCGGCCCGGCCCGGCGTCATGAAGGTGTCGTTTCTGTACCTGCTGCTTGCCTCGGGGGTGTCCCTGCTCATCAGTTTTGTAGCGGCCAACCCCGCCGAGTCGATTTATCGGGTTGCCTACGCGGCCCTGAATGGCGCGGACTACGAGCAGATCATCGCGATTCTGGGCAATACCGGCGGGACCTGGACGTTGGGTGTGACCCTCCTCAACGCCCTCCTGTTCTTTTATAGCATCGCCCTGTCCTTCGGCTACACCATCTATACCCTCCGCCGGACCGACGGCGAGACGGCAGGGTATGGCACCTTGCTCTCCGGCTTTGGCCAGCTGGTCAGGGTTGTGGTCCTTGAGTTCGTCGTCATGGTGTTTACCCTCGCCTGGACATGTCTCACCATGACGCCCGCCGTCATTGCGGGCGTGGCGGTCACCATGGTGCTCACGATAGCCCTGCCCGGCAGTACGGCCGCCATGGTGCTGAGTCTGCTCTTCATCTATGCGGTGGTTATCGCCGCCGCGCTTGTGATGCTGTACCTCACCGGCCGGTATAGCCTGGCCCCCTACATCCTCGCCGATCACCCCGAGATCAGCGGCTTGGAGGCCGTGCGGCGCAGCCGCGCCCTCCTGCGCAGCCGGCTGGGCGAGGTATTCAAGCTCCGGCTCTCCTTCCTCGGCTGGGGAGCCCTGGGTATACTCCTCACTTTGGTGGTGGGCGGGGCTGTGATGGTCGGAGTGGTTGCGATGTACCTCTCCGGGCAGGATCCCCTCCTCCTGGGCGTGGGGGCCTACGCCATGGTCATCCTTGCGACTTTGGCGGAGGTGCTCTTCCAGATGTGGCTTCTCCCGTATATGGAGGGCACCTATGCTCAGTATTACCGTGCGCTCCTCCCTAGGACCGTCCTCCGGTCCGATCTGGACGCCGACCGCCCCGAGCCCTTTTAAAAATTCAAATCAAAAAGCAGACGGCGGATATTCCGCCGTCTGCTTTTTGATCTAGCGCTTTACTCCAGCACCGCGCCGCGGGCCGCCGAGGAGACCTGTTTCGCGTACCGGACCAAGTAGCCGGACTTGATTTTGGGCTCGGGGCAAATCCAGGCGGCTCTGCGCCGCTCCAGCTCCTTGGCGCTCACCAGCAGGTCGAGCTTGCAGTTGGGGATATCGATGGCGATGGAGTCCCCCTCCTCCACCAGGGCAATGGGTCCGCCCTGAGCCGCCTCGGGGCAGATATGGCCGATGGAGGCCCCCCGGGTCGCGCCCGAAAACCGTCCGTCGGTGATGAGGGCAACCTCCTTGTCGAGGCCCATCCCCGCGATGGCCGAGGTGGGGTTGAGCATCTCCCGCATCCCGGGGCCGCCCTTGGGCCCCTCGTAGCGGATGACCACCACGTCCCCGGCCACGATTTTTTTGGCATAGATGGCGGCGATGGCCTCCTCCTCGCTGTCGAAGACCCGGGCGGGGCCGGTGTGTACCATCATCTCCCCGGCCACGGCCGACTGCTTGACCACGCAGCCCTCGGGGGCCAGGCTCCCCTTGAGGACGGCGATGCCGCCGTAAGGGGAGTAGGGGTTCTCAATGGGGCGGATGATCTCGGGGTCGAGATTCTCCACGCCGGCCAGATTCTCGGCGACGGTCCTGCCCGTGCAGGTGGGGAGGGATGTATCGATAAGATCCTTCTCTGCCAGCTCCTTCATGACGGCGTAGACGCCGCCCGCCCGGTCCAGGTCCTCCATATAGGTCTCCCCGGCGGGGGCCAGATGGCAGAGGTTGGGGGTGCGGCGGGAAATAGCGTTGGCGTCGTCCAGGCTCAAAACCACACCGCACTCATGGGCGATGGCGGGGAGGTGGAGCATGGAGTTGGTGGAGCAGCCCAGAGCCATGTCGATGGCCTCGGCGTTGTGAAAGGCGGTCTCGGTCATGACGTCGCGGGGGAGGATGTCCTTTTCCACCAGCTCCATGATCTTCATGCCGGTCTTTTTGGCCAGCTGGAGCCGCTGGGAGTAGACGGCGGGCACGGTGCCGTTGCCCTGCAGGGCCATGCCCAGGGCCTCGGTGAGGCAGTTCATGGAGTTTGCGGTGTACATCCCGGAGCAGGAGCCGCAGGTGGGGCAGGCGTTCTGCTCGTAGTCGTCCACGCCCGCCTCGTCCAGCGTACCCGCCTTGTAGGCGCCCACCGCCTCGAACATATGGGATAGGCAGGTGCGTCTCCCAGTCCGGGTATTGCCCGAGAGCATGGGTCCGCCGGAGACGAAGATGGTGGGGATGTTTAGCCGCCCGGCGGCCATGAGAAGGCCGGGCACGTTCTTGTCGCAGTTGGGGATCATCACCAGTCCGTCGAACTGATGGGCCAGCACCATGGCCTCGGTGGAGTCGGCGATCAGGTCCCGGGTGACGAGGGAGTATTTCATCCCGATGTGCCCCATGGCGATGCCGTCACACACGGCAATGGCGGGAAATTCAATGGGGGTGCCGCCGGCCAGCCGGACTCCCGCCTTGACGGCCTCGGTGATCTTGTCCAGATTCATATGGCCGGGGACGATCTCGTTTTTGGAGTTGACGACGCCGATGATGGGGCGGTCAAGCTCTTCGTCGGTCAGTCCCAGGGCCCGGAGAAGAGAGCGGTTGGGCGCGCGCTCCACGCCCCTCTTGATGTTGTCACTTCGCATAGCAATACCTCCAGAGATAGGAATTTCAAGATTCGGAGGGAGGGATAGTGCGAAAGGGAACCATCAGGGTTCCCTTTCGCGTGGAGCGGAGCCGAGAACCCGCCCGCGGATGGCGCCAAGCTTTAGTTCGACGCCGTATCCAGGTCCTTGTCGCCGCCCCAGATCATATTCTTGCGCAGCTCCTCGCCCACGACCTCCATCTGGTGCCGGGCCAGATTGTCGCGCTTGGAGTTGAAGAAGGTGCGGCCGTTCCTGTTCTCGGCGATCCACTTCCCGGCGAAGGTACCGTCCTGGATGTCGGAGAGGACGGCGCGCATCCGGGCCTTGGTCTCCTCGTGGGGGATGACACGGGGGCCGGAGACGTACTCGCCGTACTCGGCGGTGTCGGAGATGGAGAAGTTCATGGCCCCCACGCCGCCCTTGTTGATGAGGTCGACGATGAGCTTGAGCTCGTGGATGCACTCGAAATAGGCGTTCTCGGGCTCGTACCCGGCCTCAACCAGCACCTCAAAGCCGCAGCGCATCAGATCCACCACGCCGCCGCACAAAACGGTCTGCTCGCCGAAGAGGTCGGTCTCGGTCTCGTCGTGGAAGGTGGTCTCCATCACGCCGGCCCGGGCGCCGCCGATCCCCGCGATGTAGGCCAGAGCCAGCTTATAGGCGTTGCCGGTGGCGTTCTGCTCCACAGCCACCAGGCAGGGCACGCCCTTGCCAGCGACGTAGGTGGAGCGGACGGTGTGGCCGGGGCCCTTGGGGGCCGCCATAAACACGTCAACGCCCGCGGGGGGGACGATCTGCTTATAGCGGATGTTAAAGCCGTGGGCGAAGGCGATGGCCTTCCCCTCGGTGAGGTAGGGGGCGATGTCCTTTTTGTAGAGGTCGGCCTGGGCCTCGTCGTTGATGAGGATCATGATGATGTCGCCCCACTTGGCGGCCTCGGCGGGGGTCATGACCTTGAGCCCCTCCTTCTCGGCGGCGGCGATGCTCCTGCTGCCCTCCCGCAGGCCCACGCACACGTCGCAGCCCGAGTCCTTCAGGTTCAGGGCGTGGGCGTGGCCCTGGGAGCCGTAGCCGATGATGGAGATCTTTTTCCCGTCCAGATAAGAGAGCTCGCAGTCCTTTTCGTAGTACATCTTAGCCATGATAAACAACTCCTTCAAAATAGATGACGCTTATATTCCATGATAACACATACGGGGAAGAGAAAATGATAACCATGATACAATTGGGGAAATATCGTGCGTAACGAGGCCCGGAAAAAGCGGACTACAGTACGTTCTTGCTCAAGTTAAACCCGGCCTTTCTCCCAAAATCGCGGGCGATTTTGGGCTCCTGATTTTACATCCTCGGGGCAAATGAATTGCCCCTGCGGCAAGGTTTTGCTGCGCAAAACGCTTGTACGCGGCATACGCCGCGTCCCGCTTTGCGGGGTCCTCCAAAGAAAAGGCCGTTCTTAGAGTACGTTCTTGCTCAAGTTAAACTCGGCCTTTTCTTTGTTCTCGTCGCTGATGGTGTACGCGCCCCGCTCCAGGGCCACGATGCCGGTGCGCACCAGCTCCAGGATGCCGAAGGCCTCCAGCAACTTCTGCATGGCGTCGGCCTTGGCCTCATCGCCGATGAGGGCCAGGGTGAGGGAGACGAGGGACACGTCGATGATGCTCGCCCTAAAGATGTTGGCGATCTGAATGACCTCGTTGCGCACGTCGGCCGTCTCGGCCTTTACCTTGAACATGACCAGCTCCCGCCGGATGCTCCGCTCGGGCAGGAGCTCCTGCACCGAGTAGACCGGAAAGAGCTTCCGCAATTGGTTCATGATCTGACCGGTCATGGCGTCGTCGCTCAAGAGCTCGATGGTGATGCGGGAGACCTGGGGATCGTCGGTGGTGCCCACGGCCAGGGACTCGATGTTGTACCCCTTCCGGGAGAAGAGCCGGGAGACCTGGCTGAGGACGCCGGGTGCGTTCTCCACCAGGACCGAGAGGGTGCGGCGGGTGATCGTGGTTTCCTTCATGTCAAACGCCCCCTTAATCCAGTAAAAAGTTGGTGGTGTTGGCCCCGCCGGGCACCATGGGGTGGACCATCGCGTCCTTGTCGATGGCGCAGTCCACCACCCAGGGCTGCCCGGAGGCGGTGGCTTCTGTCAGAACGGCCTCCAGCTCGGCCTGGGTTGCGCAGCGGGCGCCCCGGATACCGTAGGCGTCGGCCAGCTTGACGAAGTCGGGGCCCCGGTCCAGGTCGGTCTGGGAGTACCGTTCTCCGTAGATGAGGTGCTGCCACTGGCGCACCATGCCCAAGGTGCGGTTGTTGAAGAGGATGATGATGACCGGGATGTGATAGTGCTCTACGGTGGCCAGCTCATGGCAGTTCATGCGGAAACAGCCGTCGCCGGTACAGAGGAAGACGGGAGTATCGGGGTTACCCATCTTGGCCCCCATGGCGGCCCCCAGACCAAAGCCCATGGTGCCGAAACCGCCCGAGGTGATGAGCTGGCCGGGCCGGTCGAAGTGGTAGTACTGGGCCGACCACATCTGGTGCTGGCCCACGTCGGTGGCGACAATGGCCCCGGGGGAGACCTTCTGTATGGTCTCCAGCACCTCGTTGGGGGAGAGTTTCTCCGGGTTGCGCTCCAGAGGGACCTCCTCGTGGGAGAAGACCCACTCCCTCCACGTGGCGTAGTCGTGGGCGGGGAGCTTTTCGTTGAGGAGCTCCAGCACCCTTCTCGCGTCGCCGATGATGTGGTGGTCGGTCTGCACGTTCTTGTCGATCTCGGCCCGGTCGATGTCGATCTGGACGATCTTGGCATTGTGGGCAAAACCCTTGGGGTTGGTCGCCACCCGGTCGGAGAACCGGCAGCCGATGACGATGAGCAGATCGCACTGGTCGCAGGCCGTGTTGGACGCGTGAGAGCCGTGCATCCCGATCATGCCGGTAAAGAGGGGGTGGTTCCCGGGGCAGGCCCCGCCGCCCATGATGGTGGAGGCCACCGGGGCGTCCAGACGCTCGAAAAACTTGCGAAACTCCGGCACCGCGCCCTTGGAGCGGATGACGCCGCCGCCTACCAGTACGAGAGGCTTTTCGGCCTTCTCGATCATGGAGAGGAGGGCGTCGATATCGCCGTGGTCGGGCTCAGGGGTGCGCAGGTCGTGAGAGGCCCGTCGGAGGATGGAGGCCAGCCGCCCGTGTTTGCCGTGCTCGGCGCGGGGGAGGAACTCGTAGTCTGCCTCGTCGTAGGTGACGTTTTTCAGAATGTCGATGAGCACCGGCCCAGGCCGGCCCGAGCGGGCGATGGCGAAGGCCTCTCTGATCACGTCGGCCAGGTCCTCCGCGCGGCGTACCAGGTAGTTGCACTTGGTGATGGGCATGGAGATGCCGGTGATGTCCACCTCCTGAAAGGAGTCCTTGCCGATGAGGTGCTCTGCCACGTTTACCGTGAGGAAGACCACGGGGGAGGAGTCATAGTACGCGGTGGCGATGCCGGTGGTGAGGTTTGTCGCCCCCGGGCCGCTGGTGGCAAAGCACACGCCCACCTTCCCGGTGGCGCGGGCGTACCCGTCGGCGGCGTGGGAGGCGCCCTGCTCGTGGGCGGTGAGAATGTGGCGGATCTTGTCCTTGTAGCCGTGGAGCTCCAGCTCGTCGTAGATGTTCAGGATGGTGCCGCCGGGGTAGCCGAATACCGTGTCCACCCCCTGCTCCAGCAGGCATTCCATCAAGATCTGCGGACTTTTCATTTTCATATGCGCGCGCCTCCTTTTTTCGAGAAACAAAAAAGCATGGCTTCGTCCTGATTAGGACGAAGTCATGCTCCGTGGTACCACCTAACTTCACAGGGCAAAAAAACCCTGTGCGCTCAAGCCCGATAACGGCGGTCCTGCCGTCCCTCCCTACCAAGTGACCCCTTCAGGAGAGCTGCTCATGGGCGACGTTCCTGCCGCGGCTCACGGGGATTTCCACCAGTCATCCCCTCTCTGCGCTTACACCGAGGCAATATTACCCAGTCATCGCTTTTGAAAGATATTAACTAGTATAATAACCCGTTGGCCAGCGTTTGTCAATTGGAAAAATTGCGGCCGAATGTGCGTCTTTACTGGACTTTTTTGTCTGCTTTTCATATAATCAGACTGTCGGAAAATTTGACAGTCTGCGGTACGTTTCATCATCCCGCCCTCTAAAAACATTCGGATTGAGGGTTTATTTACAGTCTGCTATAATTACCCATTGCGTAGTGAGGTGAGGATATGCTGCACAGGATCTATGGCGGGGTCCATTTCCCGGGGAGGAAACGGGCCACAGCAGCGCTACACAGCGTCTCTATGGTGGAGCCCCCGGTACGGGTGGCCCTGGCGGTGACTGTCCCCCAGGTGGCGGCGGGCGACCATGTGCTGCTGGGGGAGCGTATCTGCGCGCCCCAGGGGAACAAGGGCGCGGTACACGCCAGCGTCTCGGGCACGGTGGCCGCCATTGAGCCCCATGTCCAGATCGACGGGCGCGAGGTCCTGTGCGTCGTGATCGAGAACGACGCGCTGGATACCCCCGCCAGGCTGGGAGTGCGCGCCCCGGCGGAGACCCCGCCCGCTGAGCTGGAGGTGTCCCAGATCCGGGCGGCCGTGGCCTGGGCGGGCATCGCGGGCATGGGGGGCGCGGCCTTTCCCACCGGCATCAAGCTGGGCAAGGCCCAGGGTAAGGTACATACCCTCATTGTCAACGGCTGTGAGGGGGAGAGCTACCTCACAGCCGACCACCGCCTCATGCTGGAGCGGACCGAGGACGTCCTCACCGGCACCCGTCTCCTGGCCCGCGCTCTGGGCCTGAAGAACGCCGTCATCGCCGTGGAGAGCAACAAGTACGATGCCGTCACCGCCCTGCGTGCCCTCCTCCCCCTCCGCGGCGGGGACGTGGAGGTGCAGGTGCTCCCCACCCGTTACCCTCAGGGGTCGGAGCGACAGCTGATTCAGCGCCTTGCGGGGAAAGAGGTGCCGCCGGGAGTGTTCCCTCTGGACATGGGCTACGCCGTCTTCAACGTGGCGACGGCAGCCGCCGTCACCGACGCGGTATACGGCGGAAAACCGGTGACCCACCGCATCATCACAGTCACCGGCGGCGCGGTGCGCACGCCTAAGAATTTGCTCGTCCCATTGGGTACGCCGATCTCCGACCTCATCCGGGAGGCGGGCGGTTTTTCCGGCCACGCCGAGCGGGTGGTGGTGGGGGGCGGCATGATGGGCCTTGCCCAGCGGGACCTGAACGCCCCCGTCACCCAGGGCACCGGGGCGGTAGTGGCCATGAAACGCAGGGAACTGGGCCCTGCCGGGGGGCCGGAGGGCCCCTGCATCCGCTGCGGGAGGTGCCTGGAGGTCTGCCCCCTGCTCCTGGAGCCGGTGTACCTGAGCCTTTATGCCCGCACGGGGAACACCTGGGAGCTTGCCCGCCTGCGGGCGGGGGAGTGCATGGAGTGCGGGGCCTGCGCCTATGCCTGCCCCGCCCATATCCAACTGGTGGAGGACATCAAAAAGGGAAAACGGCGGCTCCGCGCGGGCGGGTCGCCGGGGGAGGAGGAGTGCCATGTCTGAACTGCGGGAACGCAGCCGGGAGTCCGGTTTTCGGCAGGGGAGCGCGCCCCATATGGCCGGACGGGAGAGCACCCGCGGCTATATGTTGGATATGCTTGTCGCCCTGGCCCCCAGCATTCTTCTCTCTGGAGTCTACCTCTTCGGTTACCGGGCTTTTTTGGTGGCCGGGGTGTCGGTAGCCGGGTGCCTGGCCTTTGAGGGGCTATACTGTCTGCTCACCAAAAGACCCCAGACCATCGGGGACGGCTCCGCCGCCGTCACCGGGCTGCTGCTTGCCTTTTGTCTCCCTGCGGGCGTTCCGCTTGGAACTATTTTAATCGGGGACTTTTTCGCCATCATCGTGGTAAAGTCCATCTTTGGGGGCCTTGGTAGGAATTTCATGAACCCCGCGCTGGCGGGGCGGGTCTTCCTCTTCTCCTTTCCGGCGGCAGTGACGGTCTTTCCAGCCGTGCGGGACTGGTCGGGCTGGCAGACGGGAGTAGACGCGATCTCGGCCGCAACGCCCCTGGAGGCCCTGCGGGGCGGCGCCCTCCCCGACGTCGGCCTTCTGGAGCTGTTCACCGGGGTTCGGGGCGGCAGCCTGGGGGAGGCGTCGGCCGCCCTGCTGCTGCTGGGTGGCGTGTACCTGGTCTTGCGCAGGGTCATCCAGCCCCGTATCCCTCTGGCGTTCCTGGGGACGGTGGCGGCGCTGACCTGGCTCTTCCCCCCGGCGGGGATCGGCGCGCCGGACTGGATGTGCTACCAGCTCCTTAGCGGCGGGCTGGTGCTGGGGGCGGTCTTCATGGCCACCGACCCTGTGACCAGCCCCATCACCGGGAGCGGGCAGGTCTTGTACGGCATCGGCTGCGGCGCCCTCACCGTCTTTCTGCGGTATTACGGCGCATACCCTGAGGGGGCGGCCTTTGCCATTCTCATCATGAACGCCTGCGCCTGGGGCCTGGACCGCCTGATCCCCCGCCGCAGCTTTGGCCAGACATGGAGAGGGCGGTGGGGCCGGTGAAGAAGGAAAAATCCAAGGCGTGGCTGGAGCTGCGCCAGAACGCCCCGGGCATGGCCCGGGCGGGGCTGAAAAATGCGGGGCGCTGGCTGAGGGAGCGGTTTGCCCTGGAGCCGGAGCGGGCCCTGGCGGCGTTTCGGACGGGGCTCACGCGCCGCGCCCTCATGCTCTCGTTTACGCTGGTGCTGTGCGCCGCTTTGCCGGCCACCGCCTCTCTCAGGGCGGGCCTGGGGATGGGGCTGGCCTCGGCGGCGGTGCTCCTGCTGGTGAATTTTATCGTAGCGCTCCTGCCGGAGCGGGTTCCCCGCCGGGTGCGGGCGGTGGTCTATGCCGTCCTGGCGGCGATCCTCACGGCGGCGGCGAGCCTCTTTTTGCAGACGCGCTTTCCCACTGCCGCAGAGGGGGTGGGCGGCGCGCTCACCCTCGTCGCCGTCAACTGCCTCCTTTTGATTCGGACGGGGGATTTTATGGAGACTCTCATCCCGAGCTACGCCGCGCTGGACGGGCTGTCCGCGGGGCTGGGGCTCACACTGGCACTGGCGGCCCTGGGGGCCGTCCGGGAGGTCCTGGGCGCGGGGACGCTGTGGGGACGGCCTATCCTGGACCAGCCGGCGCTTCTGCTGGCGGCCCCCTGCGGCGGACTTCTTCTGCTGGGGGTCTGTGCCGCCGGGGCGCGCTGGCTGCGGGGCAAGCTGGAGAGAAAGGGGAGACAGGTATGACGGTGACCGAGCTCTTCGCTTTGGCGTTGGCGGCCATTGTAGTAGAAAACTTTATTTTGGCGCGGTTTCTGGGCATCCCGCCCTTTTTGGG
>DATMXU010000070.1:0-5612 GCA_035562355.1 Pseudoflavonifractor sp.
ATCTCCCCCGAGCTGATGATGGTGAACACCCGGGACGACATCAAGCGCTGGTGGGAGGTGGTGGACCGCACCGCCGGGGCGGTGGTGCCCCCCGGGGACTGGAGTTATGACGGGGCGAGCGGCTGCATCACGGTACATAGGGCGGAAACCTACCACGAGTATACCGTGAGCTTTCTCGCCTATCTCATCTGGGACCCGGTGCATATGTACAACGCCGTCACCAACAACTGGAAGGACTTCGAGCACCAGATCACCTTCGACGTCCGCCAGCCCAAGACCCGCAGGTACACCATGGAGCGGCTGCGCAGGTTTATCACTGAGCACCCCCATGTGGACGTCATCCGCTATACTACCTTCTTCCACCAGTTTACCCTTGTATTCGACGAGCTCAAGCGGGAGAAGTACGTGGACTGGTACGGGTACTCGGCCTCGGTCTCACCTTACATCCTGGAGCAGTTCGAGCGGGAGGCGGGCTACCCCTTCCGCCCTGAATTCATCATCGACCAGGGGTATTATAATAACCAGTATCGGGTCCCCTCCAAGGAATTTCGGGATTTTCAGGCTTTCCAGCGCGCCGAGGTGGCAGCCCTTGCCAAAGAGATGGTGGACATCACCCACGAATTGGGCAAGGAGGCCATGATGTTCCTGGGGGACCACTGGATCGGCACCGAGCCCTTCATGGACGAGTTCAAGACCATCGGCCTGGACGCGGTGGTGGGCAGTGTGGGCAACGGCTCTACCTTGCGCCTCATCTCCGATATCGAGGGTGTGAAATACACCGAGGGCCGTTTCCTGCCCTACTTCTTCCCCGACACCTTCCACGAGGGGGGCGACCCCATGCGGGAGGCCAAGGAGAACTGGGTCACCGCCCGGCGGGCCATCCTGAGAAAGCCCATCGACCGCATCGGCTATGGCGGCTACCTCAAGCTGGCCCTGGACTTCCCCGACTTCCTCGACTATGTGGAGGAGGTCTGTAAGGAGTTTCGAGAGCTCTATGAGAACATCAGGGGGACCACGCCCTACTGCGTGGGAACCGTGGCTGTGCTCAACTGCTGGGGTAAAATGCGCGCCTGGGGCTGCCACATGGTCCACCACGCTCTCTATCAAAAGCAGAACTACTCCTACGCCGGGGTCATCGAGGCCCTGTCCGGCGCGCCCTTCGACGTGAAATTTATCTCCTTTGACAACATTAAGGAGGACCCCCATGTTCTGGATGGGATCGACGTCATCCTCAACGTGGGCGACGCCGACACGGCCCACACCGGCGGCGCGGTCTGGGAGGACCCGGAGATTGCCGCGGCGGTGCGGGGTTTTATCCACAGGGGGGGCGGTTTCCTCGGCGTGGGCGAGCCGTCGGGCCACCAGCATCAGGGGCGTTTCTTCCAGCTGGCGGGTGCTCTGGGGGTAGAGAAGGAGACCGGCTTTACCCTCAATTACGATAAGTACAATTGGGAAGAACACCCCGACCACTTCATCCTGGCCGACTGCGCGGGGAGCGTGGACTTCGGCGAGGGGAAGAAGGGCATCTACGCCCTGGAGGGAGCCCAGGTTCTGGTCCAGCGGGAGCGGGAGGTACAGATGGCCGTCAACCTCTGCGGCGGGGGGCGGACGGTATACCTCAGCGGCCTGCCCTACTCCTTTGAGAACAGCCGCCTGCTCCACCGCGCCATCCTCTGGAGCATGGGCCGGGAAGGGGAGATCTACAGATGGTTCTCCTCCAACTTCAACGCGGAGGTCCACGCCTTTGTGGAAAACGGGAAATTCTGTGTGGTGAACAATACCTATGAGAGCCAGAGTACCATAGTCTATAAGGGCGATGGCTCCAGTTTCCCCCTGGAACTCTCCGCCAACGAGATTAAGTGGTACGAGATATAGCGTACAGGCCGGGACATTACAAAGAAAAAAGCCTGGGGGGCTTGCTGTCTGCATGGCGCAGACAGCAAGCCCCCCAGGCTTTTCTTAAAATGGTAGCGCGTTTTGCCTGGACGGAAACGAGCCGCCGCCGCCAGTCGGCTTAGAAAATAGAGAAGGCGAGGAAGAGCGACGACATCAGCGAGGCCACCAGTGAGACCACCGTGATCTGCGTGTTGATTGAGGGGCCTGCGGTGTCCTTAAAGGGATCACCCACCGTGTCGCCCACCACGGCGGCCTTGTGCGCTTCGCTGCCCTTACCACCGTTTCCGCCGGCCTCAATATACTTTTTCGCGTTGTCCCAGAGGCCGCCGGAGTTGCTCATAAACAGCGCGAGCAGCAGTCCGCTGACGATATTACCGGCCAGATAGCCGCCGGTGGCCTCCACGCCGCCAATAAAGCCCACCAGCAGCGTCACGGCGATGGTGAGTACGCCCGCGGGGATCAGCTCCCGCAGCGCGCCGTGGGTCGCGATATCGATGCACTTGTCGTACTCGGGCACAACGCCCGGTTTCCCCTCCTTCAGGCCGACGATCTCGCGGAACTGGCGGTGGATCTCGGCCACCATACGCTGGGCGTTGCGGTCCACGCCCAGGATCAGCAGTGTCGAGAAAACGGCGGGCACCGCCGCACCGATGAGCATTCCAAAGAACACCTTGGGATTGATGATATCGAAACCGGTCAGCACGAGTTGGCCCGCGGCCTCGTTCACCTCGCTCATGAAAGCGCCCAGCAGGGAAATGATGGTCAGCCCCGCGGCGGCGATCGCAAAGCCCTTGGTGACCGCCTTGACCGTGTTGCCCGCGCTGTCCAGCGAGTCGGTGATCTCCAACGCCTCCTCACCCAGGTCGCCCATCTCCACCAGCCCGCGCGCATTGTCGGCGATGGGGCCGTAAGCGTCGTTGGAGATGATCATGCCCACGATGGAGAGCATCCCTACCGCGGCCATGGAGATCCCGAACATTCCCGCCATGGGGTCCTGCGGAGCGATCGACGCGCAGACGTTGTAGGACAGAAGCGCCGCCACCGCGATCCCCACCATGGCGGGGAGCACGCTCAAAAACCCGTAGGAAACGCCCGAGAGGATGGTAAAGGCCGGTCCCGTTTCCGAAGCCTTGGCCACGTTGCGTACAGGCTTTCGGGCGTCGTTGGTGAAGTAATCGCTGGTAATGCCGATGATCACGCCCACCAGAAGGCCGATGACGGTGGCGGCCCAGATGCGCCAATCAAATCGGAACAGGGCCGTAGCGCCGGCCGTAAAAATGAGAAAGACCGCCGTCGTGATATAGGTGCTCATATTCAGCGCGCGGGTGGGATTGCCCTCTTTCCCCATGCGGGCCGCCATTACGCCAATGATGGAGGAGAGAAGGCCCAGCGCCGCGTAACAGAAGACCACCGCGGTATAGTCGACGCCTACCTGCTTTCCGAGCGTAATCGCCATCACCAGCGAGGCGGCCATAGAGGCCACGTTGGAATCAAACAGGTCTGCGCCCATACCGGCTACGTCGCCCACGTTATCGCCTACGTTATCCGCGATCACGGCGGGGTTGCGGGGGTCGTCCTCGGGAATGCCCAGCTCGACCTTTCCCACCAGATCGGCGCTGATATCGGCCGTCTTGGTGAAGATGCCGCCGCCCGCCTTCGCAAACAGTGCAAGGGAGCTGGCGCCAAAGCTAAAGCCCAGCAGCGTGGTTGCGTCCCGGGTCAGCGAAAAGACAAGGGACACACCCAGGAGCGAGCTGCCGACCACCGCCATACCCATGACCGCGCCGCCGCGAAATGCCGAGAGAAAGGAGAGACTTAGTCCCTTTTGGGCCGATTCGGCCGTCTTGACGTTGGCAATCGTCGCCACCTGGATTCCGATTTTACCGGCGATCGCCGAGAACAGAGTACCCACTATGTACGCCGCCGACATGGAGATATTGTGCCCTGCCCCATGTCCCGACCAGATCGGCTGGGGCAGGAAAATGAGAATCAGCACGGCCATGACGCCGCAGAACCTGGCCAGCACACTGTACTCCTTGCGCAAAAAGGCGTTGGCGCCCTTGCGGATGTACCCGCCGACCTCGGCTACTCTCGGGTTCTGGGATGGCTGGTGCACAATCCACCGATAAAGCCAGGCCGCAAACGCGAACGCAAGAACGGAGACTGCGATGGAAACGCCTAAAAACAGAACCAGATTGCTATCCATAATGCCCAGAACCCCCATTATTTAGATTTTCGAGCATGCGCTCTCTCTACATACCGCCGCGTTTGACGGCCGAGAATATTTGCGGAGTTTATGAATCCCATTATTTAACAACCATACGCACTATCATAGCATGACTCCCCCAAGAATGCAAGCGTGAGCAGCTTTTTTTCAGACTGAGCATTTGCTTTAGCCAGTATAAGATCGCCTCTTTTGAGCGCGAAAAGCACCGTTTGGGCGTCAGAGCCCAAACGGTGCTTTATCTGCCATACGACTCGCAGATGTTCAGATAACTTACCATCAGGCCTGAGGGATAGATGTTCTGCTTGGGTGCGCCGCAGTAGCTGGAGTCGTCCGTGTAGGGGAGTAGAAGTTGAGGGAGACCTTCCGGTTGGCTGATTGAAATACGGCTGGGGGGACCAAAGATAGGAGCCACCTTTGCCACACCCCTCTTCTTATATCTTATCCAATTCCCATACCCGCCGGCGTAGACTTCGAGACGGCGGGGGCGCTGGGGATCAAGGCGATCTGGGCGCTGTCCCTGCCCGGCAAGGTGGCGCCGGTGACGGCGGGAAAGGTTATCAAGAACACAATCTACAATATCCTCAGTGAGTTAGGAGTGTGAGCATGGAAGAGAAAACGGTAGGCTTTGCCTTCTGCGGCTCCTACTGCACCTTCGATAAGGCCATGGAGACACTGGAAAAGGTACATGGGCAGTACGGCGACGTATATCCCATCGTCTCGGAGCGGAGCGCCGCTACCGATACCCGTTTCGGCAACGCCCACGACTTCATGCGGGAGATGCAGCGCATCTGTGATAAGCGCGTCATCTCCACCATCAAGGACGCCGAGCCCATCGGGCCGAAAAAGCTTTTGGATGTGCTGGTCATCTGCCCCTGCACGGGCAATACCCTGGCAAAGCTGGCCACGGGGATCACCGACTCCTCCGTGACCATGGCGGCCAAGGCCCATCTGCGCAACGGCAAGCCCCTGATCATCGCGGTAGCCACCAACGACGGACTCTCCGCCAACGCCAAGAACATCGGCATGCTTCTGGAAAAAAAGCACGTCTATTTCGTCCCCTTCCGCCAGGACGATCCGGTGAAAAAACCCGCCAGCCTGGTGGCCGATTTTACCCTCGTCCCCGCCGCCATCGAAGCCGCCCTCCAGGGCAGGCAGCTCCAGCCCATTCTGCTGGGGTCCTGACGGGAGCAGAGGGAAAGCTGTATGTAAAGCAGTGGATCGGGCAAGCCCTGCGGAGCTTGCCCGATCCACTACCTTTACCGTATGATGGCGACGAAGAGGCAGGGGAACGACGCAGTATTGTGGAGAAGAACGTAGAGAGCTCCACGGCGCCCCGCGGCGTCGAAATATAAATAGAGATAAGCGACAAAAACTCCCACCGCTTTGGCGGCGGGAGTTTTTGTGAAAGCATTGACAAACTCTTTTATCGATATTATAATATCGATAAAAGAGTTTGTCAATGCTTTCACAAAAACTCCCGCCGCCAAAG
>DATMXU010000071.1:0-6150 GCA_035562355.1 Pseudoflavonifractor sp.
AGGTGGTAGCTTATGGAAACTATGCAGGCCGCCGTGGTATACGGCGACGGCACGCTGGAGGTCCGCGCGGTCCCTCTGCCGGAGATTGGTCCCTATCAAGCCCTGGTCCGGCTGTCCTGGGGAGCTACCTGCGCGGGCACCGACCAGCGCGTCATTGAGGGCGGGCATCCCAATCCCATCGCCTACCCTGCCATCCTGGGCCACGAGAGCGTGGGGCGGGCCATGCGGCTGGGTGAAAAGGTGTGCAGCTTTCGGGAAGGGGACCTGCTTGCACGGGTAGGCACCCCACCGCTGCCCCAGGTGGGGCTGGGCGTCTGCTGGGGCGGCTTTGCCCAATACGGCGTGGCCACCGACTGGCGGGCTATGGAGGCCGACGGTTTGCCCAGGAAACAGTGGGACAAGGCCCGGGTACAGCAGGTCATCCCCAACGACGTGGACGAGCGGTCCGCGCCCATGTTCATCACCTGGAGGGAGACCCTGAGCTATACCGACCGCGTGGGCGTAAAGCGGGGAGACCAGGTGCTGGTGGCGGGCAGCGGGGCCAATGCCCTTGCCTTCATTGCCCACTGCGCCTACGCTGGCGCCCGCGTGGTCTCCCTGGGGAGCGCCAAGCGGAGCCGGGACGCCCTGGACCTGGGCGCCGCGGCCGCCCTGGACTACGCGAGCACTCAGCTGGATCGCGACCTGGCCGGGGCCTTCCCCGACGGGCTCGACCTCATTTTGGACGCGGTGGGCCACCCCGAAAACACGAACGCCGCCCTTCCCCTCCTCCGGGGCGGCGGCACGGTGGCGGTCTACGGCTGGGGGAACCGCACGGGCTACGGCGTCAATCCCTTTCTGGCAAAGGACAGCTTTCGGGTCTACTGCGGCGGCTACGACGAGGCCGAAACTCATGAGGAGGTCCTGCGCCGGGTCCGGGAGGGGGCGCTGGACGCGCAGCGCTGGTACTCCCAGAGCGAGCCCATTCCCCTCAGGGATCTGGTCTCGGCGTATCGGCGGCTGCAGCGGCGGGAGGCCTATAAATTCCTCATCGACCTTACCTGAATGAAAAGGAGCGGACGACATGAGCGACACTCTGTTCAGCGTGGAAAACAAGATCTGCATCGTCACCGGCGGGCTGGGCCAGCTGGGCGCGCAATACGTGAGGGCCCTGTTCGAGCGGGGGGCGCGGGTGGCGGTATTCTCCCGCTCGGCCCGCCCCGAGACGGCTGAGCGGCTCTTTTCTGAGGCCGAGCGCGATACCGGGCGGCTCCAGTTCTACCAGGTGGACATCACAAAAAAGGCAGACCTGAATGCGGCGCTGGATGCGATGGAGCGCCTCTGGGGCGAGGCGCCCGACGTGCTGGTGAACAACGCCGGCATCGACACCCAGCCCAGCGCCCCTCCGGAGGTCTCCGGCCCCTTTGAGCAGTTCCCCGAGGAGGTCTTCCGGGAAGTGGTGGACGTAAACCTGGTAGGGACCTTCCTGGCCTGCCAGGCGGTGGGCTCCCGAATGGCCGGGAGCGGCAAGGGCGGCTCCATCATCAACATCGGCTCCATCTACGGCATGGTCTCTCCCATACAGGACATCTACGCCTACAAGAAAGAGTTGACCGGAGTGCCCTTCATCAAGCCGGTGGCTTACAGTGCGGCCAAATCGGGCGTATACAACCTCACCCGCTACCTCGCCACTTACTGGGGCAAGCAAAACATCCGGGTGAACACCCTCACCCTCTCCGGCGTGTGGCGCGAAACCCAGGACGCGCGTTTCCAGGCCAATTACTGCGCCCGCATCCCTATCGGCCGCATGGCCCGGGAGGACGAATACAACGGCGCGGTGGTCTTCCTGGCGTCGGACGCCTCCCGGTATATGACCGGCTCCAACATGATCGTGGACGGAGGGTGGACGGCGTGGTAAACGAGGCGCGCAGAGCCATAGAGGGTATCTACTCCGCCCTCATCACCCCCATGGACAAAAACGAGAACCTCAACCGTTCCGCCCTGCGCGCTCTGGTGGACGCCGAGCTCAGCGACGGCGTGGAGGGGTTTTACTGCTGCGGCTCCTCGGGGGAGGGCCTGCTCCTCACCCTGGAGGAGCGGAAAAAGGTGCTGGAAGTCACACTGGACCAGGCTGCCGGGCGGGTCCCCGTCATCGCCCACGTGGGCACCCTCCGCACCGCCGACGTCATTGGGCTCGCCCGGCACGCCAAAGCAGCCGGGGCGGCCGCGGTGTCTATGATACCACCCTACTATTATAAATTTTCCATGCCGGAGATCGTGGACTACTATCAGGCCGTGCTGGACGCAGTGCCCGGGCTGCCCGTCATCCTCTACAACATCCCCCAGTTCACCGGCGTCTCGTTTAACAAGGAAAACGCGGGCGCTCTGCTAGAAAACGAGTGGGTCGCGGGCATCAAGCACACCTCCCAGGACCTCTACGGACTGGAGCGCATGCGCGCGGCCTACCCCGACAAGGTATACTTCAACGGCTTTGACGAGATGTACCTCCCCGCCCTTACCATAGGGGCCGCCTCCGCTGTTGGCACCACCGTCAACCTCTTTGCTCCCACCTTTCTCGGCCTGCGGGAGGCTTTCGGCCGGGGCGACCTGGCCGCCGCCGGAGACCTCCAGTCCCTCGTCAACCGGCGTGTGGAGACCATGGTGCGGGCCGGCATTTTCTCTGCCGTCAAGTACGGCTGGACCCTCCGGGGTATCGACTGCGGCGCGTGCCGCGCCCCATTCGCCCCCCTCACCGAGGAGAGCAAACGGCTGCTGGAGTTGCTGCTCCGGGAGAAAAACTGAACAAAAAAACCCGTCTTTCCCAATGGGAAGACGGGTTTTTGATGTTTGAGGCCTAGCTCCTCCGGCGACCCAGGAAACGCAGGAGGTAGAGAAAGAGGTTGATAAAGTCCAGATAGAGCTGGAGGGCGGAAAAGATGGAGGCCTTCTTCAGCATGAGATCGTCCCCCTGGTAGGCGGCATAGTAGGCCTTGATCTTCTGGGTATCATAGGCGGTGAAGGCCAGGAAGACGGCGATGCCCACCAGGCAAAGGATGCGCTCAAACGCCCCCAGAGCCGGGATGAACATAGACAGCAGACCGAAGACGATAAGGAAGATCAGCCCGCCCACCAGAATATTGCGGATACGGGACAGGTCGGCCTTGGTGACCCAGCCGAAGAGGGCCATGCCGCCGAAATAGAGGGCGGTGGCGCCGAAGACCAGGATGAGACTGAACACGTCGTAATAGAGCAGGTAGACGGAGAAGACAATCCCGTTGAGCACCGCGTAAGTAAAAAACAATGCGCGGGCCGCGCCGACCGACATCTTATTGATGCGCGCGCTGAGGACAAGGACCACCGCTACCTCGGCCACAAATAAAACCAGGAGGACGCTCGGGATACTGAAAACCGCAACGATCAGGCCGCTTGCCACCAGCCCTATCGCCGTCAGAAAGGTCACCAGCAAACCCGCGAACATCCACAAAAAGGTCTTTGCGGTGTAGACGCCGACGCTCTCGGCCGGGACATACTGCCCCTGATAGCCCCCATCGGAAAATGTCTGATTTTCATTGAATTCCATTGCTACAAAACTCCCTTGTCCGCAGAGACTTTCCGGCCTTCCGGAAAACGGACCTATCTATAGTATACACGATAATGCGCAAAACAGAAAGAGAAATTTATTTGTGCAATATCTTCCTGCTATTTGGCCACAATTTGGCCTGTTTTTTTATATTCCCAATATTTTTACATTGAATTCCCTGTCTCGGCAGTGCTAACCTCTTGAAAAAGGAGGTTTTACCCATGAAAAAAATTTTGTCCAAGATCGCCGCGGCTGCCCTCGCCGTTGCGCTCCTGTCCACGGGTGCGTCGGCCCTGTCCTATACCGTGGTGCAGGGGGATACCATGTGGAAACTGGCCGTTAAGTATCAGGTTGGCACCAGCGAGATCATCAGCGCCAACCCCCAGATTTCAAATCCCAACCTCATCTATCCCGGCCAGGCGCTGACCATTCCCACCCTGGACAGCAGCGTCTCCGCCTATGAGGCTGAGGTCGTCCGCCTGGTGAACGTGGCCCGGGCCCAGAACGGCCTGGCGCCCCTGACCACCAACTGGGAGCTCTCCCGCGTGGCCCGGTACAAGTCTCAGGACATGGTGGATAAGCACTACTTCTCCCATACCAGCCCTACTTATGGCACCCCGTTCCAGATGATGAAGGCCTTCGGCCTCACCTACCGCACTGCGGGTGAGAATATCGCCTATGGCCAGCGCACGCCCCAGGAGGTAGTCACTGCCTGGATGAACTCCAGCGGCCACCGTGCCAACATCCTCAACGCGTCGTACACCCAGATCGGCGTGGGATATGTGGCCAAGGGAGATTACTGGACTCAGATGTTTATCGGGTAAGCAAGGCCCGTAAAGAGGACCGGCGCGCATGCGCGCCGGTCCTCTTCGTCCCTTTTTTCCCCTGCCGCTCTTCCCTTTTCCGCGAAAATCGTCTAAACTGATAGAAAAGGCTGGCGAAAGGAGCTGTTTTTATGATCTCTCCCACTGGGGAGTGGACGCGGTTTTTCTCCGAGGAGGAGACGCTGACATATATGAAGGCCTGTGGCCTGGCCGCCTCCGGCGCGGCGTGGCTCAAGGATCTGACCTACTCGGGTTTTTACACGGACGGGCCCGTTCGGTGCAGCCTGGTGGGCTCCGCCGGGCCGGATGCCGCCGTGATCGAGCTGGCGGGCGGGCTCCACTGTGTCAATACCGACCACCTGAGGGACATGCAGCGGGGTGCGGCCGCCTCTTCCATGCCCCTCCAGTACGTGGTGCTCGACATTGAGACCACCGGTTTCCGCAAGGTAGAGGACAGCATCATTGAGATTGCCGCCGTTCGGTTTCGAAATGGCGCGGAGGCCGGGCGGTACAGTGCCCTTGTCAGGGCGGAGGTCCCTCTCCCGCTGGATATCCAGGCCCTGACCGGGATCACCCCTGATATGCTGTCCGGCGCCCCCCGTATCGGGGAGGTGCTGCCCGGTTTTCTGGACTTTATCGGCGCCGACCCGCTGGTGGGGCATAATCTAGTGTCCTTCGACCTGCCATTCCTGCAGTACAAGGCCCAGCGCCTCGGCCTGAAGATACTTAATAGCGCCATCGATACGCTGCCCCTGGCGCGAAAGGCCTACCCGGAGCTGCCTCGCCACACGCTGGAGTTTTTGAAGGAGGCCTTGTCCATCGCGGTCTCCACCTCCCACCGCGCCCTGCCGGACGTCCTCACCACTGCTGCGCTCTATCAGCGCTGCGCGGACAGGCTGCTGGCCGGGGGGATGGTAAGGAGCAGATGATCGGGTCGGCCCGGGGGAAGAAACGGGACACATCGTACGATGTGTCCCGTTTCTTCCCCCACATAAATTCAATCGATAACTGTGTCAATGATTTGTTTCCAATCGTCCGGACTGCCAGGATTGCTGCAATCTGTTTCCGCGCTGGAACGCTAAGTGCGTTTGAACCCTGATTTCAATCAGCAATCGTTTCCTTCAAATGGCTCTCCATAATCTGATACGCTTTATCTCCGTCGTGATTGCGTATGGCTTCAATCAGCGTTTCATGATATTGGATGCCGGATTCTACACCCACAACGGACTGATATTTCCGGATGCCCATAATCAGGTAATCCTTAAGGATGGAAAAAGTCTCGGTAATGAAGGGGTTTTGGGTTGCTTTTGCAATGAGAATATGAAAGGCAACGTCGATCTCTATATTATCCTTGCCCTCCTGTGTACATTTTTTGTATTTAGAAAAATTCGCGGTGAGCTCATCCAAAATTTCCTGTGTGCATCTTTCTGCAGCCAAACGGGCGTTGTTGCATTCAAGAATGATGCGATACTCTGCGAGAGATTTGTAATCATACTGCGTGAGCATCAGAAGGGGCGTCAGATGCTCAAGCCGGCGAGAGCTGTTGTATTCGCACACAAAGGTCCCTTCTCCCTGCCTGCTCTCAATGACACCAATGCTTGCAAGCCGCTGGAGGGCAGAGCGTACAGAGACGCGGCTCACAGACATCATTTGCGCGATTTCGTTTTCAGAGGGCAGTTTGTCCCCAGGTGCCCACTCCTGATTGATTATCATATTCTTTAACTGATCGAAGATCATATCACTGACCTTTTGATGCTTGATTTGTTT